>WBTZ01000064.1 GCA_009026175.1 Zoogloea sp. | reverse complement strand
GGGGCGGGTGGGGGCACTATGCTATTCTCCGGCGGCATTTTGGCGGGGCGTATAGAGGCATAAGGGCGTAGCGTGGCGAATCGTAAGGTGTTGAAGAATAGCGTGTGGGCCGTACTGGCGGCAGTCCTGTGGGCGGCGATGCCGGCTGGCGGGGACCCCGGGGACGAGCGCATCCTGCTGGCCCGCGATGCTGCGCGCAGCGGTGACCGCAACCGCCTGCTGCAACAGGCCGCGCCCACTGGACACGCGCTCGACCCTTATCCCGAATACTGGTTGCTGGCGTCCCTGGTGGCGCGCCCGACAGGCGACGCCGATGCCGCCCGCATCCAAGACTTCCTGGACCGCCAGGCAGGGAGCTGGCTGGCTGAAAAGCTTCGTGGCGACTGGCTGCGGGCCCTCGGCAAGCGCGGCGAATGGAGCAGCTTCGCCGCCGAGTTCCCGTTCATGGAGCAGCCGGAACAGGACCTGCGTTGCTACCACTTCCAGGCCCGTCTCTCCAATGGCGATGCGGCGGTCCTCGATGAAGCGCGCCCGCTGTGGTTCACCCTTTTCGATACACCCGACAGTTGCGTCCCGGTGCTGCAGGCGCTGGTGCGGGATGGCCGGGTCAATGCCGATGAAGTCTGGGGGCGGGTGCGTCGCCTGATGGAGGTCAAGCGCTTCAGCGGCGCCCGCGCGGTGGCCGGCTGGCTGCCGGCTGACCAGGCACCGGCTTCCTCCGACCTGGACAAGGTGGGCGCCAATCCGTCCACCTGGCTGGATCGGCTGCCGGTCAATTTTGCGGCGACCCGGGTGGGCCGCGAGCTGGCCCTGATCGCACTGGCCCGCCTGTCGCGGGACGATCCGATGGGGGCTTACCTGCGCTATGCACGCCTCGACGAGCGCCTTTCGCCCGCCGAGCGGGGCTATGCGCTGGGTCAGATCGCCTGGCAGGCGGCGGCCAAGCTGATCCCCGAGGCGCACGAGTGGTTCAAGGCGGCCGGCGATACCCCCCTGGTCGAGGAGCAGGCCGCCTGGCGCGTGCGCGCGGCCCTGCGTGCCGGCGACTGGCGCGCCGTCAGATCCACGGTCGAGGCCATGTCGCCCACCCAGCGGGCGCTGCCGGAATGGACCTACTGGCTGGGGCGGGCCTACCAGGCGGCGGGCAACCGGGAGGCCGCCCGGCGCGAGTTCGAGCGGATCGGCGGCCACCCGACCTTCTACAGTATCCTCGCCGACGAGGAGCAGGGGCGCAGCTTCACCCTGCCCAGCAAGGCACGCCCGATCGGCCCGGACGAGCTCGAGCAGGTCCGCCAGACGCCCGGGCTGCAGCGGGCGCTGGCCCTGTTCCGCCTCGACATGCGCACCGAAGGAACCCGCGAATGGAACTGGACGCTGCGCAACCGGGAGGATCGTTTCCTGCTGGCGGCGGCCCAGATGGCCTTGCAGCTGGGCATCTACGACCGGGCCATCAACGCCGCCGACAAGACCCGCAACGAGCACGACTACAGCCTCCGCTACCTGGCGCCCTACCGGGAACGTATCGAGCCCAACGCGAAGAGCCGTGATCTGGATACCGCCTGGGTGTATGGCCTGATGCGCCAGGAGAGCCGTTTCGTGACGGCGGCCCGCTCGGGGGTGGGGGCCCAGGGGCTGATGCAGATCATGCCGTCCACCGGCCAGTGGATCGCCGGCAAGCTGGGCATGAAGGGTTACAACGTGGGCTGGCTGCGGGATCCGGACACCAACGTGATGTTCGGCACCACCTACATGCGGATGGTGCTGGAAGGGCTCGACAACCACCCGGTGCTGGCTTCCGCCGCCTATAACGCCGGGCCGGGCCGGGCCAAGCGCTGGAAGGACGCGAAGCCCCTCGAGGGCGCCATCTACGCCGAGACCATCCCGTTCGGCGAAACCCGCGATTACGTCAAGAAGGTGATGGCCAACGCGGTGATCTACGGTGCGCTCTTCGAAGGGCGGGCGCCGTCCCTCAAGGCGCGCCTCGGTACCATTGCCGCGACCAACGGGGATACCTCGAACATGGGCATGGGGAGTCCGGCACCGGGGGCGGGCCTGGAGTAAGGTGAGGGGTCGCGGGAATTCTTTCGACCTGCCCCACTCTGTGTCATCAGAACCACCCTGGAGGATCCCGTCATGAGTCCCGTTCAAACAGTGCTTGTCGTTGGTGGTAGTGGCTTTGTGGGGACGGCAGTGGCCAGTCGCCTGGTCCAGCAGGGCCTGCGGGTCATCGTGCCGACCCGTCGCCTCGACCGTGCCCGTCATTTGCTGACCCTGCCCACCGCCGAGGTCGTGGAGGCCGATGTCTTCGATCCGGCCGCGCTGTCCCGCCTGATGCACGGGGTGGATGCCGTGGTGAGCCTGGTCGGCGTGCTGCATTCGCGTTCGGGCGAGCCCTACGGCCCCGACTTCGCGCGCGCCCACGTCGAGTTGCCCACCCGCCTGGTTGCCGCGGCCAGGGAGGCCGGGGTCGGGCGGATCGTGCATGTGAGCGCCCTCGGTGCGCGTGCCGATGGCCCTTCCGGGTACCAGCGCTCCAAGGCGGCCGGGGAGGCGGCGATCCGCGCCGGCAGCCCCGAGGTGGCGTGGACCATCCTGCGCCCCTCCGTGATCTTCGGGCCGGGCGACAGCTTCCTGAACCTCTTCGCCAGCCTGCTCCGGCGCTTTCCGGTGATGCCCCTGGGCGGCGCCACGGCACGCTTCCAGCCGGTGTACGTGGAAGACGTCGCGGCGGTGCTAGCCGAAAGCCTGCAGCGGGTGGATGCCTGCGGCCAGACCTTCGAACTGGCCGGGCCGCAGGAGTACACCCTGCGCGAGCTGGTGGAGTACGTGGGTGACCTGACCGGCTTCCGGCGCCCCGTACTGCCCCTGCCCGAGGGCCTGGCGATGCTGCAGGCGGGCTTCCTGGAGCTGCTCCCGGTGAAGTTGATGAGCCGCGACAACGTGCTGTCGATGCGGGCCCCCAACGTGGCGGACGGGCCGCCCCAGCCCTGGGGGCGGGAGCCCACCCCGCTCGAGGCCGTGGCGCCGGGCTATCTGGGCAAGGCCAACAAGCGATGCCGTTATGCGGCCTTCCAGGTGCACCGCCCGTGAAGATCTACTGCGTCGGCGGCGCCATCCGTGACGAACTGCTGGGGCAACCCGTCAAGGACCGGGACTGGGTGGTGGTCGGCGCGACGCCGGAGGCCCTCGTGGCCGAAGGCTTCCGGCCGGTCGGCAAGGATTTCCCGGTGTTCCTGCATCCGCGGACCCAGGAGGAGTACGCCCTGGCCCGCACCGAGCGCAAGACGGCGCCCGGCTATGCCGGCTTCGTGTTCCATACCGACGCCTCGGTCAGCCTGGAAGAAGACCTGGCGCGCCGCGACCTGACCATCAATGCCATGGCCCGCGGGCCCGATGGTGAGTTGGTGGACCCCTACGGTGGGCAGGCCGACCTGGCCGCGCGGGTGTTCCGCCACGTGAGCCCCGCCTTTGCCGAGGATCCGGTGCGAATCCTGCGCCTGGCGCGCTTTGCCGCCCGCTTCGCCGACTTCCGGGTGGCCCCGGAAACCCTGGCGCTGATGCGGAGCATGGTGACGGACGGGGAGGTCGATGCCCTGGTGCCCGAGCGGGTCTGGCAGGAGCTGGCCAAGGGCCTGATGGAGGCTCGCCCCTCGCGCATGATCGAGGTGCTCCGGGAGTGTGGCGCGCTGGCCCGCCTGCTCCCCGAGTTCGATCGCCTCTTCGGTGTGCCCCAGCCGGCCAAGCACCATCCGGAGATCGATTGCGGTATCCATGCCCTGCTGGTGATCGATGCGGCGGCGCAGGCCGGCCATCCCCTGCCGGTCCGCTTTGCCTGCCTGCTCCACGACTTGGGCAAGGGTGTGACGCCCGGCCACGTGCTGCCCCACCACTATGGCCATGAGGCCGCCAGTGAGCGCCTGGCCCGCCAGGTCTGCGAGCGCCTCAAGAGCCCTTCCGACTGTCGCGACCTGGCCCTGATGACGGCCCGCGAGCACGGCATCGTGCATCAGGCCCTGCAACTGCGCCCGGAGACCATGGTCAAGCTGATCGAGCGTTGTGACGGTCTCCGCCGGCCGGAGCGCTTCGTGGCCATGCTCGACGCCTGCCTCTGCGATGCCCGGGGGCGGGCCGGCTTCGAGGCGAGGCCTTATCCACAGCAGCAGCACCTGCTCGATGCCCTGGCCGCCGTGCGTGGGGTGGATGCCGGGGCCATCGCCCGTGGCCTGGCGGACAAGTCGAAGATTGCCGAGTCGGTGCATGCGGCTCGGGTGGCGGCCGTGAAGGCCGGGCTATCGGAAAAGGACACCAAGATTGACAGTTTCTCCCCCGGAGAGCGTCAGTAATACCTCCTTGGGCATGCCGGTTCGCGGCATACAATGCCGCCCACTCATGCCCAGCCTGCGCCTGTCCTTCGTTCTGATCCCATCTGCCCGGTCCTGGGCCTGGTTTGTCCTGATGTGCTGCCTGGCCGCGCCGGCCTGGGCGGTGCACCCCATCCCCGCCTTCACCGAAGTGCGTGCCGGGGCAAGGCCTTCGGTTGCCGTGCTGCTGGCCCGCGATGGCACCCCCATCGCCGAGCGACGCCTCGACATGACGGTGCGGCGCCTCGAGTGGGTGGGCCTCAACAGCCTTTCGCCAGCCCTCAAGGAGGCCTTGCTGGCTGCCGAGGACAAGCGCTTCTTCGAACATTCCGGCGTGGATTGGCGGGCCTTCGCCGGCTCCCTGTGGCACAACCTGTGGTACGAGCGGAAGCGGGGTGCCTCGACGCTGTCGATGCAACTGGCCGGCCTGCTCGACCCGGAGCTCGCCCTGGGGCGCGGCGGCATGCCGCGCCGCTCGATCGGTCAGAAATGGGACCAGGCCTTTGCCGCCCAGGCCCTCGAAGCCCGCTGGACCAAGGAGCAGATCCTCGAGGCCTACCTCAATCTGGCCCCCTTCCGGAGTGACCTGCAGGGGGTTCATGCAGCGTCGCGGGCGCTGTTCAACAAGACGCCGGGCGAGCTGGGGCGGCCGGAAGCGCTGATCCTGGCCGTCCTGCTGCGCGGCCCCAATGCCCGCCCCGAGGTCGTGGGGCGGCGTGCCTGCGTGCTGGCCGAGCGGGTGGGGGCGCCGGCCGCTTGCGCGCCGGTGCAGCGTCTCGCCCAGTCCAGCCTGGACCGCCAGGCCACCAGCCCGCGCTGGGATCTGGCGCCCCACGCCGCCCGGCTGCTGCTGACCCACCCAGGGGAGCGTCTGGTGACGACCCTGGACAGTGATCTGCAGCGCACGCTGCTGGGCGCGCTGCGCAAGCCCGGGGTCGGCGAGCAGGCGGCAGGCGTGGTGATGGACAACCTGTCGGGTGACATCCTGGCCTACGTGGGGGCCCTGGATGGAGCCCAGAGCGACCAGGCCCAGATGCCCCGCCCGGTCGGCAGCCTGTTCCAGCCCTTCGTGTATGGCCTGGCCATCGAGCGCCGTCTGCTGACGGCCGCCAGCCTCCTCGAAGAGCCCCTCTCCAATCACGCCCCCACCACGCCGGATGAGCGCATGTGGGTGAGCGTGCGGCGGGCGTTGGCGGAGAGCATGGCCGACCCGGCCGCCAACCTGATGCGCCTGCTCGGCGAGGGGCTGGTCGAGCGCCTGCGCCTGGCCGAGGTGGACGGCGGGCGCGGTGCCGCGCCGGACCTCGGGCTGATGCAGCTGGCGGGCCTGTATCGCAGCCTGGCCAGTGGCGGGCAGTGGCTGGCGCCGCGCTGGCTGCCCGCTTTCGGCGAGCGCCAGCCCAGGCGTTTGCTGCGGCCCGAGGCGGCCTTCATCGTCAGTGATGTGCTGGTCGAGCCGGACGAGGACGGGTCGGGCCCGCCCTTCGCGTACAGGCAGTTCTCCCCGGATGGCCGGGATGCCATCGCGGTCGGGTTCTCCGAGCGCTATACGCTGGCCCTGTGGGTCTCCGCGAGCCGGAGCTCCGCGCTGGCGGCGGGGCAGGTCTGGCACGAGGTGATGCGCGGGTTGCATCGGGGGGGGCCACCGCTCCGGCCGCTGCCGCCGCCGGGGGTCGTGTCCAGCCTGGTGGTTTTCGAGCCTCCCCTCGAGAATGCCCGCCGGGAGTGGTTCGTCCGGGGAACGGAAACCGAGAGGGTCAGCCCGCCGCGCAGCCTGGCGCGCATCAGCTACCCCCTCAACGGGGCACTCGTCGACGCCATGGCCATCGTCGAAGACCCCGGCTACCGCGTCATGCTCGATGCCGTGCATGCCCCGCCGGGGGCCTGGTGGCGCCTCAACGGGGAGCGGCTGACAGGCAGCAACGGCCTCCGCACGGCCTGGCGGCCGGTGGCCGGCCGGCATGCGCTCGAACTGGTGTCACCCGAAGGGCAGGTGCTCGACAGCGTGATCTTTGCGGTCCGGGCGCCGCTGGAGTGAGTGCTCCCCCGGGGGCAGGGCTGATCAGAGCCAGCGGATCAGCAGCCCCACCAGCAGGGAAAGCAGGAGGGTGCTGGTCAGCGGGATGTGGATGTGCCGCCCGAACAGGTCGAAATGGAGGTCGCCGGGCAGGTGGCCCAGGCGCCAGCGCCGGGTCCTGAGGCTGGAGCCGAAACCCGATACGACGGCGATCACGACGATGGCGAGCAGCCACTTGAGCATTTCCGGTTACCTGCCTGGGTGCAAACCTCCAATTTAAACGCGGATGCGCCTGGTTCGGCGACTTTTGTGCTTTGCCGCACGGAGCGGGTACGGTACCTTGTACCGATAACACCATAACCTCAGAACAGCCCATGATCCTCGCCCTCATAGCCGCCTCCGCCGATGCTCCCCGATGTGGAGCCTCCGCATGAATCGATCCCGTTTTGGTGACCTGGAAGTCCTCTGTCGTGCCCCGTCCGACCCGTCCTGTGAAACGCCGCTGCTGTTCGTGCATGGTGCCTACGCGGGGGCATGGTGCTGGGACGAGTATTTCCTGAAGTATTTCGCCAGCAAGGGATATACCGCCTACGCCGTTTCCCTTTCCGGCCATGGCGGTAGCCGCGGGCGGGCCTACCTCGACAGCTTTTCCATTGCCGATTATGTCGATGACGTGGCCGAGGTGGTCGGGAAACTGCCGGTCGCGCCGGTGCTGATCGGCCACTCCATGGGCGGCATGGTGGTCCAGAAATATCTGGAGAAGCATGCCGCTCCCGCCGTTGCGCTGATCTCCTCGGTGCCGCCGCAGGGCCTGCTGGGATCGGCCTTCGGCCTGGCCTTCTCCAAGCCGGGCCTGCTGGGGGATCTGAACCGCATCATGGGCGGCGGCCAGCCGCAGATGGAAACCCTGCGCCATGCGCTCTTCCATGAAGCCATCGAGCTGGAGCGGCTGCAGCGCTACTACCATCTCTGCCAGCCCGAATCCCACCGGGCGATCTGGGACATGTCCCTGTTCGACCTGCCCTATGTGTCGCGCATGCAGGTGCCGCCGATGCTGGTGATGGGGGCCGAGCACGACGTGCTGATTCCGCCTGACCAGGTCCGCATGACGGCCCAGCGTTACGGGGTGGACTCGATCATTCTGCCGGGGCTGGGCCATGGCATGATGATGGAGTCTGACTGGCAGCGGGCCGCCGATCCCATCGTGGCCTGGTTGAAGACGCTGGATCTGTAATACTTCCGTAAATAAACCGGTGCTGTGAAGTTCGTCATTGCCGGGCGCGCCGGGCTGGCCCATTCTTCAATCACGCGCGAGGCAGGTTTCCGGGGAGGACTCCCTGGAGCGTCGGCCGAGTTTCCTTCAACCTTCGAAGGCTGCCGCCGTTAAGCTAAACAGGGGGGCTGCTCCCCTCACCCCGAACGGAGGCCGAAATGGTGATCTGCATGGACATGGAAAGCGGTGCCCGCACCTATACCGACCCGGAGGACGATCCCGGTCTGGCCTATGGCGAAGAGGTGCTCAATGCCAACCCGCTGCCGCCCGAGCTGGCGCTTGGTCTGCAGGAAATCCCGGTCAGCACGCCCGAGCGGCACTTCGTGCCGACGGACGTGGATGCCTTCCTGAGCGCGGTCTACCGCTATCAGGAATAAATAGCCTGAATGCCTCCGTTGCCGGCCCTTGACGGGCTGCTGGCGGAGGCTCTCCACGCCTACAGCGTGTGGAGCCGGTCGCCGCGGAGGAAGCCGATCAGTGGCTGATCGATGTTCCGGCCGAGGGCGATCACCTTGAACAGTTCGCCCATCTCGTGCGGGCCCGTCAGGCGCTGCACGGCCTTGGCGGCCCTGATGTAATCCGCCCCCTCTTCCGGGGCCCGCCGCGCCAGGCATTCCAGGATTCCGCAGTTGAACAGCAGGTTGGCCTGATCGGCATAACCCAGCACATCCAGGCCCGCGTCGAAACCGGCCTCGGCCACCGCGGTGAAGTCCACGAAGGCGGTGATGTCGTTCAGCCCCGGCCACAGGAACGGGTCGCCGTGGGCATGGTGCCGGAAATAGCAGAGCAGGGTGCCGGTGCTGCGGCTGGCCAGGTAGTACTCGGCCCGTGGGTAGCCGTAATCCACCAGCAGCAGGGCCCCGGTTTCGAGGCGCGCAGCCCATTCGGCAATCCAGGCACGGCCAGCCAGGTTGAGCTCGCTGACGTACTCGCCCTCTTCCGGAAGGGGGATCTCCAGGGCTGCGGCGGCTTCGGCGACCCGGCCGGTGGCGGGTTTGTCGGCCCAGGCGAAGCCGCCCGCCTCACCCCGGGCCACGCCGCGCTCGAAGATGCCGTCGGGACGCCAGGCGATCAGGTGGACGGGCATCACGTCCAGCACCTCGTTGGCCACCAGGGCGCCGGAGAAGCGCTCAGGCATGCCGTCCAGCCAGCTGACCCGGTTGGCCAGGTGGGGGGCCTTGCTGGCCAGGGTGTCGAACTGGCGCTCCCGCAGCTCGCCGGACACTTCAAGGATGGCGTAGCTCTCGGGCAGGGCGCCGCGATGTTCAAGCTCGAGCAACAGGTCGGCGGCCAGCAGGCCGGTGCCCGCGCCGGCTTCGATGATGTGGGGGGCCGACAGGGCCATGACCTGCTGGACCTGGGCGGCGAGCGCCTGGCCGAACAGCGGGGTGAGCTCCGGTGCGGTGATGAAGTCGCCGCCAGGCCCGAACTTGCGGGCGCCGCCACTGTAATAACCAAGTCCCGGGGCGTAGAGGGCTTCGGCCATGTAGGTGGCAAACGAGATCCAGCCCCCCTGGGCATCGATCAGCGAATGCAGCCGGGCGACGAGGCGGTCGCTCTGTTCAAGGGCTTCAGGCGAGGGCTGGGGGAGCTTCATGGGATGGCCGCGGGGAAAAGCCCGCATTCTACCCGCCCAGCCAGGTGTCCCGGCGGGGCCGGCGCACCGTATCATTGCAATCCCTTGGCCGATGTCCCATTCCTGCACAGATGAAGTCCGAAGCTCCCGCTCCCGTCGTCCTGGTCACCGGTGCTGCCCGCCGTGTCGGCGCCGAGATCGCGCGTCACCTGCATGCTGCCGGTGCACGCCTGGTCCTGCATTGTCGTCGCTCTGGCGCGGAGGCCGAGGCGCTGGCAGCGGGGCTCAATGCCCGGCGGCCGGATTCGGCTCGGGTCCTGCAGGCGGATCTGCTCGACAGCGTGGCACTGGCGGGGCTGGTGGAGCAGGCCGCGGCGGCCTTCGGCCGGCTGGACGGGCTGGTCAACAACGCCTCGAGCTTCTTCCCGACGGCCCTGGGTGAAATTGACGAGGCCGCCTGGTTCGACCTGATGGGCTCCAACCTCAAGGCGCCCCTGTTCCTGGCCCAGGCCGCCGCGCCTCACCTGCGGGCGAGCCGCGGCGGGATCGTCAATATCGTGGATATCCATGCGGAGCGTCCGCTCAAGGGCTATCCGGTGTATTGCGCCGCCAAGGCAGGGCTGCTCGGCCTGACCCGTGCCCTGGCCCTCGAGATGGCGCCCGAGGTGCGGGTCAACGGGGTGTCGCCGGGCGCCATCGAATGGCCGGACGACGGCCAGTTCCCGCCGGAGGAGCGGGACGCCATCGTGCGCCACACCTTGCTGGGGCGGGTCGGCACGCCGTCGGACATTGCCCGCAGCGTGGTCTTCCTGCTGCTGGAAGCGCCCTACATCACCGGTCAGATCCTGGCGGTAGACGGCGGCCGCAGTGCCCACCTATAGATTCTTTAACACTTGATTCGGACGGGGTGATACCCGAACGAACTATAATATTTGAATACTGGAACAACATGGAACATGCAGTGGCAGTTGCCGATCTCCTGACCGCAGACGTCCCGGAAAAGGAGTCGCGCCATTCAAACACCTTCCTGCGCCTCAAGAAGTTTCTCGAGCGCAAGGTGGGCGAGGCCATCGGGGACTACAACATGATTTCGGACGGCGACGTGGTGATGGTCTGCGTCTCCGGCGGCAAGGACTCGTTCTCGCTGCTGTCCATCCTGCTTGCGCTGCGGGAGCGGGCTCCGATCGACTTCCGCATCGTGGCGATGAACCTGGACCAGAAACAGCCAGGCTTTCCGGACCACGTCCTGCCGGCCTATTTCGAATCCCTCGGGGTGGAATACCGCATCGTCACCGAAAACACCTACAAGATCGTCAAGGAAAAAATTCCCGAGGGAAAGACGACTTGTTCGCTCTGTTCGAGGCTGCGCCGGGGCATCATTTACCGCACTGCAAAAGACATCGGCGCCACCAAGATCGCCCTGGGCCATCACCGCGACGACATGATCGAGACCCTGTTCCTGAACATGTTCTTTGCCGGCAAGATGAAGTCCATGCCGCCCAAGCTGGTCAGCGATGATCGTCAGAACGTGGTCATCCGCCCGCTGGCCTATTGCTCTGAAAAGGACATCGAACGTTTCGCCCGGGGCATGGAATATCCCATCATCCCGTGCAACCTGTGCGGCAGCCAGGAGAACGCCCAGCGCAAGCAGATCAAGGCTATGCTGAGGGACTGGGATGCCCGTTTCCCCGGACGCATCAATTCGATTGGCAATGCCCTCAAGAGCGTGGTGCCCTCGCACCTCGCGGATAACGAGCTCTTTGACTTCCGTGGTGTCTCCTGTGCTACAAATGTGGAGCAGGGCGACATCGTTTTCGACGCCCCCGATCTGCCTGCCGAGGTTGCGGTGGGCGATGCGATTCCGATCGGAATCTGGAAAGGCTAGCATCCATGACCCGTCCCGGCCCGGACGGGTCGCCAGGTATTGCCGGAGTTCGCAAGCATGAATGAGCGTGTCCAGGCCCCGAGTCTCGTGTATGCCGATGTCGCGGGAGGCGACCGGCTGGCCGTCCGGCTGGGTGCGGCGGAGGCAGGCTATGCCGTCGAGCGTTGCCTGAATCGCATGTCCCGCTGCGCCGAGGCTTATTCCGCGACCGACCTGCAGGTCCGGACGGACGTGGTGGTGGCGCGTTTCCTTGATGCGGATTCTGCCTTGCTGGCCGCGCGGGAGATGCGCGAGCGCGTCCGGGCGCTGCCGCCGATGAGCGGCATCAAGCTGGTGCTGCGGGCCGGCGTGGTGCTGGAGTCTGACGCCGAGAGCGCGCTCGAGAAGCCGGAAGCCCTCGCGGCCTGGCTGGTGTCCAGCCAGAGCCCCGATACCATTGCCGTGTCCGAGGGTTTCGGCCAGGCCCTTTCGCCATCCATGCGCCGTATGCTGGGGCGTCTGGGGGACAACGAGGGCAGCGTGCCCTTTCCTGCCCTCGAACTGGGTGAGGCCCCGCCGCCAACGCCTGCCGAGCTGCGCCTGGATGCAATCCAGGCCCACAAGACCCTCAACGTGAGTTTCCGCGGGCGCAGCTGGTGCATCGATGCGGCCCATCCGACGCTGCTCTTCGGGCGTGAAACGGGTAACGACATCGTGATCCCCGATCCCCGGGTGTCCCGCCAGCATGCCCGCATCGAGTTGCGTGGGGGGCTCTTCTACCTGGCGGACACCAGCACCAATGGCACTTATCTGCTGGAACAGGGGCGGGCCGAACTGTGCATCAAGCGGGATGAATTCATCCTCGGTGAGAAGGGGCACATCGGCTGTGGTTTCTCGCCGGCCGAGAACATGTCCGACGCCGTGGCCTTTGCTCTTGCTTGAGAGCGCGTACAAAGCAAGAAAAAGGGCCGCATCTGCGGCCCTTTTCGTGGGTGCCCCTATTTGAGGGCATTGCCTGAGCGCGCGGGCATCAGCCCTTCAGGCAGCTGCTCATGAAAGCCTTGCGCTCATCGCCCTTGAGGGCCTTTTCGCCGGCTTCCTTGTTACAGGACTTCATCTTGTCCTGCTGGGTGGGCTTGGCGGCGGGCTTGGCAGACAGGCACTCCTTCATGAACGCCTTGCGCTCGTCACCCTTCTTGTCGGTGGCGGACGCATTGCATTCCTTCATCTTGTTCTGCTGTCCGGTGGCGGCGATGGCCGCGGGAGCCAGGCTGGCGGAGAGCAGGGTCACGGCGACGCCAAGGATCAGTTTTTTCATCAGGTCACTCCTCGTAAGGGCGATTAGGGGAACTGCTACAGCATCATAAACGGCGCATCCTGCGCTGCGTTGACCGTTGGAGCGCGGAAGGGCGCCGGACTTCGGGTTAAATGTTGTGCTGGCTCGGCTGGGGGGCCTAGAAACCTTCCTCCATGGCCCGCCGCTGGCGGTCGACGAATTCCTGGGTGGAGTCGATGCCCCGCAGCAGCAGGATGGTCGAGCGCACCGCGGCTTCGAGCAGCACGGCCAGGTTGCGGCCGGCGGCCACCGGCAGCACCACGCGCCGGACCGGCACGCCCACGATGAGTTGTTGTTCCATGTCGTGGCTCAGGCGCAGCGGGTCTTCCTGCCCGGGCTGGCGCCGCTGCAGGTGGACCACCAGCTTGAGCTTCATCTTCCGGCGGCAGGCGGTCTCGCCGAAGATCGTGCGGATGTTGAGGATGCCGAGGCCGCGGACCTCGATGACGTCCTGGAGCAGCTCCGGGCAGCGCCCCTCGAGCACGGTGGGGGCGATCCGCGAGAACTCGACGATGTCGTCCGCCACCAGGCCGTGGCCCCGGGAGATCAGCTCCAGGGCGAGCTCGGATTTGCCTGCACCGGAGTCCCCGGTGATGAAGACGCCGAGCCCCAGCACGTCCATCAGCACGCCGTGCAGGGCCACCCGCTCCGCCAGCTTGCGGGACAGGTAGCTGCGCAGGTTGTCGATCACGTTGGCCGACGGCAGGGGGCTGGCGAACAGGGCGACATCCTCGTTGGCGCAGAGGGTGCGGATGATGCTGGGGATGTCCTCGTCGTCGGCCACGATGAGCGCCGGCGGTGCGTAGGAGAGGATCTCCCGGACGTGGTGGATGACCTTCTCGCGGGTCTGGCGGCGTGCCCAGGCGACCTCGGAGGAGCCCAGGATCTGCAGGCGGTCGGGGTGGATCAGGTTGAGGTGGCCGACCATGTCGGCGGGCCAGATGCGGTCTTCCGAGACCGAAATGCGGGTGTCGAGGCTGCCGCAGATGTGCCGCAGCCTCAGGCGTTCCAGGTTGTCGTCAAACAGCCGGGCTACCGTTGTCTGGCGCATCGCTACCCCATTGGGCGAAGAGGGCGTGGGCTGCGAGTGCGTCCGGCGCGCTCATCAGTTGTTCGCGGAAGGGGCGGTCGCTGAACATCTGGGCCAGCTCGGAGAGCAGCTGCAGGTGATGTTCGTTGGCCTGCTCGGGCACCAGCAGCACGAACAGCATGCTGACCGGGCGTCCGTCAGGGGCATCGAAAGGGACGGGCTCGGCCAGCCGGATGAAGGCTCCGAGGGCGTCCTTGAGGCCCTTGATGCGGCCGTGGGGAATGGCGATGCCCTGACCCAGGCCGGTAGACCCGAGCTTTTCCCGGGCGAAGAGGCTGTCGAAGACCGTGCTGCGGCCGATGCCGTGATTGTTCTCGAACAGCAATCCGGCCTGCTCGAAAGCACGCTTCTTGCTGCTCGCCTCGAGGCCGACGACCACGTTGGCCGGAGGCAGGAGTTTGGCGATGAGATTCATTGATGGATTCTCCTGCAGTCGGCGGGGCCGATACAGGTTTCCGGTGGAGTGCGATTCCGGGATCCGGAGGCGGGTGCCGCCGGGGCCGTTGTGTCAACTGGGGCGCATTATAGCCACAACGGTCCCGGGGAAAAGGGTCTTGCTTGTGCGGACGATCAGGACTCGGCGAGGTGCTGCTTCAGCGAGTCATGGCCGTGGTCGCCGGTCTTGTCCTTGTACTTGAGAACCTGGCGATCCAGCTTGTCGGTCAGGGTGTCGATGGCGGCGTACATGTCGGAGTCTTCGCTCTCGACGTGGATATCCTTGCCGCGGACGTGCACGGTGACTTCGGCCTTCTGACGCAGCTTCTCCACCGAGAGGATCACGCCGACGCTGGTGACGTTGTCGAAATGCCGGATGACGCGGTCGAGCTTGGCAGATACGTACTCGCGGATGGCCGGCGTGACTTCGACGTGATGCCCCGTGATGTTGAGGTTCATGACTGTTACCTTTCTGTCAGATGGATTTGCGCAGACTGACCGGCGGGATGTCGAGGGACTCGCGGTATTTTGCAATGGTCCGCCGAGCCACCACGATACCCTGCTGGCCTAACAACTCGGCAATCTTCGCGTCGGACAAGGGTTTCTTCTTGTCTTCCGCCCCCACGAGCTGGCGAATCAGCGCCCGAATCGCTGTCGAGGAGGCGGCCCCACCACTGTCGGTGGCGACGTGACTGCCGAAAAAATACTTGAATTCGAAAATACCCCGCGGCGTGGCCATGTACTTTTGGGTGGTCACCCGGGAAACGGTGGATTCGTGTAGATCCAGCTGCTCGGCGATCTCCCGCAGGGTAAGCGGGCGCATTGCCACATCGCCATAATCGAAGAACTGGCGCTGGCGGTCAACGATCGCTTGCGAGACACGCTGGATGGTCTCGAAACGCTGCTGGACGTTCTTGATCAGCCAGCGTGCTTCCTGCAGGTGGCTCGACAGCGAGCCGCTTGCGCCGCGGTTGTCACGCAGGATCTGGGCGTAAAGCTGATTGACGCGCAGCCGCGGCATGGCATCCGGATTGAGGCTGACCACCCAGTTGTTGCGCAGCTTGCGCACAACCACGTCGGGCACCACGTAGCGGGTGTCGGCCTGGGAGAACTGGGCACCCGGGCGGGGATTCAGGCTCAGGATCAGGGCGTGGGCTTCGCGCAGGGCTTCGTCATTGCAGCGCAGGGCCCGCTTGAGCTTGAGGAAGTCGCGGGCGGCCAGGAGCTCCAGGTGGTTGGCGACGATGGCCCGGGCGAGCTCACGGGCATCGCTGGGGGGGTAGGTCTGCAACTGGAGGCCGAGGCACTGGGCCACATCGGTGGCGCCGATGCCCGCAGGGTCGAGGCTCTGGATCTGGCACAGGGCGATCTTGAGGTCGTCCAGCTCGAATTCGAGCTCGGGGGGGAGCAGGGGCAGCAGGTCTTCGAGATCCTGGCTGAGATAGCCGTCGTCGTCGAGGGCTTCGACCAGGAAGCGGACCAGGGCGCGATCCCGGTCGGACAGGGGGGTCAGGGCGATCTGCGAATCCAGGTGGTCGCGCAGGGACGGCACTGCCGCCTGGAACTCCTGGAAGTCGGTGTCGTCGTCATCGTCGCGCTGGCTGCCGCTGCCGGCGGCCTGCCATTCACCGGCCTCGCCGGAGTTGTCGAAGTCCGGGTCGGCCTCCCGCTCGCGGTCGGCCTCCCTTGATTGTTCCTGTTCCCGCTCCTGGGCGGCCTCGCTGCCTGCCGGCGCTACCGGAGTGGGGGTCTCCATGCGGCTTGAACCGAGATCACCTTCGGGCTCCTCCCGTTCGAGCATGGGGTTTTCGAGAAGGATCTTCTCGATCTCCTGGTTGAGCTCGAGCGTAGACAGCTGCAGCAGCTTGATCGACTGCTGCAGTTGCGGAGTCAGCGCCAGGTGCTGGGAGAGTTTGAGCTGAAGGCTTGGCTTCATGGGTCGTCGTGGCCCTCAGAGCCGGAAGTGCTCGCCGAGATAGACCTGGCGAACCTGCTCGTTGTGAACGATCTCGTCAGGCCGTCCGCTGGCCAGGACTTCGCCGGCGTTGATGATGAAGGCGCGGTCGCAGATCCCCAGGGTTTCACGCACGTTATGGTCGGTAATCAGCACACCGATGCCTTTTTCCTTCAGGAAACGGATGATCTTCTGGATGTCGATCACGGCGATCGGGTCGACCCCTGCAAAGGGCTCGTCGAGGAGGATCAGCCGGGGATCGGTGGCCAGGGCGCGGGCGATCTCGCAGCGCCGGCGTTCGCCGCCCGACAGGGAGATGGCGGTGCTGTCCCGCAGGTGGTCGATGCCCAGCTCCTCGAGCAACTCGTCCAGGCGTTCGGCCATGCGGGCCTTGTCGAGCTTCTGCAGCTCGAGCACCGCCTGGATGTTCTCGGCCACGGTGAGCTTGCGGAAGACGCTCATCTCCTGCGGCAGGTAGGACAGGCCCAGGCGCGCGCGCTGGTGGATGGGGCGATGGGTCAGCACCTGATCATCGAGCGTGATCTCGCCACCGTCGGCGGCCACCAGGCCGACGATCATGTAGAAGCAGGTGGTCTTGCCGGCGCCGTTGGGGCCGAGCAGGCCAACGACTTCGCCACTGCCGACGTCGAAGGAGACGTCGTGGACGACGGTGCGGGCCTTGTACTTCTTGCGCAGGTTGCTGACTTTAAGCAGGCTCATCGCCGGGGTGTTCTTTCAGGACTCTACGTATTATTTCGGTGGAAAAACCACGACCTTGAAGGAAACGTGCCTGACGGGCCCATTCCCGCTGATCCGCCGGCGCGCTGGAGAACTTGCGGCGGATGACGTCCCGTGCCCGCTCCAGTTCGCTGTCGCCGCAGTTGTCCTCGATGGCTTCGCCGATCAGTTCTGGCGGCACGCCGCGCCGGGATAACTCCATGCGCAGGCGGGAAGCGCCGAAACGGCTGGCCTTGGCTCTTACATATGCGTCCGCAAAGCGGGCGTCGGAAAGCAGACCGAGCTCGGCCAGGCGGTCGAGCTCGGTCCTGACTTCGTCTTCGCTGCCGAGGCCGTCCAGCTTGCGTGCCAGCTCGACCCGGGAGTGCTCCCGCTGGGCCAGGCAACGCAGGGCACGTTCGTGCAGGCTGGCGGCCATGGGGCAGCCCGGGTCTTACTCGACTGCCGCTGCCGCAGGGGCACGTGCAATGACGGCCATCTCGGGCAGGTTGCAGGCCACGCGGATCTTGTTCTCGATCTCGCGGGCAATGTGCGGGTTGGCCTTCAGGAACTCGCGGGCGTTGTCCTTGCCCTGGCCGATCTTCTCGCCATTGTAGGCATACCAGGCGCCGGACTTGTCCACGAACTTGTGGATCACGCCCAGGTCGATGATCTCGCCCTCGCGGGAGGTGCCTTCGCCGTACAGGATGTCGAAGAGGGTTTCCCGGAAGGGAGGGGCGACCTTGTTCTTGACGACCTTGACCTTGGTCTCGGAGCCGATCACCTCGTCGTTCTTCTTGATGGTGCCGATCCGCCGGATGTCCATGCGCACGGAGGCGTAGAACTTGAGGGCGTTGCCGCCGGTGGTGGTCTCGGGGCTGCCGAACATCACGCCGATCTTCATGCGGATCTGGTTGATGAAGATCACCAGGGTGTTGGTCCGCTTGATGTTGGCGGTGAGCTTGCGCAGGGCCTGGGACATCAGGCGGGCCTGCAGGCCGGGGAGCTGGTCGCCCATCTCGCCTTCGATTTCGGCCTTGGGGGTGAGCGCCGCCACGGAGTCGATGACGACCACGTCCACGCCGCCGGAGCGGACCAGCATGTCGGCGATCTCGAGGGCCTGTTCGCCGGTGTCGGGCTGGGAGATCAGCAGGTCACCGATATTGACGCCGAGCTTCTGGGCGTAGGTGACGTCGAGGGCGTGTTCCGCGTCGATGAAGGCCGCGGTGCCACCGAGCTTCTGCATCTCGGCGACGACCTGGAGGGTCAGGGTGGTCTTGCCGGAGGATTCGGGGCCGTAGATTTCGACAACCCGGCCGCGGGGCAGGCCGCCGATGCCGAGGGCGATGTCGAGGCCGAGCGAGCCGGTGGAAACGGTCTGGATGTCGCTTTCGACCTCACCGTCGCCGAGGCGCATGATCGAGCCCTTGCCGAACTGCTTTTCGATCTGCGAAAGCGCGGCGGCGAGGGCCTTGGCCTTGTTGTCATCCATGTGTCGTATTCCTTGCTTAAAGGGTTTTGGAGATTATGGCACAGAGTTTGCGTGCGGGTGGACGCGCAATGCCGGGTACGGAGCATGCTTGCGCATAACTGTCATTTTATACAGTTATGGCGGGAGGTCCACCCTTGTCGCCCTGTTCTCCTGGACGGACCCGTCAGCGGTAGCGGCGGAGCAGTTCTTCGAGGGCGAAGACGACGGCTTGGCGGCGTACCGCTTCCCGGTCGCCGTCGAAGCGGCAGGTGGCCGTCTGGGGCGCCTCGCCGGTGCGCGCCCAGCCGAAGCAGACGGTGCCGACCGGCTTGTCGGCTGATCCGCCGCCGGGCCCGGCGATGCCCGAGATCGACAGGGCGACATCGGCCTCGGTGCGCTCCAGGGTGCCCCGGGCCATGGAGGCCGTGGTGTTCTCGCTGACGGCGCCGTGGCGGGCCAGGGTCATGGGCGAGACGCCCAGCAGCGCCACCTTGGCATCGTTGGAATAGGTGATGAAGCCGCTGTCGAACCAGTGCGAGCTGCCGGCGGTGGCGGTGACGACTTCGGCAACCCAGCCGCCGGTACAGGACTCGGCCGTGGCGAGGCGCCAGCCGCGGCTGAGCAAGTGATCGCCGAC
The DNA here is from genome assembly GCA_009026175.1 of Zoogloea sp. Lineage (GTDB taxonomy): Bacteria > Pseudomonadota > Gammaproteobacteria > Burkholderiales > Rhodocyclaceae > Zoogloea. Next base: position 9,884 of record WBTZ01000064.1, on the reverse strand, counting down.
GATGCGCGAGAGGGTTTCGAGTTGGGCGTCCATCAGTCGAAGATCCTTACGAGAAGGGCCAGCACCAGCAGGGTGTAGCCGGCGGCCAGCAGGTCGTCGAGCATCACGCCGAAGCCGCCGCGGGTGCGTTCGTCCACCCAGCGGATGGGTTGCGGCTTGACGATGTCGAAGAAGCGGAAGATCACGAAGGCCGTGGCCTGCCAGGCCAGGCTGTCGGGGGTCAGCCAGAGCACCAGCCAGATCGCCACGATCTCATCCCAGACGATGCTGCCGTGGTCGGCCACGCCCAGGGCCCGGCCGGTCCTTTCACAGGCCAGGATGCCGAACAGGAAGGAGGCCAGCAGCAGCCCGCCGAAGAGGCCGTCGCTGAGGGCGGCGCTGACGAAGGGGTAGAGCAGCCAGCCGGCCAGGGTGCCGGCGGTGCCCGGGCCCTTGGGGCACAGCCCGGAGCCGAAGCCGAGGGCGACGAAGTGCGCCGGGTCGGACATCAGGAAGCGTGCCGTGGGTTTCATGCGCCGCGGTCGAAGTGATCGTAGCCGCTGGCCGTCAGCCTCTCGAGGCGGCCATCGGGATGGCACAGGCTCACCTGCCGGATGTCGGCGGTGAGCCGGCCGATCCGGTGCAGAGGAAGCTGCAGGGTGTCCTGCAGGGCGATCAGCTCGCCGCGCCTTGCCGGCGGGGCCGTGAACAGCAGTTCATAGTCGTCGCCGCCGGCGGTGCAGGCCTGAAAGGCGCGGCCTGCATCGCCACAGGCGGCCGTCAGGGCCGCCAGGGGCAGGCTGGCGTGGTCGATCTCGGCACCCACGCCCGACAGTTCGAGGATGTGGTCCAGGTCGCCGAGCAGGCCGTCGGAGACGTCGAGCATGGCGCTGGCGATGCCGCGCAGGGCGAGGCCCAGGGCTACCCGGGGCTGGGGGCGGTGCAGGGCCGAGAGGCAGTCGTCCAGGCTGGCGGCGGCGAGCCTCGCCCGGCCTTGCAGGTGGGCCAGGCCGAGGGCCGCCCGGCCGGGGGCTCCGGACACCCACAGGTCGTCGCCGGGGTGGGCGCCGCTGCGGGTGATGGCCTGTCCGAAGGGCACCTCACCAAAGATGGTGGGGCACAGGTTGAGGGGGCCGCGGGTGGTGTCGCCGCCGATGGCGTCGATGCCGAAGGCCTCGCAGCAGGCGAAGAAGCCCCGCGCAAAAGCCTCGATCCAGGCTTCATCGGCGCCCGGAAGGCTGGCCGCCAGCACCACCCAGCGGGGCTGGGCGCCCATCGCGGCGATGTCGGAGACATTGACCGCCAGCGTCTTCCAGCCCAGTCCTTCCGGGTCGGTATCGGCGAAGAAATGGGTGCCGGCCACCAGCATGTCGGTGGAGATGGCCAGCTGCATGCCGGGCGCCGGGCGGATCAGGGCTGCATCGTCACCTACCGCCAGGTCCGTGTGGCGGGCCGGGCGGGTGAAGTGACGACGGATCAGGGCGAACTCGGAAGGCATCGCGTCGATGCGGGCGACCGTCGGCGTCGGGCCGGGATCAGCCCGGGTTGCCGTTGCGGGCGGCGCGACGTTGCTGGGCGTTGGCCTCGACCTCGTCGGCGCGGACGCGGGCTGCCAGCTTGTCGAGCACGCCGTTCACGAACTTGTGGCCATCGGTGCCGCCATAGCCCTTGGCCAGCTCGATGGCCTCGTTGATGACGACCCGGTAGGGCGTTTCCGGGCGATGGATCAGCTCGAAGGTGGAGATCAGCAGGATGCCCCGTTCGATCGGCGACAGCTCGTTGAGCGGACGTTCGATGTAGGGGGCGAAGCCCACCTGCAGCTCGGGTGCGTTGGAGATGGTGCCGCGCAGCAGGCCGAGGAAGAGCTCCCGGTCGCACTTGTCGAAGCCGCCGACCTCGGCCATCTGGCTCTCGATGGAGGTGAGCTGGGCCTGGCTCAGCAGCCACTGGTAGACGCCCTGCAGGGCGAACTCGCGGGCGCGGCGACGGGGTGACTTGATGGCGTTGCTCATGCCAGCGCCTTCAGCAGACGGGCCATCTCGACGGCGGCCTGGGCGCAGTCTGCACCCTTGACCTGCATGCGGGAGAGGGCCTGGTCGTCGTCCTCGGTGGTGAGGATGCCGTTGGCGATGGGCACGCCGGTGTCCAGGGTGACGCGGGTGATGCCGGCGCCCTGCTCGTTGGAGACCAGCTCGAAGTGGTAGGTCTCGCCACGGATCACCGCGCCGAGGGCCACCAGGGCGTCGAAGCGGCCGCTGCGGGCCATCACCTGCAGGGTCAGCGGGGCTTCGAGGGCGCCGGGCACGGTGGCGATGGTGATGTCTCCAGCGGCGACGCCGAGGCGTTGCAGCTCGGCGGTGCAGGAGGACAGCAGGCCTTCGCAGACGTCGATGTTGAAGCGGCACATGACGATGCCGACGCGCAGGCCCTTGCCGTCGAGGCTGGGGGCGATTTCAGGGATGTTGTCGTAACGGGGCATGGTAAATCCTGTGGTGAGGCGGGCTCAGGCGTCGGGGGCCACATGGCCGGTGACGGTCAGGCCAAAGCCGGCCATGCTGGGAATCTTGCGGGGGCTGGCGAGCAGCTGCATCTTGCCGACCTTGAGTTCGGAGAGGATCTGGGCGCCGATGCCGAAGAGGCGGGGGTCCCACTTCTGTGCCGGACGGTTGGCGACCGGGTCGCCGGACAGCTGGGCGAGCAGGTCCTGGCCGGTCTGCGGCCGGTAGAGCAGGACGATCACGCCGTGGCCGTGGCTGACGATGCGCTTCAGGGCGGCGTCCACCGGGAAGCTGTGGCGGCCGCTGGCCGGGTCGAGGAAGTCCAGCACCGAGACCGGCTCATGGACGCGGACCAGGGTATCGACCTCGGGGTCGATGTCGCCATAGACCATGGCCAGGTGGACGTCACCGGAGGTCTTGTCCTCGAAGGCTGACAGCTGGAACGCGCCATGGGCGGTGTTCACGGTCTTCTCGCTGACCTTCTCGACCAGCTTCTCGGTGCGCGCCCGGTATTCGATCAGGTCGCGGATGGCGCCGATCTTCAGGCCATGGACCTGCGCGAACTCGATCAGCTCGGGCAGGCGGGCCATGGTGCCGTCGTCGTTCATGATCTCGCAGATCACCGACGCGGGCTCCAGCCCGGCGATGCCGGCCAGGTCGCAACCGGCCTCGGTGTGGCCGGCACGGATCAGCACGCCGCCCGGCTTGGCCATGATCGGGAAGATGTGCCCTGGCTGGACGATGTCGGCGGCCTTGGCATGGCGGGCTACCGCGGCCTGCACGGTGCGCGCCCGGTCGGCAGCGGAAATGCCGGTGGTGACGCCCTCGGCGGCCTCAATGGAGACGGTGAAGGCGGTGCTGAACTGGCTGCGGTTGTCCCGCGCCATGTGGTTGATGCCCAGCTGGCGGCAGCGCTCTTCGGTGAGGGTCAGGCAGATCAGGCCACGGGCGTGCTTGGCCATGAAGTTGATGGCCTCGGGTGTGATGTACTCGGCGGCGATGACGATGTCGCCTTCGTTCTCGCGGTCTTCCTCGTCGACGAGGATGACCATGCGGCCGGCCTTGATGTCGGCAATGATGTCCTGGATGGGGGCAAGTGCGCTCATGCGGGGGTTCCCTGTTCGACGTTGCGCCAGGCCTGCATACGCTCAACGTAGCGGGCGATCAGGTCGATTTCGAGGTTGACCCGGCTGCCGGCAGCCAGGCGCTTGAGGGTGGTGACCTGAACGGTGTGGGGGATCAGGTTGATCGAGAACTCGCGGTCTTCGACCCGGTTGACGGTGAGGCTGACGCCGTCCACGGTGACCGAGCCCTTGCGTGCGATATAGCCGGCCAGCTCGGCCGGGGCGCGGATGACCAGCTCATGGCTTTCGCCGATGGGGTCGAAGCGGACCACCTCGCCGATGCCGTCCACGTGGCCGGTGACCAGGTGGCCGCCGAGGCGGTCGGCCAGACGCAGGGCCTTCTCGAGGTTCACCTCGCCGGGTTCGGCCAGGCCCACGGTGCAATTGAGCGTTTCGCGGGACACGTCGAACTGGACGGTGTTGCCTTCCAGGGCGATGACCGTCAGGCAGACGCCATTGTTGGCAATGCTGTCGCCGAGCTGCACGTCGTCGAGTTCAAGGGTGCCGACATCGACCGTGAGGCGTACGCCTTCTTCGAGGGGCGCGATGTTCAGGATACGGCCGGTGGCGGCGACGATTCCGGAAAACATGGGATGGGGGTCTGCAGAGGAGAAAACGCGATTTTAGGCGATTTCGGCGTGCTTCTGGCGGTTTGTACCGCCCGCTGCGGGGATGCCCCAGATGCAAAAGCCCCTTGCGGGGCTCGTGCGTGACTGGCGGAAGGGCACTGCCCGGGCTTAAAGGATCTCGGCGATGTGGTCGCGTTCGATGAGTTCCTTTTCGAACTGGCAGATCTCCAGGCCGAGGGCGTTGCGTGCGGAGACCATGCCGACCGGACGGCCGTTCTCCACCACCGGCACGTGGCGGAAGCCGCCTTCGAACATCATGTGCAGGGCATGGGACAGGGGTTTGTCCGGTGCGGCGATCTGCAGCTGGCTGGTCATGACTGCAGACAGGGGCGTCTTGTCCGGGTCCAGTCCCTTGGCGACGACCCGGTTCAGCACGTCGCGCTCGGTGAACAAGCCGGCCAACTGGCCCTTGTCGTCCACCACGACGATGGCGCCGACCTTGCTGTTGGCCATGGCGATGGCCGCGGCCCGGACGCTTGTTTCAGCCAGGGCCGAGATCACGGTCTGGCCCTCAACGATCTCTCGAAGGGTACGGTTGTGCATGGTTGTCTCCTCTTGTAGGTATGGGCAGGGTGATGAAAAAGGGCGCTTGCGCGCCTCTATATATGTTTTTTTCCTGTCAGGTGCCTGTCTTCGGGGCGGCCGGCTTGCTCATGTCCGGCTTGGAGTGTTTGGCGTTTTCGCCGCAGGCCTGGGCGCCGGCCGCGAAGCCGAGGGCAAGGGCAAGCAGAAGGGCAATCTTGCGAATCATGGAAGCCTCTCCGGGTAGGTGGATGTTCCATCATGGAACGTCCCGGAGCGTTTCGCAAGGGCTTACCTCTCCGGGGGTAGCCCGCCTTGGGAGCGGCGCGTTCCCATGGTCAACCGGCGGGCTTCGGCATACCATCTGGCTACCCATTGCATAGCCCGGTGCCCTTCCTTGTCCATGACGGGAGTCAGAATAAATCCGCCCGAGGAGAAGGGCGGCGAAAGTGTTCCCCACCTGGTGATCATCGGCGGTTTTGCCGATGTGCCGGGCCTTGTGGCGCAGCTGCTGTCCCGCTTGCGCCGGCAGGGCCGCTTCGCCTGCATCCTGGCGGAACCGTTGCCGGCGGAGGCCCTGGCTGCCTGTAGCTTGGATGTGATGGAGGGGGTCGATGACCGGTCCGTGGTCGCTGACAGCGTCCATGCCTGCCCGCCCGGACATCAGATCATCGTGGATGAGGACGGCATCAAGGTGTTCCAGGAGGGGGCGGGCGTTGTCGCACGCCCGGCCGTCGACCGCCTGCTCGAGTCCCTGGTCAGCCTGCGGGGGGCCGCGGCCGTGGCGGTCCTGCCCCGGGCCGACATGCCCGGAGAGGGGGCCGCTGCGCTGCGCACGGCAGGCGGAGTGCTGTTGGGCATGAGCGCCGAGGGCGATCTGGAATGGTGTGCCGATTGGCTCAATAACCTGGACGCCCGCCTCGAGACCTTTCTCGCCGCGCGGGATGCCGAGGAGTCGGCGGCCCTGCATGCCCTGCTGGCGCTCGCCTCGAGCGAGACCGGCGTGGACCTGGCGCGCTACAAGGAGAACACCCTGCGCCGCCAGACCCTGCGGCGCAGCCGGAGCCTTGGCCATGCCCGGCTGGTGGACTACCTGACCCATGTGCAGGCACATCCGGAGGAGCTGGGGCTGCTGCAGCAGTGTTTCATGATCTCGGTATCGTCCTTCTTCAGGGACGGGGAGGTCTTCGACGTGCTGGCAGGTGCCCTGCGGAACGCGCTGTTGACCAAGCCTGAGGGCGAGCCCCTGCGCATCTGGGTGCCGGCCTGTGCCACAGGCGAGGAGGCCTATTCGATCGCCATCCTCGTGGCCGAGGTGCTGGGCGCTCGCCTGGGCCGTCAGGAGGTGCGGGTCTTTGCATCGGACATCGATCAGGAGGCCCTCGAGTTTGCCCGCGCCGGGTTCTACGCGGCGGGGGACATGGTGGGCATGGAGAGGGGGCGCCTGTCCCGCTGGTTCCGCCCCGACGCAGGCGGGTGGCGGGTCAGCAAGGTGCTGCGGGAGATGTGCGTGTTTTCCGTGCATGACCTCACCGGAGATCCACCCTTCATCCGCATGGATCTGGTGAGCTGCCGCAACATCCTGATCTACTTCAAGGCGCAGCAGCAGGCCGAACTGATCCGGACCTTCCACTTCGCCCTCAACCCGGCCGGGCTGCTCCTGCTCGGGCAGTCCGAATCCGCGGGCGGCGCCGGCGGACTGTTCGAGGCCATCGACCCTGCCGTCAAACTGTATCGCCGCAGGGCCATGGCAACGCGGCACCCCCACCGCAGCCTGCGTATCGGTGGCGGTCTCGATCGGCTGGCGCGTCCGGCGCTTCCCGAGCCGGGCGGCGCCGAGCGTTCCCAGACCCTGGTGGCCCGCAGCCGCGAGATGATGCTCGAGGCCTACGGGCCGCCGGGCGTGCTGGTGGATGCCGGCTTCGCGCCCCTGCATTTCTTCGGAGCCAGCCGGCGTTATTTTGAGCTGCCGTCCGAGCGTGCGGATTTTTCCGTGTTTGCCCTGTGCATCCCGGAGCTGCGGGGCGAGTTGAAGGCCTTGTGCTACCGCATGCGCCTCGAGAAGGCCCAGGCCCTGCATGGCGGAGAGACCCTGGTGCGTTTCGATGGCCGGGTGCTGCGCGTGCGCCTGATGCTGCGCAGCGTTTCCGGATCGGACGAGGCGGAGGGGGTGACCCTGATCTCCTTCGAGGAAACCCCGGTCCAGGTGGACCTTCCCGCCGGTGAGGGGATCGCCGGCATGCCGCCGGCCGTGGCTGCGGACGAGATCGCACGCCTGCGCCAGGAGCTGGCCGATACCCGCGAGCATCTGCAGGCCGTCATCGAGCAGCTTGAGCGCTCCAACGAGGAGCTGCAGTCCCTCAACGAGGAGATCCAGTCGTCCAGTGAAGAGCTGCAGTCGTCCAACGAGGAGCTGCAGGCCTCCAACGAGGAGCTCACCACCCTCAACGACGAACTGCGGATCAGCACGCTGGAGTACGCCCAGCTCAACGCCATCCTGGGCAACATCCAGAACTCCATCCGCACCAGCCTGGTGGTGGTGGACCGGGATGGCCGGGTGACCCGCTTCAATGCGCTGGCCGGGCGGGTCTTCGGTCTGCTGCCCAACGACATCGGCCAGTTCCTGTATGGCGTGCCCTGTCACCTGGATCTGCCGCACCTGCGCCAGTGGGTGGGCAAGGTCGTCACCGAGGGGGCATCCCTGGTCGAGCACGTGCATCAGCGGGGTTTTCACTACCTGATGCAGATCGACCCCTACCTCAACGAGCTCAACGAAACGGCGGGGGCGGTGCTGACCTTCACTGACGTTTCCGACCTGCACCGGGCGGAGGAGGCCAAGGCCGACAGCGAGGCCCGTTTCCGGCGGGTCTGGGATTCGAGCGTGGAGGGGCTGGTGGTGGTGGATCCCCAGGGGGCGATGACCCTGGTCAATCCGGCCCTCGAGCGCATGTTCGGCTATGCGCCGGGGGAGCTCGTCGGGGAGTCCGTGGACGTCCTGATTCCCGATGCCTTGCAGGCGCTGCATCGGCGCCAGCGGGACCTGCTGCAGGAGGACCCGGCGCGGAGCCACGCCCTGGCGGCCAGGCGCCACCTGAGCGGATGGCGCAAGAACGGCGACGAGATCGCGGTGGAGATCAGCCTCAGCAGCCTGGGGATCGAGGGGGCGGACCAGGTGCTGGCCACCGTGTCCGACGTGACCGAGCGCAGCCTGGCCGAAGCGCTGCTGCGTTCCAGCGAGCGGCGCCTGCGGCTGACCCTTGATGCGGCGCGGGCCGGTTCCTGGGAGTGGTTTCTCGAGACCAACAACAATTACTGGTCGGACGAGATCTGGGATCTCTATGGGCTGCCCTACCAGTCCTGCACTCCCTCCTACGATGCCTGGCGGTCGGCGATCCATCCGGATGACCGGGCACGGGTTGAGCGCATCGTCGCCACCGCAAGTGCGCGCGGCGAGGGCTTCGAGGCGGAGTGGCGGGTTGCCCTGCCGCCGCAGCTGCCACCCCGCTGGCTGATGTGCCGCAGCCAGCCGGTCCAGGACGACACAGGCAGGACGGTGAGCTACATCGGTATCGTCCTGGACGTCACCCCGCTCCGCCTGTCCGAATTGCAACGCCGGCAGAGCGACGAGATGCTCGAGACCATCCTCGAGAACGTCGGTGCCTGCATCTACATCAAGGACCGGGAGTACCGCTACCTCTATGCCAACCGCGCCGTCCAGGCGCTGTTCGGCTGCAATCGCGAGACCCTCATCGGGCGTACCGACGCGGATTTCTTCGATGATGGAACGGCGTCGAGGCTGCGCGTCAACGACACCCGGATCATCGAGGCTGGCGAGGAGATCGAAGTCGAGGAGACCAACCTGGACCGGCGCACGGGCATGGTCCGCAGCTACCTGTCGGTCAAGATCCCCCTGCGCCGGGACGACGGCAGCATCTACGCCCTGTGCGGCATCTCCACCGACATCAGCGAGCGCAAGCGGGCGGAGGAGCAGCTGCGCACCCTCACCACGGCGGTCGAGCAGAGCCCCGGCAGCATCGTGCTCACCGATCTGGAGGCGCGCATCCTTTACGTGAACAAAGCCTTCGAGGAAGCCTCCGGCTATGGCGCTGAAGAGGTGCTCGGCCAGAATCCGCGCATCATGCAGTCGGGCGAGACCCCGCCCGAGGTGTTCGGCGAGATGTGGGCCGCCCTTTCCGAAGGGCGGATCTGGCGCGGTGAGCTCAGCAACCGGCGCAAGAACGGCGAGACCTACGTGGAGTCGGCCATCATCTCGCCGGTGCGCCGCGCGGACGGCAGCGTGTCCCATTATCTCGGCATCAAGCAGGACATCACCGAGCAGAAGCGCAACGAGGCGGAGCTGATGCGCCATCGCCTGCACCTGGAGAGCCTGGTCGAGGAGCGCACCCGGGAGCTGGCCCTGGCCAAGGAGGCGGCCGAGAGTGCCAACCGGGCGAAGAGTGCCTTCCTGGCCAACATGAGCCACGAGATCCGTACGCCGCTCAACGCAGTGCTGGGCATGGCACGTATCATGAAGCGGGATGGCGTCAGCCCCCGCCAGGCGGACAAGCTGGCCAAGATCGACACGGCGGCCGAGCACCTGCTGGCAGTGATCAACGACATCCTCGACCTGTCCAAGATCGAAGCCGACAAGTTCATGCTGGAGGAGGAGGAGTTCGCCCTGGAGACCCTGGTCGGCAACGTGGCCACCATGATCCAGGACCGGGCCCAGGCCAAGGGCCTGAAGCTCCTGGTCGAGTGCGACAGCCTGCTCCACATGCTCAAGGGCGATGCCACACGCCTCACTCAGGCCTTGCTCAACCTGGCCAGCAATGCGGTGAAGTTCACCGAGTCGGGGACGGTCGCGCTGCGTGTCTCGGTGGTGGCCCGGGAGGCCGACCGCCTGTGTCTCAAGGCCGAGGTGACGGACAGCGGCATCGGTGTGCTGCCTGAATTCCTCCCCCGCCTGTTCCAGGCCTTCGAGCAACTCGACGCCTCCAATACGCGGCGCTTCGGGGGCACCGGGCTTGGCCTGGCGATCACCCGCCGGCTGGCGGGCCTGATGGGGGGCGAGGCCGGTGCCAGCAGCGTACCGGGGAAGGGGAGCAACTTCTGGTTCACCGCCCGGCTGGGGG
>WBTZ01000063.1 GCA_009026175.1 Zoogloea sp. | reverse complement strand
GCGAGCAGCACGCGGCCGCTCATGCCTGCGATCAGTTCGGAGAAGTGGCCGTCGATCACGGCGGCGACGGTGACCGATTGACTGACGGGATCGATACGGGCGCCCAACCGGGTGACCTTGGCCGGGTAGCTCTGGCCGTTTTCGTCGATGGCCACCTTGAAGCCCTGGCCGACCTTGAGCCAGGCGAGCCATTTGGAGGGAACGATGAAGTCCAGCTCCAGGCTGCTGTCGTCAAGGATCTCGAGCAAGGGCTGGCCGGCCTGCACGAACTGCTGCTCGCGGGCCTTCTGCTCGGCGACGCGGCCCGAGAACGGGGCGACGATCCGGCACTTGGCGAGGGTGGCATTGGCGTAGTCGAGTTCGGCGCGCGCCTTGAGGGTGGCCTGCTCGGAGGTGGCGTATTCGAGCTTGCCGACGGCGTCCAGCTCCTGCAGGCGCTTGTTGACCGCGTGGGTCTTGCGGGCGCCTTCCAACTCCGCCTCGGCCCGGGCCCGCTGGGCGTTCTGCAGGGAGCAGTCGAAGCTCACCAGCATCTGGCCCGCCTTGAAGGCCTGGCCGGGCTTGACGGTGATGCGGCTGACCTTGGCGCCGATCTCGGCGGCCAGGGTGGTGTAATTGCGCGGGGCGAGCTGGGCCCGGATGTCCTGCTGCTCGAGGGACAGCGCCGCCGGCTTGGGCGGCGCCGGTCGGGCCGCCGGGGCCTGGGCCAGGGCCGCTCCGCCGGCCAGCAGCGCAGCGGCAAGGATCAGGGGCTTCATTGCGTGGCGCGCTCCGGCGCCGCGGCGGGCGCTGCGGGCAGCGTGAAGGCCTGCCAGTCTCCCAGGGATTGCTCTATCACGCGGGTGAGCGCTTCAAGGGACATCTCGTTGACACTGCCGACCTGGGGTTCGAGGCCGAGCGTGGTCTGCAGGCGTCCGGACGCTGCGTGCATGGTGGAGAGGGCCTGGTAGCGCCGCAACAGGGACAGGATGGCGGCCGTGCGGCTGGAGATCTGGTACAGGCGCCCGTCCTTTTCGGCGGCGGCGGTGACGTTGGCCAGCTTGTACATGCGGCTGTCCACGCCCCAGATCCGGTCCGCCCGGAGGTACTGCAGGCGGGCTCCCTCGTACTGGTAGAGGGCCAGGTGCACCTGGGTGACGATGGCCATCTGCACGGCCATGCGCCGGAATTCGGACAGCTGTTCGCCCTGCTCGGCCAGGTCCTTGACCGCCGGCGCGGAGAGCAGGTTGAGGAGGTTCCAGCTGACCCGCACGCCGCCTTCCCGCCAGTCGTTGTTGATCAGGTAGCTGTTGGTGTCGCCCCGATAGCCGTAGTTGAAGCTCACGCCGGGCAGCAGCTTGAGCAGGCTCTTGCGTGTTTCGGCGGCCGCGATGCGCACGTTGTAATGCTGTTCCCGCAGGTCGGCATTGTTGCCGATGGCGACTTCCTCGAGGCGCTCGGCCGGTACCTTGATGGGGTCGAGTGACAGGTCGCCGGCGGGCTCCACGAGGGTGTAGCTCTCACCCGCCGGCAGGTTGAGCAGGCCGCCCAGCTCCACGCGGGCGAGGGACAGTTCCTGTTCGATGCTTTCCAGGGTGCGCAGGTTTTCCAGCAGGGCGCGCTGGTAGCGCAGGGCTTCCGAGGGGGACTTGACCCGCTCCTCCTCGAGGATCTCGGCTTTCTTCAGCGCGTCTTCCGCTTCGGCCAGGGTTTCGCGGACTTCATCGCGCAGCTTCTGGGCGCTGAGGGCCCGCCAGTAGGTGCCCCGGATGGTCTGGATCAGCTGGTGGGTGGCCTTGCGGCGCCTCTCGGTGGCGATCAGCACCCGGTTGGCCTGCTGCATGGCGTTGTAGTAGGAGAGGCCGAAGTCCAGCACGTTCCAGGCCAGCCCGAACTCGGTCATGGTATGGGACTTGTCGGACGAGATGTAGGGGTTGGCCAGGGAGGGCTGGCCGGTCACCGAGTCGACCGCGCGGGCCACATTGAAGCGGTCGCGGCTGCTGTAGTCGGCTCCGGCGGTCAGGCGCGGCAGCAGGTCGAAGCGGGCTACGTCCAGCTGGCCGAGGGAGTAGCTCTGTTCCATCAGGCGCATGCGGTGATCAAGGTTGTACTTGAGGCCGCGGGCGATGGCTTCCGACAGCGTCAGCGGGCCGTTCAGTGCCGGTGTCTCCGTCTTGCTGCGGGCGCTGTCTGCATCGGCGGCCTGGCGGATCTCCTCACTTCCGAGGGGCTTGGGGGTGATGGCACACCCGCTGCCGACCAGGGTCGCGGCCAGCAGCGTAAGGGCGAGGGGAAGGGCAGAAGTGCGGGAGGTCCTGGTCATGGCGTGATCAAGGGCTGGTGGCTGGAAGGGGGGGCGCCGCTCAGGCCGGCGCTCGGTTGAGGGCCTGGCGTGTGCTCGCAGTCATAAAATCTTACATTTACGACGCTCGCGCGTCTCTTACGGCAGGACGATGATCTTCTTGAATTTCCTCCAGATGCGGCGTGCTGCGGTGAACCATTTCCTGGAGCCCGCAGTCATACTTCGCCTATGCAAAAAGAACCGATTCCGTCTCCCGAGGCGCTGCTTGACTGCATCCGCGCGGTCCTGCCCGCCCAGCGGCAGGCCCAGCGCGACCTGCCGCGGCTGGCCCGGCGCCTTCACGATCTGATCGCTGCAGATCACCTGCCCGACCGGCTGGATGCCTGGCGGGCGCTCAATACATGGCTGGCCGGCGGCGCGCTGTGGAACGATGTCTACATCGATTCCGCGGATGTGCACGGCTCCGCCACCCAGCGCTTTGCGGTGCTGATGGATGTGCTGGCCGCCCACCCCGATCTGGCGGCCACCGTGCGGGGCGCCTTGCGCCGGATTCTCGACGAGACCGAGGGAGGCAACCTCTTCGGCGAGGTCGGCATCCCCAGCGATCGGGGCTTTCTGTCCGAGTTTGGCGACCGGCTCACGGCCAAGCTGATTCCCTTGCCCCGCGATGACCACGACCTGGGCCACCTGATGGGGCGCAGCTACGGGCGCCGGCGCGACCTGACCCTGATCCGCGGCCTTCAGCCCTCTACGTTGCAGCGGGCGGTGGATCTGCTCTTCCCGGTGGACGAACCCGGGATGACGGAGGCGCTCGGCCGCGCCATGGCGGACGGCTTCCGGCTGCTGCTGGCGCGCCTGCAGGGGCAGGGGCTGTCACTCAAGCTGCGGGCCCGCAGCCAGGCCGGCCCGGTGGCCCGCTCGCCCTTCCGGCGCCTCGCCGCCAGTGGCGAGAACCTGCTGTGTGCGTGGGAGCAGGGGCGCCTGTCCGGGCCGCTGCTGGAAAGCTGGAAGGCCGATGTGGACGCCTGCCGTGAGGAAATGCACCTGATCTCGACCCGCCTGGAGTCCGAGGGCATCAGCGTGGATATCGTCTATGGGCTGGATGTGCTCGACCGCTGCCTCGGCCGCATGGAGGCCATCGTCGCCGTGATGGCGGCCGGGCGCGAATCGCCGGGACCGGTGCTGGCCCTGCTGCAGCAACTGGCCTATGCCGCCCACGACAGCACCAGCCTGCGCCACCTGGTGCGCAGCAACCTGCAGCGCCTGCAGCGGCGCATCGTTGACCGGGCGGGCAAGACAGGGGAGCACTACATCGCCGAGACGCCGGCCGACTATCGCCATATCTGGATTGCCGCGGCAGGCGGCGGCCTGCTGACGGTGGGCACGGCGGCCGTGAAGATGGCGATTGCCGGAGCCGGGCTGGCGCTGTTCCTGGAAGGCCTGGGCTCGGGCCTCAATTACGCGGTCAGCTTCCTGATCCTGCAGGCCCTCGGGCTGATCCTCGCCACCAAGCAGCCGGCCATGACGGCGGCGGCCTTCGCGGCGATCATCCGCGACCGCAAGGGCAACGAGCGCCTCGATGTGATCGTCGATTCGGCCGCCGCGATCTGCCACTCGCAACTGGCGGCGACCATCGCCAACGTGGTGGTGGTGGCCACCGGCGCCTACGCCTTCGATGCGGTGTGGCAGTGGATCACCGGGCATTCCTATCTCAGCACGGCGGAGGCGACCTATGTTTTCCATGCCCTCAGCCCGGTGGACAGCGGCACCGTCTTCTATGCGGCGCTGACTGGCTGCATCCTTTACCTGGCGGCCCTGGTCGGTGGCTGGGTCGATAACTGGGCGGTGTATCACCGCCTGCCCCAGGCCATCGCGGAGCATCGCCTCGGCCTGCGTTTCGGGCAGCTGCGGATGATCCGGCTGGCCGGCATCGTGTCCCGCAACATGTCGGGTTGGGCCACCAACATCTCGCTGGGGCTGATGCTCGGCATGACGCCCGTGCTGGGCAAGTTCTTCGGCCTGCCCCTGGATGTGCGCCACGTGACCCTGAATTCGGGAATCCTCAGCCTCGCCACGTCCTCCCTCGACGTGGAGTGGATCGGCACCGGTCTGCTGACCCTTGCGGTGCTGGGGGTGGCGGTGATGTTCGTGCTCAACCTGGGGGTCAGCTTCGCCTTGTCGCTGCTCACGGCGGTGCGTGCCTACGACCTGTCCGGCGATGATCTGAAGGAGCTGCGCCGGCGCCTGTGGCAGCGCCTGCGCACGCACCCGCGGGATTTCCTGATGCCGCCGCGCCGCCTGGCGCCGGCGCCCGGGGCCCACTGAGCGCCGCCCATCGCGGGGCCTCAAGCTTGGCGGCGCTCCGCCGTTAAGCCTCGCAGCCATCAGCGTCGGCGCCGCTTCTGCGGGGCTGGCGTGCGATGCCTGCCAATGCTTGCCGTCAATGATTCCCACTGCGGCCAATGCCGCCCGAGAGTCCCCATGAACGCGCCCCAACCCAATCTGCACGTCAAGGCCCGCGGTTCCAGCGAACTGGCCCGCATCGTTCGCGTGAACGAGGAAATCAAGGCCATCGTCGCCACCGCCTTCCGCATCAACCTGATGGCCCTCAACGCCATCTTCCTGGCCAAGCGGGCAGGCAATGCGGCGCTCGGCTTCGGCGTGTTGTCCAATGAGCTGCGCCGTTTCGCCCAGGACCTGACCCGCAACATGTCGTCCCTGCGGGACATGACCTCCGGCTCTGTCGGCAGTGTCACCGGCGTGGTCCAGTACCAGCGCAATTCGGCGATCCTGGCCGAGGCCATCCGGCTCAGCGGCGAGGGGGTGCCTGGCGCCCGGGAGGCCCGCCGCCGTGGTGCGGCGCGCCTGTCGGCACAGCAGGGGAAGCTGCGTGCGCTCGACATCCGGCTCCGCTCCGCCGTGGAGGAGACCCAGCAGCTCGTCGAGCTGGGCGGAGTGCTGGCGCGATCAGCCAAGATCGAGGCGGCCTATGGCGGTACGTTCAGCCCGGCATTGATGCAGGTATCGACCGATTTTGCGGAGGTGATCGCCCAGATCAAGCGTTCACTGGAAATTCTCGGCAAGGAACGCCTCGTTAAGGACTAGGACAGACCATGAAGCAGGCCCACTGCATTTTCGAAGAAGACGATCACCGCTGGCTCGCGATTGCCCGCGACCCGAGCAAGCCAGGCCACATCATCGACACCAATGAGTACGTGGTGGTCAAGGGCAAGGAGGCCCTGCTCTGCGATCCGGGCGGCATCGAGATCTTTCCGTCGGTGTTTTCGGCCCTCTCGGCGGAGTGCGATCCGACCCGCCTGGCGGGCATCTTCTCGTCCCACCAGGATCCGGACATCATCTCCTCGCTGGCCCTGTGGCTGGAGTTCAAGCCGGAGCTGAAGTGCTACATCAGCTGGCTGTGGCAGTCCTTCCTGCCCCACTTCGGCGGCGAGGAGAGCACCTTCGTGCCAATCCCCGATCCGGGCATGACGATTTCGCTGGGGGGGCTGGAGCTGCAGGCCATTCCGGCCCACTACCTGCATTCATCGGGCAATTTCCATCTTTACGACCCGAAGGCGAAGATCCTCTTCTCCGGCGACGTGGGGGCGGCCCTGCTGCCGGCCGACCACAACGGGCTCTATGTGGAAGACTTCGGTCGCCACATCCGCCACGCAGAGGCTTTCCACAAGCGCTGGATGGGCTCCGACAAGGCCAAGCGCGACTGGTGCGAGCGGGTCTCCCGCCTGGAGATCGACATGATGGTGCCCCAGCACGGGGCCATCTACCGGGGGGCGGACGTGCAGCGCTTCATCAACTGGTTCTCTGCACTGGAAGTCGGCGTCCTGCGCAGCTAAAGTCCGGGGTCCCGCCCTGGCGGGGCCTGGCGCCGCATCCTGCTGTCGCCGGAGTAACCGGACTCGAGGCGACATGTACCTGGCTCTCAAGCATTTTCACATCACCTGCGTTGCACTCAGCGGCGCAGGATTCCTACTTCGCGGGATCTGGTCGCTCAGCGGTTCGCCGCTGCTGAGGGCCCGACTCACCCGCGTGCTGCCCCACATCATTGATTCCTGCCTGCTTGCCAGCGCCATCGGCCTGGCCTGGATGGCCGGGCAGGCGCCCTTCGTGCATGGCTGGCTGACGGCCAAGGTGATCGGGCTGCTGGTCTACATCGGGCTGGGTATGGTGGCGCTCAAGCCGACCCGCCCCCGCAGCGTGCGGATGCTGGCGTTTGCCGCAGCCCTGGCGGTCTTTGCCTACATCGTGTCGGTGGCGCTGACCAAGAACCCGCTGGGCTGGCTGGCCGCCCTCGGCGTGGCGGCCTGAGGGTTCAGTTGCTGGCGTGGTGGTTGAGGATGCGCTTGAGGCCCGGCGTGTCGAGGATGCGGATGTGCTTCTGCTGCACGGCCACCAGGCCCTCGTCCTGGAAGCGGGAGAAGGCACGGGACACGGTCTCGAGTTTGAGCCCCAGGTAAGAGCCGATCTCGTCGCGGGTCATGCGCAGGTGGAACTCGGACGGGGAGAAGCCCCGCGCCGTGAAGCGCTGCGACAGGTTGAGCAGGAAGGCGGCCAGACGCTCCTCGGCGCGCATGGAGCCGAGCAGCATCATCACGCCGTGATCGCGCACGATCTCGCGGCTCATGATCTTGTGGAACTGGTGCTGCAGGCTCTCCACCTGGCGGGACAGCTCCTCCAGGCGGACGAAGGGGATGACGCAGACTTCGCTGTCTTCGAGGGCGATGGCGTTGCACGAGTGGTGCTCGCTGCTGATGCCGTCCAGGCCCAGCACTTCGCCGGTCATCTGGAAGCCGGTCACCTGGTCGCGGCCGTCCTCGAGGATCACGTCGGTCTTGAAGGAGCCGGCGCGGATCGCGTAGATCGCCTCGAAAGGGTCGCCTGAACGATAGAGATGCTGCTGGCGCTTGATCTTGCGGCGGCTGCCGACCAGTTCGTCGAGCTGGTCCACCTCACGCGGATCGAGGCCGAACGGAAGGCACAGTTCCCGCAGGTTGCACTGGGAACAGGCCGTCTTGATCTCCATCACCGTTGCCGGAACTGCCGATTTCATCTGCACGCGCAATCACCTGAACAGGGGCTGTGTATCAACGTTTGGACGCCTTTGATCCACGTCAATACGATTTTTGGACGATTCTGCGATTGTTCGACGCAACCCACAGAAGCGCATCCATGAACACAACTCAAAAAGACCTGATATTCGATCCGGAACTCATTCGCAAGTTCGATGTGAATGGACCCCGGTATACCTCCTATCCGACCGCGGACCGCTTTGTCGAGGCCTTCAACTCCGAAGCGTTGAGCGACTGGCTCGGCAAGAGGACCATTGGCGGAATCGGCAAACCGCTCTCATTATACTTCCACATCCCCTTCTGCAATACGATCTGCTACTACTGCGCCTGCAACAAGATCATCACCAAGGATCACGGGCGCTCGGCCAAGTATCTGAATTACCTGGAAAAGGAAGTGGATCTGCAGGTGGCCAGCCTGGAAGGTCCGCGGGAAGTGCTGCAGCTCCACCTGGGCGGCGGCACGCCCACCTTCCTGTCCCACGACGAGCTTCGCCAGCTGATGGGCATCGTGCGCAAGCACTTCACCCTGGTGCCGGACGGCGAATACTCCATCGAGGTGGACCCCCGCAAGGTGGATGAGCCCACCGTGGCGCTGCTCGCCGAACTCGGCTTCAACCGCATGAGCGTCGGCATCCAGGACTTCAACCCGGACGTGCAGAAGGCCGTCAACCGGGTGCAGAGCGAGGAAGAGACCCGCCTGGTGATCGATGCTGCGCGGGCCCATGGTTTCAAGTCCATCAGTGTGGACCTGATCTACGGATTGCCCAAGCAGAACGTGATCAGCTTCAACCGCACCCTCGAGCAGATCCTGAGCCTGTCGCCCGACCGCCTGTCGATCTACAACTACGCACACCTGCCCAGCCTGTTCAAGCCCCAGCGGCGCATCATGGATGCCCAGCTGCCGTCCGGCGAGACCAAGCTGCAGATCCTGCAGCTGGCGATCCGCCGCCTGACCGAGGCAGGCTACGTGTATATCGGCATGGACCACTTCGCCAAGCCGACCGACGAGCTCACCACGGCCCAGCGCCAGGGGCGGCTGCATCGCAACTTCCAGGGCTACTCCACCTACGCGGAGTGCGACCTGATGGCCTTCGGCGTGTCGGCCATCGGCAAGGTCGGCCCCACCTACGCCCAGAACGTCAAGACCCTCGACGAGTACTACGACATCCTCGATACCGGCCGCCTGCCGGTGCTGAGGGGCATCGAGCTGACCCCGGACGACCTGCTGCGGCGCGCCATCATCCAGGCCCTGATGTGCCATTTCGAGCTGTCCATCGAGTCCATCGAGATCGCTCACCTGATCGACTTCAAGAAGTACTTCGCGGCCGAGCTGGGTGATCTGCGCGAGATGGAGAAGGGCGGCCTGCTGCGCATCGACGACCAGTGGATCTCCGTGCTGCCCGCCGGGCGCATGCTGGTCCGGGCGATTGCCATGGTGTTCGACCGCTACCTGCGCTCCGACCGGGAACGCACCCGCTACTCCAAGGTCATCTGAAGGTGCGCCGCCGGCCTGTCTGCCTCGCACCGGGCTAGAATGGCGTCCGAAACGGTATGTCCCGCGCCCCGCGATTCCGTGGGGCGCTTTGCTTTTTGCAGGCTCTGATCCCATGCCCGAAACCGGCTACCTCGCAGTCTTCCTCATCGGCCTCCTCGGTGGCACCCACTGCGTGGGCATGTGCGGGGGCATCGTCAGTGCCCTCACCGTGCAGATGCCAGGCCAGAAGCGCCGCGAGTGGCCGCTGCACCTGGCCTACAACATCGGCCGCATCACCAGCTACACGGCGGCCGGCGCGGCGATGGGGGCGATCGGCACGGTGGGCATGCTGTTCAACGACCTCCTGCCGATCCAGCTGGGGCTCTACGTGGCTGCCAACCTCATGCTGGTGGCGCTGGGGCTGTACCTCACCGGCTTCACCCGTGCCCTGGCGCCGGTGGAGCGCATGGGTCAGCACCTGTGGTCGCGCATCCAGCCGCTGACCCGGCGCTTTCTGCCCGCCCGCACGGTGGCCCAGGCCTTGCCGCTGGGCATGCTGTGGGGCTTCCTGCCCTGTGGCCTGGTGTACAGCGTGCTGGCCACCGCCCTGGTCACCGGTGCGGCCGAGCGGGGCGCCGGCCTGATGCTGGCCTTCGGCCTCGGCACCCTGCCCAACCTGATGCTGGCCGGCATGGTCCTCAAGCGCCTGCGCGACGTGGTGCGGAACCAAGCGGTGCGCACCGGGTCTGGTCTGGTGGTGCTGGGTTTCGGCGTTTACGGCCTGGTCACCACGCCGACCCTGGGCAGCAATCTCTGGAATGGCGTGGTGTGCCATTTCTGAGGGTGGTGCAAGGATGGGAGCAGTGGCAGGACCGGAGGGGGCACGGCGCTACGACCTGCCGGTGACGGGGATGAGCTGTGCCGCATGCGCGGTACGCCTCGAAAAAGTGCTCAATCGCCTGCCCGGCGTGCAGGCAGAAGTCAATTTCGCCACCGGCAAGGCGCGACTCGGCGCAGGCCCCGGGGCGTCCCCGGCGGCCGACATCCTGGCGGCGATCCGCAAGGCCGGGTTTGATGTGGCACCGGAGGCCCTGGAGCTGAGCCTGGGCGGAATGAGCTGCGCAGCCTGTGCGGCGCGTATCGAGAAGGTCCTGAACCGCCTGCCGGGGGTCGAGGCGAGCGTCAATCTTGCGGCCGAGACGGCCCGTGTGCGCTACACCCCGGGGCTGGCCGATCCGGCCGCCATCGTCGCCGCGGTGGCCCGTGCCGGCTTCAGCGCCACGCCCGTTGCCGGGCGCGACCGGGAGGCCGACAAGGCCCGCAAGGCCGCGGCGCTCGAGGCGGAGGCCCGCTGGTTCCTGATTGCCGCTCTGCTCACGCTGCCCTTCCTCGCCCAGATGGTCTGGATGTTCGCCGGCGATGCGGGCGCCCACCACGACGAGCTGCTGCCGCGCTGGCTGCAGTGCCTGCTGGCCACTCCCGTGCAGTTCTGGATCGGCCGCCGCTTCTACACGGGGGCCTGGTCGTCACTGCGCGGTGGCGGCGCCAACATGGACGTGCTGGTGGCCCTGGGCACCAGCGTGGCCTATTTCTTCAGCCTGGCGGTGGTGCTGCTCGGCCGCCATGATCTGCACGTGTATTTCGAGGCGTCGGCCAGCATCATCACCCTGGTCCTGCTCGGCAAGCTCCTCGAGGCCCGCGCCAAGGCCGGCACATCGGCGGCCATCGAGGCCCTGCTGCGCCTCCAGCCGGCCACCGCCCGCATCGAGCGGGATGGCCAGTGGCTCGAGGTGCCGGTGGAGCAGGTGGTGGCCGGCATGGTCTTCATGCTTCGCCCCGGGGATGCGGTGCCGGTGGATGGCGAGGTGCTGGAGGGCGAGTCCTCCGCCGACGAGGCGATGTTGACCGGCGAGAGCGTGCCGGTTGCCAAGCACCCCGGCGAAAAGGTCTTTGCGGCAACCGTGAATGGTGACGGGGTGCTGCGTTGCCGGGCCACCGGGGTGGGGGCCGAGACCCTGCTGGCCGGCATCGTGCGCCTGGTCGAGCAGGCCCAGGGCGGCAAGCCGGCGGTGCAGCGGCTGGCCGACCGGATCGCCGCGGTGTTCGTGCCGGTGGTGGTGGGGATCGCCGTGCTCACCTTTGGCGCCTGGTGGTGGTTCGGAGGCGAACTGGCGCCGGCGCTGGTCAATGGCGTGGCGGTGCTGGTCATCGCCTGTCCCTGTGCCCTCGGCCTGGCCACGCCCACGGCGGTGATGGTCGGCACCGGGCAGGGGGCGCGGGCCGGCATCCTGGTGCGCAATGCGGAGGCGCTGGAGCTGGCCGAGAAGATTGCCGTGCTGGTGGTGGACAAGACCGGCACCCTGACCGAGGGCCGCCCGGCGGTGCTGGAGGTGCGCGCGGCCGCCGGTGTGGAGCGCGACACCTTGCTGCGCCTGGCCGCCAGCCTGGAGCAGACCAGCCATCATCCCCTGGCCCGGGCGGTGGTGGACATCGCCAGTGCGGGCGGGCAGACATTGCCGGCGGCCGAAGCCGTGCGTGCGGTGGCCGGGCGCGGAGTGAGCGGAAGTGTGGAGGGGAGTGCGGTGCTGGTCGGCTCGCCGGAGTTCCTGGTGGAAGAGGGCGTGACCGTGCCACCCGGGCTGCTGGAGCCCCTGCTGGCCAGCGGGCTGACGCCGGTGGCGGTGGCGGCCGATGGCGCGGTGCTGGGCGTGCTCGGCATCGCCGACCCCCTGCGTCCGACCTCGAAGGCGGCGGTGGCGCGTCTGAAGGCCCTCGGCGTGCGGGTGGTGATGCTGACGGGCGATCACCCGGCGGCAGCGGCGCGCATTGCCGCGGAGGCCGGCATTGATGAATTCCGTGCCCGTGTGATGCCCGAGGGCAAGGCCGCGGCGGTGGAGGCGCTGCGTCGCGAAGGCCGGGTGGCGATGGTGGGGGACGGCATCAACGACGCGCCGGCCCTGGCTGCGGCTGACGTCTCCTTTGCCATCGGGGCGGGTTCCGACGTGGCCATCGAGGCGGCCGACCTGACCCTGGTGCGCAACGACCTGGCCAGCGTGGCGGATGCCATCTCCCTGTCCCGGGCGACCCTCGGCAAGATCCGCCAGAACCTGTTCTTTGCCTTCATCTACAACATCCTCGGCATTCCGGCGGCGGCCCTCGGCCTGCTCAATCCGGTGATCGCCGGGGCGGCGATGGCCATGAGCTCGGTGTCGGTGGTCAGCAATTCCCTGCTGCTCAGGCGCTGGCGTGCCGGCAGAGATTGAGTTTTTCAGACGAAAGGACGAATGATGGACGAGGTGGTGATCAAGGTCGGCGGCATGAGCTGCCAGGGCTGCGTGAAGAACGTCACTGGAGCCCTGTCGGGAACGCCGGGGGTGGGGACGGTTCAGGTGTCCCTCGAGCAGGGCGAGGCGCGGGTCAGCTACGATCCGGCCAGGGTGTCGGCCAACGCCCTGCGCGCGGTGATCGAGGAAGCCGGTTTCGACGCAGAATGAGCACGTGCGGGCTGCGGGTTTTATCCGGGAGTCACGCAGCTCCACTATAATGCCGAGCTGTCTTATATCTAATAACGGGAGGTAGTGATATGGGTTTCGATCAGGTCAAGGCCGGCAAGGACGTTCCGAACGACATCAACGTGATCATCGAGATCTCCGCTCAGGGCGATCCGATCAAGTTCGAGGTGGACAAGGACAGCGGCGCAGTCTTCGTTGACCGCTTCATGGGCACCTCCATGCGCTACCCGCTGAACTACGGCTATGTGCCCCACACCATCGCCGGTGATGGCGACCCGGTGGACGTGCTGGTCGTGACCCCCTTCCCGCTGCAGCCGGGCGTGGTGATCCGCTGCCGTCCCGTGGGCGTGCTGAAGATGGAAGACGACGGCGGCGTGGATGCCAAGGTCGTGGCCGTGCCGGTGTCCAAGCTGACCCCGCTGTACGACAAGGTGCAGACCACCGACGACCTGCCCGAGCTGCTGATGAAGCAGACCGTGCACTTCTTCGAGCACTACAAGGATCTGGAACCCGGCAAGTGGGTCAAGGTGCTGGGCTGGGGCACCGTCGAAGATGCCAAGCAGGAAATCCTGAACGGCCTGGCCGCTGCCGCCGGCAAGTAAGCCGCTGCACCGCAGGACATCAAAGGCCCGCCTCGTGCGGGCCTTTGTCTTGGTGGCGTCCGGCAGTGCGCGTCAGGCCGCCTGGCCGGCAGCGTGTCCGGAAGCCCAGGCCCACTGGAAGTTGAAGCCGCCCAGGTGGCCGGTCACGTCCATCACCTCGCCGACGAAGAACAGCCCGGGTTGCTTGCGCGCCTCCATGGTCTTGGACGACAGCTCGCGGGTATCCACGCCGCCCAGGGTGACCTCGGCCTTGGCGTAGCCGAGGGTGCCGTTGGGCGTGATGGCCCAGCCCGACAGGGCCTCGGCGATGGCGTCCAGTTCCTTGCCGTTGAACTGGTGGGTGGGCTTGTTCCAGCCCCGCTGGTCGCAGAAGGCCTGGGCGAAGCGCTTGGGCAGGCGTTCGGTGAGCAGGTTGGCGAGCAGGCTCTTGCTGCGCGCACGCTCGCCCAGCCAGGCGCGCACATCTTCGGCCGGGAAGAGGTTCACGGTGACCTGGCTGCCGCCGTCAGGCCCACCATGGTCACGGGCCTGCCAGTAGGACGAGACCTGCAGGATCACCGGGCCGGACAGGCCCCGATGGGTGAACAGCAGGTTCTCGCGGAAGCGCCCGGCGCCGCATTCGGCCACCGCGTCAAAGGCCATGCCGGCCAGCTCCTTGTAGATCGACAGCTCTTCCGGTGGCAGGGTCAGCGGCACCAGGGCCGGCTTGGGGGCCACCATGGCCAGGCCGAACTGTTCGGCGATCTTGTAGCCCAGCGGCGAGGCGCCGATCTTGGGAATCGACAGACCGCCGGTGGCCACCACCAGGCTGGCGCACTCGAAGCGGCCGTGGCTGGTGTCGAGCGCGAAGCGGGCGTCCGGATCGTCGCCGGCCGTCACGGCCTGCAGGGTGCAGGGCATCGCCCAGTCCACCCGGCCGTCCTCGCATTCGGCGCGCAGCATGTCGATGATGTCCTGGGCCGAGTCGTCGCAGAACAGCTGGCCGTGCTCCCTTTCGTGCCAGGCAATGCCGTGGCGGCCGATCAGCTCCAGGAAATGGCCGGGGGTGTAGCGCGCGAGGGCCGAGCGGCAGAACTGGGGGTTGCGGGACAGGTAGTTGCCCATGCCCACATCCAGATTGGTGAAATTGCAGCGCCCGCCGCCAGAGATGCGGATCTTCTCCGCCAGCTTGGCCGCGTGGTCGAGGATCAGCACGCGGCGGCCCCGCTGGCCGGCCTGAGCGGCGCACATCATGCCGGCGGCACCGGCGCCGATCACGATGACGTCGTAGCGGGAGGAGCGGGGGAGGTGAGTCATGAGTTGCGGGGAAGGGCAGAACAAGGGGCCGGAGGATAGACCGATGCGCCGGCAACGGCAAACCTGGCACATCCTGTTGCAAGCTGTCATTTCCAGGTCACGCCTCCCCTGCTAGGCTTCCGGGATATAGGGAATGCTCGCCCGCGCAGCCTGCGCGGAGAAAAAGGGACACGAACAACATGGGTCAGAAAACGCGCGTCACCGGTCGTGCTGCCAAGTGGGCCATCGGAGGCGCGCTGGCCTTCGGGCTGGTCGGCGTGGTGGGTTTCCTGGTGGCGCCTCCCCTCGTCAAGTCGCTGGCGGAGCGCCAGCTGGGCGAGATGTTTCACCGCCCCGTCAGCATCGACGGCATCTCCATCAACCCTTACGCCCTGTCTGCCGAGGTGCGCGGTTTCCGCATGCAGGAGCGGGAGGGGGGGCAGACCGCACTCGGCTTTGCGTCGCTGTACGCCAACGTGCAGCTGGAGTCCCTGTTCCGGGGTGGTGCTGTGGTGTCCGAGGTGCGCCTGGTCGAGCCGGTGGTCCGGGTGGTGCGCGAGGAAGGCCTGCGCTTCAATTGGTCGGATGTGATCGACGAGATGCTGGCCAAGCCGGATGACGGTGGCCAGAGCTATTTCGCGGTGCATAACATCCGCATCGAGAAAGGCCGGATCGATTTCGACGACAAGCCTGCCGGCAAGCAGCACGTCATCGCCGACCTGGAACTGGGTGTTCCCTTCGTGTCGAATCTGCCAACCCAGGTGGAGACCTTCGTCGAGCCCCTGCTGTCCATGAAGGTGAACGACGCGCCCTTCGAGATCCGGGGCAAGGCGAAGCCATTTGCGCCGGACCGGGAGTCGGTGGTCGACCTCAAGTTCAGCGGCTTCGACCTGGGCCGCTACGTGGACTACCTGCCGGTGGACAAGACCTTCCGGCTGGCCTCGGCCCGCCTGTCCTCCGATCTGCAGCTCTCCTTCGCCCAGCCGCCCGGCGGTACGCCCGACGTGGTGGTGAAGGGGGAGCTCGCCCTTGACGAGGTGGACCTGCGCCACGCCGACAACCGTCCCGCGCTGCGCCTCGCAAGCCTCAAGCTCGGGGTCGAGCGTCTCGCGCCCCTGGCCCGGGAGGTCGCCATCGCCACGCTGGCCATCGAGAAGCCCGAGGTCGTCGTGGCGCGGGATCGCGATGGCCGCCTGAGCCTGCTCGACCTGCTGCCTGCCCGGCAGCCCGCTCCTGCGACCGCGGAGAAGCCTGCCGCCGCCACGCCGGCCAGGTCCCTGGCCCTGAGCGTCGGTGAGCTGCGCGTGAGCGGCGGCCAGGTGGACTTCACCGATGCGCTGGCCGGCGGGCCTTTTCACCGCCGTTTGCAGGACATCCACCTGAGCCTGCGCAAGTTCAGCCTGGCCGGCAAGGGGCCGGCCGAGCTGGAGGCCGGGTTGGTCACCGACGCGAGTGAAAAGCTGACCCACAAGGGCACGCTGGCCCTGGCGCCGCTCAGGCTGGCCGGTACGGTGCGCCTGGAAGGGCTCGACCTGGTCAGCCCCAGGCCCTATTACGCACCCTTCCTGCCCCAGGGCGAGATCCAGTCAGGGCGCGTCGATGCAGGTTTTGGCTACGTCTTCGAGCAGGGGGCGGCCGGGGAGCCCCTGCTGCGTGTCGAGGGCGGATCCTTGAATCTGCGCGATGTGGGGCTGCAACTCAAGGGTGAGAAGACCCCGCTGGCGCGTATTGGCCTGCTCGAAGTGAAGGATGCAGGGCTGGATCTGGCCACCCGCCGCGTGGTGGTCGGCAGTGTCACCGGCAGGGCGACCCGCTTCGCCCTGGTACGCGACAAGGATGGGGCTTTCAACGTCGGGAAGCTGGCTGGCGGGCCGGCGCCGGAAGCCGTGTCCGCAGCCAGGCCCACCCCGCGGCCCGCGGCCCGTGCTGTGGGCCGGCCTGCATCCCCACCCGCTCCGGACTGGCAGCTGGATGTCAAGCACCTGGCCCTGGATGATTGGGGGCTGCGGCTGGAGGACAGGACCCTGGCGCCCGCCGTTGTGCTCGGGGTGGAGCCCCTCGGCTTGACCGTCGATGGCCTGTCCACGGCCCGCGGCAGCAAGGCCACGCTCAAGCTGCAGGCCGCCGTCAACAAGCGCGGCCGTGTCGGCGTGGCGGGGACCGTCGGTCTTGCGCCGCTGGCCGCCGCCCTCGATCTGGATCTGAAGACGGTCGATCTGGCGATGCTGCAGCCCTATGTCACCGAACAGGTGAACATCGCCATCACCCGCGGCAATACGAGTGCCCGTGGCCGGCTGGTGTTTGAACTGCCGCCGGCAGGTGGGCCGAAGGCCAGCTACAAGGGGAGCTTCACGATCGCCGACTTCGCTTCGGTGGACAAGCTCAATGCGGCCGACTTCCTGAAATGGAAGTCCCTCAACTTCGCTGGCATGGATGTGCGCCTGTCGCCCTTGTCCGTGAGCATCGACGAGATCGCTCTGGCTGATTTCTACACCCGCCTCATCCTCAATGCCCAGGGTGGGCTGAACTTGCGGGAGATCACCGCCCAGCAGGCCAAGGAGGCCAAGGACAGGCAGCTCGCGGAGGCGCGCAGCAACGGCGGGAAGGCGCCGGCATCCCGCGTTGCCACGGCTCGGCTCGCCACCGCCGAACCCGCAGCGCCCCTGCCGCCCATCCTGATCAAGCGGGTCACGGTGCAGGGCGGCAACATCGCCTTCAGCGACCGCTTCGTGCGGCCCAACTACGACGTCAACCTGACCGGCATGGGAGGCAGCCTCACCGGCCTGTCCTCCGATCCATCGACGATTGCCAGCCTGGACCTGCGGGGCAAGGTGGACGATTCGGCCCCGGTGACGGTGGCGGGCAGCTTCAACCCCTTCCGCCAGGACAAGGCTCTCGACATCCGTGCCGCGGTCAAGGATTTCGAACTCTCCGGCGTGTCGACCTATTCGGCCAAATACGTGGGCTACGGAATCGAGAAGGGCAAGCTGTCGGCCGAGCTCAACTACAAGGTGGCGGACCGGCGGCTTACCGCGACCAACCAGGTCTTCCTTGACCAGCTGACCTTCGGGGATGCGGTCGACAGCCCCGACGCCCTCAAGCTGCCGGTGACCCTGGCGGTCTCCCTGCTCAAGAACAGCCGGGGGGAGATCGACCTCAACCTGCCCATCGGCGGCTCGCTCGATGATCCGGAGTTCAGCGTGGGCGGACTGGTCTTCAAGGTCATCGTCAATCTGCTGACCAAGGCCATCACCTCACCTTTTGCGCTGGTGGGCTCGCTCTTCGGCGGCAATGCCGAGGAGTTGTCCTGGCTGGACTTCGAGCCGGGCTTTGCGCGCCTGCCCGAGGGGGCCGAGACCAAGCTGGCAGCCATCGCCAAGGCCCTCAAGGACAGGCCGGCCCTCAAGCTCGAGATCTCCGGCCGGGTTGATCCCGCCCGCGATCCGGAGGGGCTCAAGCGGGCCGTCCTGGAGGGCAAGGTCGAGGCGCTCAAGGTCAAAGACATGGCCCGCAAGGGTGAGTCCGCCGATGAGGACGGCGAAGTCCGGGTCGCGCCGGCCGAATATCCGGCACTGCTGGCCCGTGTTTACAAGAGTGAAGACTTCCCCAAGCCGCGCAACCTGGTGGGCTTGGTCAAGGACCTGCCGGTGGCCGAGATGGAAAAGCTGATCCTCGCCAACACCACCGTGGATGCCGACGATGTGCGCCTGCTGGCCCAGCAGCGCGCCCAGGCTGTCAGGCGCTGGCTGCGGGACAAGGGGCAGGTGCCCGCCGAGCGCATCTTCATCCTGGCACCCCGGGGCGAGGACGGCAGCGCTCACGCCAAGGCCCGGCCCAGCCGGGTGGATTTCTCCCTCCGCTGATTCGAAAGGAGTCTCGTCATGCGCCCCGAAAAGCTCGATGAAGCCGGTCGCCGTGCCGGTCTGGCCAACCTCGAGGGCTGGCAGGAGACTCCCGGGCGGGAGGCCATCGCCAAGACGTTCCGCTTCAAGGACTTCAATGCCGCCTTTGCCTGGATGACCCGCGTGGCCCTGATGGCCGAGAAGCTGGACCATCACCCGGAATGGTTCAATGTATATAACCGGGTCGAGGTGACGCTCAGCACCCATGATGCCGGCGGCCTGACCGAACTCGACCTGCGCCTGGCCCGCTTCATGGACCTCGCCGCGGGCGCCTAGCACCGGTCTTTGCGGCGTTGCGGAATGCTTGTCCGCGGCGACGGTGCTAATCTTCCCTGGCCGGTGACGCAGCATCTTCCGGCCCCCGTCGGGCGGGGACAGGACAACAGGCAGATGGATTGCCATAGGGAGAACACAGTCTATGCATCTGACGTTTGACTGGGGAGGCGCTTTTCGTCGCTCGCGCCAGTCCGGGAGGCCTGCGGAGAGTGACCCGGCCAGCCGGAGGCGCAGCTGGAAGCGATTTCCTTATGGCGACCGGATCTACCGCTACGGCGGCACAGCGCTCAAGAGCAACTGGGCCCGCCTGCACCGGGGGGACCGGGAGGCCTACCCCAGCGCGGAAAGTCTGGAAGCGCTGACCGAGGCCAATCCGGCGCTCCGCCCCAGCCTTCCTCCGGTGTCTGTCGTCGTGCCGCTGCTCGAGGACGCCTGGCGGGCCTACCACGCTGGAGATTTCGCTGATGCCGTGGATCGCGGGCTGGCGGCAGGCCCGGTGGGGCTGGTGGTATCTGCCCGTGCGGCGGCGGTGTATGCCGCCCACCTGGAGGAGGATGAGTCCCGTCGCGTTGAGATTCTGCGGGACGTGGTGGCGTCCTGCTCGTCCCTGGTCCAGCTGGCCCCGAACTGGGCCAATGCCTGGTATGTGTACGGGCTGGCGCTGGGGCGCTTCAGCCAGAACATCTCGGTGGTGCATGCGTTGGCGCGGGGCTTCGGCGGACGTGTGCGGGAAGTCCTGCAGCGGGCGATCGAACTCGAGCCGGCCCATGCAGATGCCCATGTCGGCTTGGGCGTGTATCACGCCGAGGTCATCGACAAGGTGGGCGTGATGATGGCGGCGCTGACTTATGGCGCGCGCCGGGATGCCGTTGCGGAGCATTTCGAGGCTGCCCGGGCCCTGCATCCCCAGTCGCCCGTGGTGTTGGCTGAATACGCCCGGTCCACCCTGCTGGCCTACGGGGTCGCCGAGCTGGGCAAGGCCCACCGCATCTTCGATGAGGCCGCAGCCTGTCAGCCGGCCGATGCCCTGGAGCGTCTCGACGTGGAGTGGGCGCTGGGCGAGACCGAATAAGCCGGGGGCCGATGCCGGGGAGGCGCCCCGGCCGCGCTTCAGTTCTTGACGCGGATCAGGCGCGCCTTCTCGCGCTCCCAGTCGCGTTCCTTCTCGGTTTCCCGCTTGTCGAACTGCTTCTTGCCCTTGGCCAGGCCGATGGTGGCTTTCACCCGACCCTTGGTGTAGTGCAGGTCCAGCGTGACGAGGGCATAGCCCGCCCGTTCCACCTTGCCGATCAGTTTGGCGATCTCCTCCGCGTGCAGCAGCAGCTTGCGCGTGCGGGTCGGGTCAGGATGGATGTGGGTGGACGCGGACTCCAGCGGGGTGATGTGCATGCCGACGATGAAGATCTCGGCGCCGCGGATCACCACGTAACTTTCCTTGATGTTGGCGCGCCCTTCGCGGATGGCCTTGACCTCCCATCCCTGCAGCACCAGGCCGGCTTCGTACTTGTCCTCGATGAAGTAATCGTGGAAGGCCTTGCGGTTGTCGATGATGCTCATTGGCGTAGGTTTGATACGGCGCGTAAAATCGTTCATTTTAACAGCTAGGTAGTCCGCCCGCGCCCCGATGGCAACCGTCAAGAAAATTGTCCTGATCGAGTTCACGCCGGCCCAGATGTTCGATCTGGTGGACCGCTGCGAGGATTACCCCAAGTTTCTGCCCTGGTGTGGCGGCAGTGAAGTGCATGGCCGCGACGAAAAGGTCACCCAGGCCACGCTGCACATCAACTATCACGGCATCAAGTCACATTTCAGCACCGAGAACGACAAGGAATACCCCCGGCGCATGCACATCCGCCTGACCGACGGCCCCTTCACCCACCTGGATGGAAGCTGGGATTTCATCCCGCTCGGCGATGCCGCCTGCAAGGTGGAGTTCAACCTGCACTACGAGTTCTCCAGCCGCATCATCGAGAAGGCCGTCGGGCCGGTGTTCAGCCACATCGCCAACACCTTCGTGGACTCCTTCGTGAAGCGGGCCGGGCAGGTCTACGGAAAGGCCTGATGATGTCCGACTCCATCCATGTCGAGGTCTGCTACGCCCTGCGTGACCGGCAGGAGATCGTGCAGCTGCGCCTGCCGGCGGGCAGTACCGTGCAGCGCGCGGTGGATGCCTCCGGGCTGCTCCAGAAGCACCCCGAGATCGACCTCGCCAAGGCCAACAAGCTGGGCGTCTTCGCCAGGCTGGTGAAGGCCGACACCGTGCTGCGCGACAAGGATCGGGTGGAGATCTACCGGCCGCTGATCGCCGACCCCAAGGAGGTCCGCCGCAAGCGGGCCGAGGAGGGCAAGGCCATGAAGAAGGGCGGCGGCCCGGCGGAGGATGCCGCCGGCTGAGGCCGCCCCTGCCTATTTGCAGGCCTTGTCGATGGCGGCGCGGGTCTTCTCGACTTCCGCCGCCCGCTCGTCGTCTTCCATGAAGATGCGCTCCCCGTTCTCGCCAAAGCGGGCGATGCGCTGGCCGCTCTCGAGGCCCGTCAGCTGCTGTCGCAGGCTGTTGCACATCTGCTGGCGGTTCTGCTCCTGGACTTCGTCGCGGCGCGCCTTTTCGTCGGCTTCGGCGGCTTCGGCCCGGCGTTTGCGGAAGGCCTGCTCCTTCTCCACGTAGGTTTCCTGGGCCGGAGCCTGGCCGCGGGCCGCGGGGCTGGCCGGTGCGATGGGGGCCTCGCGCAGCTTGCGCGTCTGGGCGTCGGGGGGCGGATTGTCCGAGTAGTGAACCCGGCCGCTGGCATCCTTCCAGCTGTAGATACTCTGGGCCGAAGCCATCGGTACGGCGCAGATCAGGAGCAGGGCAAGCAGTTTGGATTGCATCGGAGACTCCACTGGGACAAAGCTTTTGCCGGGAGGCGGCAAGCTGCGTATAATACGGATTTGGTTCTAGGGATTAAAGCCATGCGAGTGATCCAGAAGGCGCTGACGTTTGATGACGTCCTTCTCATCCCCGCCCATTCGAGCGTTCTCCCGCGCGACGTCAGCCTCCAGACGAAACTCACGCGCAACATTACCCTGAATATTCCACTGGTGTCCGCAGCAATGGACACCGTGACCGAAGCACGCCTCGCCATTGCGCTTGCGCAGGAAGGCGGGATCGGGATCGTTCACAAGAACCTGACCCCCAAGCAGCAGGCGGCTGAAGTAGCCAAGGTAAAGCGTTTCGAATCGGGCATCCTCAAGGATCCCATCACCATCCCGCCGACCATGACGGTCCGCGAGGTGCTGATCCTGACCCGTACCCACAAGTTCTCCGGCCTGCCGGTGGTGGATGGCGGCAAGGTGATCGGTATCGTCACCAACCGCGATACCCGCTTCGAGACCAATCTCGACCAGCCCGTCTCTTCCATCATGACTCCCCAGGCCCGCCTGGTGACGGTGCGTGAAGGCGCCAGCCTCGATGAGGCACGCACCCTGATGCACAAGCACCGCCTCGAGCGCGTGCTGGTCCTCAACGATGCGGGCGGCCTGGCCGGTCTGATCACCGTCAAGGACATGATGAAGTCCACCGAGCACCCGCTCGCCGCCAAGGATGGCCTCGGCCGCCTGCGCGTCGGGGCTGCCATCGGCGTGGGGGCCGGCACCGAGGAGCGTGCCGAGCTGCTGGCCGAGGCCGGTGTGGACGTGATCGTGGTCGATACCGCCCACGGGCATTCCCAGGGTGTGCTGGACCGGGTCAACTGGGTCAAGAAGAACTTCCCGCAGGTTGAAGTCATCGGCGGCAACATCGCCACGGCCTCGGCCGCGAAGGCCCTGGTCGAATCCGGCGCCGACGGTGTCAAGGTCGGCATCGGCCCGGGCTCGATCTGCACCACCCGGATCGTGGCCGGTGTGGGCGTGCCCCAGATCACCGCGGTGGATAACGTGGCCACCGCGCTGGCTGGTTCCGGTGTGCCCCTGATTGCCGACGGCGGGATCCGCTACTCCGGCGACATCTCCAAGGCCATCGCGGCCGGTGCCAACGTCGTGATGCTGGGCGGCCTCTTCGCCGGCACCGAGGAAGCGCCGGGCGAGACCGTGCTGTTCCAGGGGCGTTCCTACAAGTCCTACCGGGGCATGGGTTCTCTGGGGGCCATGCAGCAGGGCGCCGCGGACCGCTACTTCCAGGACAACGAAGGCAACGTGGACAAGCTGGTGCCGGAAGGCATCGAAGGCCGGGTGCCCTACAAGGGCGCAGTGACCGCAGTCATCCACCAGCTGATGGGCGGCCTGCGCGCCTCCATGGGCTACGTGGGCTGCGCCACCATCGACGAGATGCGCTCCCGCGCCGAGTTCGTCGAGATCACCTCGGCCGGCATCCGCGAATCCCACGTCCATGACGTGCAGATCACCAAGGAAGCGCCGAACTACCACGTGGATTGATTCATCCTTCCCGCGGTGTACAAGGGCAGCCCCAAGAGGCTGCCCTTGTACGTTTACGCTGCCGCTTGCATCGAGCGGGCTTCATCTTCTGCGACGAAAATCGGGTACGCAAGGGCTGTCCGCTGAACCTATCCCGGCAAATCGACTCCACTCTCCCATGTTGACCCGAACCCATACCGATTCCAGCTCCGCCGCCGCCGTCCTCGATCCGGTGGTGGAGGTGCAGGCCCTGTCCCGCGCCGTGTCCGTCGATGGCGGCAGCGAACTGCGCATCCTCGACGACGTGTCCTTCAGCATCCTGGCCGGTGAGGCGGTGGCCATCGTCGGTGCCTCCGGTTCCGGCAAGTCCACCCTGCTCGGGTTGCTGGCCGGGCTGGATGCGCCCAGCAGCGGGACGGTGCGCATCCGCGGGCAGGATCTGTTCGCCCTCGATGAAGACGGCCGGGCTGCCCTGCGTGGGGCCTGCGTCGGCTTCGTGTTCCAGTCCTTCCAGCTGCTGCCGGCGCTGACCGCCCTCGAGAACGTGATGCTGCCCCTCGAGCTGGCCGGCCGGGCCGACGCCCGCAAGGAGGCCGAAACCTGGCTCGGCCGCGTGGGGCTGGGGGGGCGCCTCGGCCATTACCCGCGCCAGCTGTCGGGCGGTGAGCAGCAGCGGGTGGCGGTGGCCCGGGCCTTTGCCCCGCGCCCGGCCCTGGTGCTGGCCGACGAGCCCACGGGCAACCTGGATGTGGCCACCGGCGAGGCGGTCATCGAGCTGATGTTCTCCCTGAATGCCGAGTCGGGAACCACCCTGGTGCTGGTGACCCACGACAACGCCCTGGCGGCCCGCTGCGGGCGCAGCCTGCGCCTTGCATCAGGGCGCTTGGTTTAGGGGATGGCGCAGGGGATGGCGTAGGGGCGGCTTCAGCCGCCCACGGACTCCGACCAAGCAGCAGCGGGCGGCTGAAGCCGCCCCTACAGGCCCCTGCAGCCCCTACAGATCCAGAAAGCTGCCTTCCTTCAGGCCGCAGCGCTTGAGGATGCTGCGGGCCGCGACGATGCCGCTGCGTACGGCGGATTCCAGGGTGGCGGGGTAGTCCGAAGCGACGTAGTCACCGGCCAGCCACACGCCTGGCTCGGCCGTGCTGGTGGTCGGGCGGACCAGCCCCGGCGTGCAGGCGAAGGTGGCCCGCTTCTCGGTGATGATTTGTGACCACTTGAGGGCCGGCAGGCGCCCGAGGGTATCCTGCAGTTCTTCCAGCAGCGCGATCTCGAGGGCCTCGCGGCTGATCTCCTGGTGGGCGCCGCGGGCGCTGATGACCACGCTGACCAGGCCTTCCGGTCCGCCCAGGGCGGCACGGTCGAAGGCCCACTGGCCGTAGCCGCCGGCCAGACCGATCATCGGCTCGGGGAAATGCACCGGGCCATCGAAGGCCAGCCAGGCGGTGACGATGGGTTCGTGCTTCAGCGCGGTGACCTGCCCGGCCAGTGGCACCAGGGCCGGCACGGACTGCAGCAGCGGAACGGCGTGATAGGGCGCGGTGGCGATCACCACGTGGTCGTGCAGGTTCTGCCAGGGGTCGCCGTCCAGGCGGTAGCCCTTGCCGTCCTCATCCCACCGGATCGATGCGATGGCTTCGGTGGTGCGTACCTGGTGGCCGCGCATGGCCAGCCAGCGGGAGGCCGGCACCGGGAACAGCTCGGACAGGTCCACCTTCGGGATCAGCAGGTCGGACGCCGAGGCGGAGGCGGCCAGGCTGTCGCGCAAGACATTGGCAAACACCTGGGCGGAGGCGCTGGCCGCCGGGGTGTTGAGGGCGGCGACGCAGAGGGGTTCCCAGATCAGCCGGGACAGCCTTTCGGTCTGGCCGGTCCCGGCCAGCAGTTCGGCCACGCTGCGGTCGGGCTCGACCCGGAAACGCAGCTTCTTCAGGTGGCTCATCAGCCGCGCCATGGCCCGCTTGTCGGACCAGTCCAGACCCTTGGCGGTGAGCAGGCCGAGCGCCAGATGCAGCGGGGCGGGCAGGGCGGCGGCCTTGAGGCTGCACAGCCCGGGGTAGACCAGGGCCAGCCGGCGGGTTTCCAGGACGCCGGGCTTCACGCCCACCAGGCGCAGCATGCGCAGGGTTTCCTCGTAGGCGCCGAGCAGGATGTGCTGGCCGTTGTCGAGACGGAGCTCGTCCTTCTCGACGACCCGGGCGCGGCCGCCCAGGGTGCGCGAGGATTCGTACAGGAAGACCCGGGCGCCGCCGCGGGCGAGGGTCACGGCGGCGGCAAAGCCGGCATAGCCGCCGCCGATGATGCCGACCTGGACAGGCAGGCTCACCGGGCTGCCTCCGGTGCCGTGCGGGGGCCGTCGGCCAGCGGGACAGTGCTCATCCCAGGAACCAGGTGCGGCCGGCGATCCAGATCTTGCGCAGGGGCGTCAGCGAGGTGCGGCGGTCGAGCACCTGGAAGCCGTCTGCCTCGATCTCGTCGAGCAGAGTGCGGTAGATGGCGGCCATGATCAGGCCCGGGCGTTGGGCCTTGCGGTCTTCGGCCGGCAACTGGGCGAAGGCCTGGTCGTACAGCTGCCGCGCCCGCGAGGCCTGGTAGACCATCAGCTGGCGGAAGTTGTCGTCGTACTTGCCGTCGAGGATCTGGCGCGCCGGCACGTTGAACTTCTGCAGTTCGTCGATGGGCAGGTAGATGCGGCCGCGGCGGGCGTCCTCGCCCACGTCGCGGATGATGTTGGTGAGCTGGAAGGCCAGCCCCAGGTCGTGGGCGTACTTGAGGGTCTGGCGGTTGGTGTAGCCGAAGATCTCGGCTGACAGCAGGCCGACCACGCTGGCCACCCGGTAGCAGTACAGGTGCAGGGCCTTCCAGTCCAGGTAACGGGTCTGCTGCAGGTCCATCTGCATGCCGTCGATGATCTCCAGCAACTGCTCGCGGGGCAGGCTGAAGCGCGCGGACACGTCCTTCAGGGCCAGGCCCACCGGATGGCTGGGGCTGCCGTCGGCGATCTGGCGGACTTCGTTGCGCCACCAGTCCAGCTTGGTCTGGGCGATCTGCATGTCGTGGCATTCGTCCACCACGTCGTCCACCTCCCGGCAGAAGGCATACAGCGCCGTGATGGCCTGGCGCCGCTCGGGGGGCAGGAACATGAAGCTGTAGTAGAAGCTGGAGCCGCTGCTGGCGGCCTTTTCCTGGCAGTAGGCGTGAGGGTCGGTCATGGGGGCTACCGGGTCGCGGCGCGCCAGGCGAGGCGCAGCCAGTCTGTCTTGCCGAGGGCCGGGCGGCGGCGGAACACGTCGTAGCCATTGGCCTCGATCTTGTCGAGCACGGCCAGCCCGCCCTGCACCACCAGGCGCAGTTCCCAGCCGATGCGGCCGGGCAGGCGGCGGGCCAGGGGCGCGCCGTGCAGCATCATGCAGCGGGCCCGCTGGATCTGGAAGTCCATCAGGGCCGTGAATTCGTGGGTGACCTGGCCCCGGGCGATGCAGTCCTCGCCCACGCCGAAGCGGGTCATGTCGGCCAGGGGCAGGTAGATGCGCTGCTTCTGCCAGTCCACCGCCACGTCCTGCCAGAAGTTGATCAACTGCAGGCTGGTGCAGATCTGGTCGGACATCACCAGGTTGTCCGGCGTGTCGGCCCTGTAGAGGTGCAGGAGCAGGCGACCCACCGGATTGGCGGAACGCCGGCAGTAGTCGAGCAGCTCGTCGAAATCGGTGTAGCGGGTCTTGCCCACATCCTGGCTGAAGGCGTCGAGCAGGTCGCGGAACAGGCCCAGGGGGAGCTTGTGGGCGCGGATGTTGCGGCCCAGGCGCTCGAAGATGGGCACCAGGCTCGGGTCGTCGAAGGGGCGGCCCTGTTCGATGGCGATCAGCGCCCGCCGGTAATCGTTGAGGCGGGCCAGGCGCATCACCGGCACGGCATCGCCTTCGTCGGCGATGTCGTCGGCGCTGCGCGCAAAGGCATAGATGGCCTCCACCGGCTCGCGCAGGTGCGCGGGCAGCAGGAAGGAGGCTACCGGGAAGTTCTCGTAGTGGTCGACGGGCATGGGCGCGCGGAGTATACCCTGCGCACGCTACGGAACCGACGCTGTAAAGCCTGCTCTGACTGCCCATGCTCGAAATCGAAAACCTGTCCCGCCATTTCAACGGCCGTCCGGTGCTGGATGGCCTGTCCCTGCGCCTTTCGCCCGGCGAGTATGTGGCCATCGTCGGCGAGTCCGGTGTCGGCAAGTCCACCCTGCTCAACCTGATCGCCGGCCTCGACCGGCCCGACGGCGGCCGCCTGTGCCTGGACGGCACCGACTACGCCGCCCTCGACGAGGATGCCCTGACCGTGCTGCGCCGGGACCGCCTGGGCTTCGTCTTCCAGGCCTTCCACGTGCTGCCCCACCTGACGGTCGCCCAGAACGTGGCCCTGCCCTTGTGGCTGCAGGGGCAGGACGCGCGTGCCGCGGAGGCACCCGCGCTGCGGCTGCTCGAAGCCGTGGGGCTGGGCGCGCGGGCGGCGAGCTGGCCGCGGGAGCTGTCCGGCGGCGAGATGCAGCGGGTGGCCATCGCCCGCGCCCTGGTCCACCGGCCCCGCCTGGTGCTGGCCGACGAACCCACCGGCAACCTGGACCCGGCCAATGCCCGGCGGGTGCTCGAACTGCTGGCCGGGCGCATCCGGGAGGCGGGCGCCGTCGGCATCCTGGTGACCCACTCGCTGGAGGCCGCCGCCACCGCCGACCGGGTGCTGCGCCTGACTGCGGAAGGCCTGGCGGCATGAGCGGACACCGTCAGCCCACGGATGGCGCGCTGCGGCCGGAGGCGCGCATCCTGGCGCTGGCCCCGGTGTTCCTGGGGTCCCTGGCGCGCCGGCGCATGGCGACCCTCTTCTCGCTGGCCGCCATCGTGCTCGGTGTGGCCCTCGGCATGGCCGTACAGGTGGTGCATGAGTCGGCCCTGGGGGAGTTCGGCCGTGGCCTGCGCACCTTGTCGGGCCAGGCCGACCTGCAGGTGGTGGGGCCGCGGGGAGGCTTTGACGAGGCCTTGTACGCCCGCCTGGCGGAGCGTCCGGAGATCGCCGCGGCCAGCCCGGTGCTGGAGGTCGAGGCGCGCCTGGCAGGCCGGGACGACAGCCTGACCGTGCTGGGGGTGGATCTGTTTGCCCTGGCGCAGGTCAGCCCGCGTCTGCTGCCCCGGGCCGTCGATGGCGGCAATCGTGATGATCGCTTTGCCGCACTGGCTGATGATGCCGTGTTCCTTGGCGAGGGGGCCCGCCAGGCCCTGGGTGTGAGGCCGGGCGACCGGCTGCATGTGCAGGCCGGCAGTGCGCCGCTGGCCTTGCGGGTGGCCGGCGATCTGCCTGGGCTGGAGGCCGGACGGCGCCTGGCGGTGATGGACATTGCCGGTGCCCAGTGGCATTTCGGCCGCCTCGGTCGCCTGACCCGCATCGACCTGCGCCTGCGCGAGGGCTTCGCGGCTGACGCCGTGAGGGCGGCGCTGCAGGCCGGCCTGCCGGCCGGTGTGCTGATCCAGGTGCCGGCCGCGGCCGAGGACGAGGCGGCCAACCTGTCCCGCGCCTACCGGGTCAACCTGACCCTGCTGGCGGCCATTGCCCTGCTCACCGGGGGCTTCCTGGTGTTCTCCGCCCAGGCCTTGTCGGTGGTGCGGCGACGCACCGAGTTTGCCTTCCTGCGCGCCCTGGGGCTGGCCCGGGCCACCTTGTTCCGCTGGTTGTTGGCCGAGGGCGTGGTGGTGGGGCTGGCCGGCGGCCTGCTGGGCGTCGCCCTCGGCCACGCCCTGGCCTGGGGCGCGCTGACCCTCCTCGGTGGCGACCTGGGGGCCGGCTATTTCTCCGGCCTGAGCCCCCGGCTGCAGTTCGAGGCGGGTACCAGCGCGATCTACGTGCTGCTCGGCGGTCTTGCCGGCCTGGCCGGTGCCTGGTTGCCGGCCCGGGAGGCGGCCACGGTG
>WBTZ01000251.1 GCA_009026175.1 Zoogloea sp. | reverse complement strand
GGACCCATTCCGTTCTCCCATGATCGTTCGCCCCCGCCCCACGATGCGTCAGCTCTTCTTCATCTGGAAGGGCTCCATCATTCCGCTGATCCTGCCCCAGGTCCTCTTCGTCACCGCAGTCGCGGCCCTGGTGACCCTGGCCGCCGACCTCACCGGCCCCCGCTTTCCCGACTTCGCCACCGGCCCCTTCACCTTCCTCGGGTTGTCCCTGTCCCTCTTCCTGGGCTTTCGCAACAACGCCTGCTACGACCGCTGGTGGGAAGCCCGCAAGCACTATGGCAATCTTCTCGTGGTCATGCGCACCCTCGCCCGCGACAGCCAGATCCTCGAAACGGACGCGGCCGGGGTACGCCAGCGTCAGGACCTGCTGCGCCTCGCCACGGCCTATACCCGCGCCCTGACCGCCAGCCTGCGTGACCGCCCGGTGCTGGCCGAGCTGGTTGACCTGCTCGACAACGCCGAGCAGGCTTCGCTGGCACGCTGCCGCAACCTGCCGGACGGCCTGCTCCGGCGCATCACCGCCCTGCTGCTGGAGGCCCACCAGGCCGGCCGCCTGGATTCGGTCACTTACGTCATGATGGCAGCCCACGTCGATCAACTGACGGCCATCCAGGGCGCGTGCGAGCGCATCCGCCACACCGCGCTGCCCTTCGCCTACACCCTGCTGCTGCACCGCACCGCCCACATCTTCTGCATCCTGCTGCCCTTCGGCCTGGTCCACTCCCTCGGCCATGCAACCCCACTGCTGACCGCCCTGGTGGCCTACACCTTCTTCGGCCTGGACGCGCTGGGTGACGAACTGGAAGAGCCCTTCGGCACCGCCCAGAACGACCTGCCGCTGGATGCCATCACCCGCCGCATCGAGATCGACCTGGGCGAATACCGCGGGCTGGCAAACCTGCCGGCGCCGCTGGAGCCGAAGGACTTCGTGCTGCTCTGAGGGCGGCGCCGGGCCGCAATCAGCCTGCTACGCGCCCCGGCGAGTGCAGGCCGATGCGGTTGCCCTCGCTGTCTGCAAACAGGGCGATATGGCCGATCTCCGGGCTGATCTCGGTCTTCGGCATCAGCACCCGGCCCCCTGCCGCCACGGCACGGGCCAGGGGCTGCGCCAGGTCGGCGCCGCCGTCCAGGTAGATGACCACCCCGTGCTCTCCGGGGCGCCCCTCCGGACAGGCCAGCAGGGCACCGCCGGTGGCCGGCTCGGCATACGGGAAGACCGCCAGCTGCACGTCGCCCATGTTCTCGATGCGGAGCACCACCTGGAAGGTCTCCTCGTAGAAGGTCTTGGCGCGGGCCAGGTCGGAAACCGGGATTTCGAACCAGTTGATCAGTCGCTGCATGATGTGCTCCTTTGTTTGAGAAATGACAGGAGCACCCAGTCTGCACCGCCCCTCCTGACAGCCTTCTGTCAGGAGGCATTACCAGAACGGCTCAAACGCGCAGTATCCTGACAGCCTTATGTCAGGAGCCCACCATGCGCCGTGCCGACCGCCTGTTCCAGATCGTCCTGCTGCTCGACCGGGGCCGCGCCGTCACCGCCCGCGAGCTGGCCGACGCCCTGCAAGTGTCGGAGCGCACGATCTACCGGGATGTGGCCGACCTCGGCCGCTCCGGCGTGCCGATCAGCGGCGAGGCCGGCGTGGGCTACCTGATGCGGCCGGGCTACCGCCTGCCCCCCCTGATGTTCGACGCCGAGGAACTGGCAGCCCTGGCCCTCGGCAGCCGCATGGTGCGCAGCTGGGCCGACCCCGCTCTGGGACGCGCCGCCGAGCGCGCCCTGGTGCGCATCGAGTCGGTCCTGCCCCAGGCTCTGCGCCAGGACCCGGCACGGGATGCGCTGCTGGTCCCCGGTTTTCACGTACCCGAGGCCATGCGCGCCCCGATGACGGAGCTGCGCGCGAGCATTGCCGCCCATCGCAAGCTGCGCCTCGCCTATTCCCGGGCCGACGGCCTGTCCAGCGAGCGGGTCATCCAGCCCCTCGGGCTCGTCTTCTGGGGTGAAACCTGGACCCTCGGCGCGTGGTGCGAGTTGCGCGGCGGTTTCCGCAGCTTCCGCCTCGACCGGATTGGCAGCCTTACTCCGCTTGACGAGTACTTCGACGGCGACGGCATGCTGGTCCGCTACCTGATGTCGGTGCAACAGGAGGATGACAAGGCCTGTCCGCCCCCTCCAGCACACACCTCCGGCGATGCGTGAGCCTCTTCTGCCGTGCCAGAATTCTGCCCCTCCACCCGCCCTGCGACGATCCGATGAGCAGCCCCGAAGCCAGTCCCTGCACCACCTGCGGCGCCTGTTGCGCCCACTTCCGCGTGTCCTTCTACTGGGCTGAAGCCGAAGCCCGCGGCCTGCCGGAAGACCTGACCGAAGCCGTCACCCCGTGGCTCAGCTGCATGGTCGGCACCAACCGGGCCCGGCCTCGCTGCGTCGCCCTGCAGGGCCGGGTGGGGGAGTCGGTGAGCTGCGCAGTGTACGACCAGCGCCCGGACACCTGCCGTAGCGTCGAAGCGGGCGACGCCCAGTGCCTGAAGGCCCGGGCCGGCTACGGATTGGAGCCCATCAAACAAGAATGACTTTCATTTGCAATCAATAGAGAGTCTCGATACCATCGGCACGTCACCAGACTTCCACGTGTTCCGACCATGACCCACTTCAAGATCCTCGCCACCCTGCTGGCCGGCATTGGCATCGCCGGCACCTCCGTGGCGGCCGACACCGAACTGAACCTCTACACCGCCCGCCACTACCAGACCGACGAAGCCCTCTACTCGAACTTCACGGCCAAGACCGGCATCAAGATCAACCGCATCGAAGGCAAGGAAGAGGAGCTCCTCGAACGCATCCGCAACGAGGGCGCCAACAGCCCGGCCGACGTGTTCATCACCGTCGACGCGGCCCGCCTGGCCGCTGCCGACCAGGCCGGCATCTTCGCCACCGTCGACTCGGCCCTGCTCAAATCGGCCATTCCCGCCAATCTGCGCACCGACCGCTGGTTTGCCTATTCCACCCGCGCCCGGGTCATCGTCTACAACAAGCTCGACGTCAAGGCCGACCAGGTCCGCAATTACGAAGACCTGGCCAAGCCCGAGCTCAAGGGCAAGGTGTGCACCCGCTCCGGCAACCATGCCTACAACCTGTCCCTCGGCTCGGCCCTGATCCAGCACATCGGCGCGGCCAGGACAGAGGAATGGGCCAAGGGCCTGGTGGCCAACTTCGCCCGCGCGCCCAAGGGCGGCGACACCGACCAGATCAAGGCGGTCGGTGCCGGCGAATGCGGCGTGGCCCTGGTCAACTCCTACTATCTGGCCCGCATGTTCAAGTCCGACAAACCGGACGATCGCAAGGCCGTCGAGCGCATCGGCGTCATCTGGCCCAACCAGGCCAGCTACGGTACCCACATCAACATCTCCGGCGGCGGCATGCTGAAGAACGCCCCGCACAAGGAAGCGGCGGTCAAGTTCCTGGAGTACCTGGCCTCCCCCGATGCGCAGAACTATTTTGCCAACGGCAACAATGAATGGCCGGTGGTGGCCGGCGTGAAGATCTCCAACCGGGGCCTCGAGACCATGGGCAGCAACTTCAAGGCCGACGCCATGCCGGTCGGCAAGCTCGCCGACACCATCGTCGAAGCCCAGCGCATCTACGACCGGGCCGGCTTCCGCTGATCCGTCTGCACAGACCTGCCTTCACAGGCGCCGGCAAGGGGGGCCGCCTCCCGAACCGGCGCTGCGGCAAGTTCCGGATGTGGCGACGCCAGCCTAGTTATTGCCAATCATTCTCATTTGCGTTAATATTGTCACAAGATCTTCTGGGCAAGCCAGCCAACCGCTAGCCAAGCCAGCCAGCCTCGGATCGTGAAACCCCACAGTCCCTCCGCGGGACGATTTCATATCGAGAGGCTCATTCAT
>WBTZ01000250.1 GCA_009026175.1 Zoogloea sp. | reverse complement strand
GCACCACCCAGCCCGGCCCCCCGAGGAGCACTCCGGCCCACCAGCGACGGGTGTTGGCCGGGGTCTTCTCGGGCATGAAGCGCAGGTAGTCGGCCTGCTCCCCCATCTGGGTGATCAGGGCGATACCCACCGTCAGCGCGGCCCCGAAGGCCGGCAGGTGGAAGCCCCCGCCGCCTCCGCGCTCGCCCGGATAGCCGGTGATGCCGCTGAGCACGTCGGGCCGCTCCATGAAGACGAACACGTAGGGCACCACCAGCATCATCAGCCAGAGGGGCTGGGTCAGGGTCTGCAGGCGGCTGATCGCGGTGACCCCGTGGGTGACCAGCGGGATCACCACCACCGCGCAGATGAGGTAGCCCCAGGCCGGCGGTATGTCGAAGGCGAGGTCCAGGGCGTA
Organism: Zoogloea sp.; assembly: GCA_009026175.1. GTDB lineage: Bacteria > Pseudomonadota > Gammaproteobacteria > Burkholderiales > Rhodocyclaceae > Zoogloea. The sequence continues at coordinate 3,579 of WBTZ01000250.1, read as the reverse complement.
GGCCATGATCGCCGCCTCGAGGGCGAAGAAGATGAAGGTGAAGGAGGCGTAGATCAGCGAGGTCAGGGTGGAGCCGATGTAGCCGAAGCCGGCGCCGCGGGTCAGCAGGTCCATGTCCACCCCGTAGCGGGCGGCATAGATGCTCACCGGCAGGCCCGCCAGGAAGATGATCAGCCCGGTGGCGAGGATCGCCCAGAAGGCGTTGGAAAAACCGTAGCTGACCAGCAGGGTCGCCCCCACCGCCTCCAGGACCAGGAAGGAGGCCACGCCAAAGGCGGTGTTGGCCACCCGCAGTTCGGACCAGCGCCGGAAACTGCGCGGGGTGAAGCGCAGGGCGTAATCCTCGATGGTTTCGCGGGCAACCCAGGTGTTGTAGTCGCGGCGGACCTTGACCACCCGCTGGACGGCGTCCTGAGGGTCTTCTGCCGGGGCTGGGGCGGGGTCCGTCACTCCTTCATGCCCAGGCGCTCGAGGCGGTAGCGCAGGGAGCGGAAGGTCACCCCCAGGGCCCGCGCCGCAGCGGTACGGTTACCGCCGGACTTCTCGAGCGCCTCCTCGATGGCATGGCGCTCCACCTTGTCCAGGTAGTCCTGCAGATCCGCCCCGCCCGGCTCCGCCGGCGCCGCCGGGTGGGTTTCCCCCACATCAGAGGGGTCCAGGAGGAGGTCCTCCGCATGGATCAGCTCGCCGCTGGACAAGGCCAGGGCACGCTCCAGGATGTTCTCCAGCTCACGCACGTTGCCGGGAAAGGAGTAGGTCTTCAGCGCCGCCACCGCGTCATCGCTGAGCCTGGCCACCGGCTGCCCCGACGACTCGGCGAGCCGCTCCAGCAGGATCTCCGCCAGGCCGGGGATGTCCTCGATGCGCTCGCGCAGGGTGGGCATGCGCAGCTCGATCACGTTGAGCCGGTAGAACAAGTCCTGCCGGAAGCGGGACGCCTCCACCATGGCCTTCAGGTTCTGGTGGGTGGCGCTGAGGATACGTACGTCGACCGCCGTCTCGGCCGTATCGCCAAGGCGCCGGAACTTCTTTTCCTGAATCGCGCGCAACAGCTTGACCTGCATCGGCAAGGGCAGGTCGCCCACCTCGTCAAGGAACAGGGTGCCTCCATGGGCAGCCTGGAAAAAGCCCTCCCGGTCGGTCTCGGCACCGGTGAACGCGCCCTTGCGCGCCCCGAAGAACTCGCTTTCCATGAGGTTCTCGGGAATGGCACCGCAGTTGACCGCCACGAAGGGCGCCGCCGCGCGCGGCCCCAGCTCGTGGATCATCCGCGCGGCCCGCTCCTTGCCGCTGCCCGACTCGCCGGAGATGAACACCGGCGCCTGGCTGCGGGCGAGCTTCTCGATCAACGAGCGCACCTGCACCATCGCCGGTGAATCGCCGATCAGGCTGGAGGTGTCCTTGCGCCCCGCCTCGTCCTCCTTGGGGCGCACCGAGAACACCGATTTGACCAGGGCCCGCAGCTGGTCGATCGACACCGGCTTGGCCAGGTAGTCGAAGGCCCCCGCCTTGAGGGCCGTCACCGCGTTATCCATGCTGCCGAAGGCGGTGATGACCGCCACGGGCAAGTCGCGGATATTCTCGGAGATGTAGCGCACCAGTTCGAGGCCGTCCCCGTCGGGCAGGCGCATGTCGGTCAGGCACAGGCGATAGCGTCGCCCGCCGAGCAACTCGCGGGCCTCGGCCAGGGTCGCCGCCCCGTCACTGGCCAGGCCGAGGCGCAGCAGGGTGAGTTCGAGCAACTCCCGGATATCGTCTTCGTCGTCGACGATCAGCACATCAGGGCCGCCGGAGCGGGCCCTTCTTTCAGTCTGGGTCATGGCTTGGCTCGTCCGGTAAGGCGGAAACGGGCGCCACCTCCGTCAGCCGGGCACAGTTCGAGACTGGCACCATTGGCCTCCGCGAGTTCCCGGGCGATGTACAACCCGAGGCCCGTTCCCTTGGAATGGGTGGTGAAGAAAGGTTCGAACACCTGGGTCCGCAAGGCCTCGGCAATCCCCGGGCCGTCATCGGCCACCTCGAGGCTTACCCGGCCGTCTTCCAGGGTGATGGCCCGGATGCGCACCGCCGCCGGCTTGCCGCTGCTGTGGCGGCGCGCATTGCCGACCAGGTTCCAGAGGATCTGGCGCAGGTGGGTGCGGTCCATGGCCAGGGTCAGGGCAGGTGGAATCTCGCTGACCACCACGCCCTCCACGGCGGTGCCGCCAGCCAGCTCGAACTCGTCCAGGAATTCGTCGATGAAGACCTTCAGGGGCAGGGCCTCCGGCAGGGCCTCGTCCCGCCGTCCCAGCGCCAGCACGTCGCCGACCAGCCGGTCGATGCGCTGGGCGTTGTTGCCGATGATGCGGATCAGGCGGGCCTGCATCTCGCTGCGCTTCTCGTCGGCCAGCAGTTCCGCCGCCTGGGATACCGACGCCAGCGGATTGCGGATCTCGTGGGCGATGCTGGCGGTCAGGCGGCCCAGGGCGGCCAGCTTGACCTGCTGGATCTGGCGGTGGATGCGGTCGAAATCCTCGAGATAGATCAGGGTATCGTCAGCCTCGCCGGCAGGCAGGAAGCGCACCAGCAGCATCTTGCCGCTCCCCTCCGCCCGCATGCTGTGGGCCGACACCCCGAGGGTGTCCTTGCGGGCCAGCTCGCGGGCCAGGGCTGGCGCGCAATCGTGCAGCCGCTCGCCCTCCCGCAGGGGCGTGCCGAGCAGCGCAATGGCCTGGGGATTGAACTGATGCACCTCGGCCCCCTCGCCCACCACCAGCACACCGTCCTGCATGTCCTGGATGATCTGCCGGTTCAGTCGCAGCTGATTGGCCAGGTCGGCGCCGCGCCTGCGCGCCAGATCCTCGTTGGCGAGCGCCCGCTGGGCCAGCAGGCGAGCCACCTGGGCGATCGCAAAAAAGCCGATGCAGGTGATCCCGACCGTGACGAAGTCGGCCGCATCCCGCCCGACCAGCCAGCGGTAAGCGTTCTCCAGCAGCACCGCGACCGTGGCATAGGCCGCGTAAAAGAGCACCATGCGCCCCTGCCCGACCAGCCCTGCGCCGGCCAGGGCCACCAGCAGCAGGATGGGGATGCCGCTGCGATAGCCTCCGCTGGCCCACATGATGACGGTCAGCAGGGTGATGTCCACCAGCACCTGCAGGCTCACCAGGCGGTCCAGGCCGAGCAGGCGCTCGGCATCGCGGAAGCCGAGGATCAGGACCGCCGCCATGTAGGCGAAGGATGCGGCGATGAAGACGACCGGAGAATCCGCGCCCAGCTGGAGCAAGCGGCCGGCCACCAGGAACACACCGGCCAGGATCAGCCGGAACAGGTTGAGATAACGCAGGGGTTCGGCCCGTTGCTCACCGCCGGACAACTGCATGTCCAGGGCGGCGGCAAGCTCGGTTCTCATGCCCGGGGCCCCAGCCGGCGGTGTTCATCGGAGCAGTAGAACTGGCCTCCACCCTTCAGGCCCTCGCTCTCCGGCACATGCAGGCCGCAGTGGGCACAGGCCACCATCTGCTCGAAGGCCGGCTCGGCGTTGCGTGCCGGGGCATCGGCGGGCGCGCCCCCGCCCGGCGCCGGCGCACTGCCCTGCCC
>WBTZ01000062.1 GCA_009026175.1 Zoogloea sp. | reverse complement strand
GCCCGGGAGTCAGGGGGAGGCTTACAGCCGGAAGCGCGACACGCTGGTCTTCAGGCTGTTCGATACCGATTGCAGGGTGTGGGCGGTGCTGGCCACTTCGCTGACCGCGGCCGAGTTCTCTTCCGACATCTGGGCGATGGACTCGACGTTGCGGGCAAGGTCGGTGGAGGCGCCCCGTTGTTCCTGCAGCGCGTCGTTGATGCCGCCGATGGCCTGCTGCATGGTTGCGGCGGATTCGCGGATCTCGCCCATCGACTCACTGGCCCGGCCGGCATCGACCACGACCTCGCTGACCAGGCTCCGGCTGGATTGCATGCTGGTCACCGCATCGGTGGCGCCCTGCTGGATGGTGCCGATGACTGCGCTGATCTCCTGGACCGAGCTGGTGGTACGTTCGGCCAGCTTGCGCACCTCGTCGGCGACCACCGCAAAGCCGCGGCCCTGTTCGCCGGCGCGGGCTGCTTCGATGGCGGCATTGAGTGCCAGCAGGTTGGTCTGATCGGCCACTTCGCGGATGACGATGGTGATGCGGTCGATCTGCTGGACATGGCTGGACAGGGTCTGGATCTGCTGGGCGGTGTTCTCCACCTGCTGCGCGACCTGCGCGATCCGTTGGGCCGCGCTGTCCACACCACGCCCGCTGTGGCTGGCCAGGCCCTCGGCCGCCTGGGCACGGCGGCTGGCATCCTCGGCGCTGTTGCCCACGTGGTCGATGCTGACGGTCAGCTCTTCCACCGCCGCCGCCGCTGCCGAGGTGGCGCTCGACTGCTGCTCACTGCTGACCGACACCTGCTGGGCGGCGCTGGACAGCTGGCTGGCGGACTGGGCAACCTGCTCCGACTCGGTGACGATCTCGCCGATGGTCCGGGCCAGGTCCGCGCGCATTGCATCGAGGGAGCTCAGCAGCTTGCCGATCTCGTCCTGGTTGCCCTTCATCGCGCCATGCCCGGCGGCGAGGTCGCCGGACGCGATGCGTGCGGCGGAGCGGTTGGCCTCGTCGAGCCGGCTGGTGATGCTGCGGATGGTGGTGATGCTCAGGGCGGCCAGGACCAGCCCCGCTGCGACCAGCACGCCGATATTGATCCGGAATGCGCTGCTGAGCGTGCCGACCGCTTTGGCGGCGGCCTCCTTGCCGATCCGCTCGTTGTATTTCATGTGGGCACTCAGCTCGTCCGCAAAGCGGGTGGCATAGGGCGCCGCCGAATTCAGCAATGTGCGCGCCTCCTCCGTCCGGTTCTGGCGCGACAGCACGAGGAGCTCGTCCACCCGTTTGTTGTACTCGTGGAAAGCCGCTCGTTCTGCGTCGAGCAATTGCTTGTCTTCCGCATCGGCGACGAGTGGTTCGTAGGCCTTGAACTGCTGTTCGATCGCCTGGCGGACGCTCAGGATGGACTTGTCGATCTCCTCCATCTCCTTGGCATCGGTAGTCAGGACGTGGCGGTAGGTGCGGACCCGCAAGCGCCCCGCGTCGATTGCAGTCTCCGACAGGATCAGCATGCTTGGAATCACATTGACCGTGCTGAAGTTTGCATCTTCGAACACACGACTGATCTGTTGGTAGGACATGCCGGCAAGGGCGATCAGACCGAGCAGGGCTGTACCGACAATGAGCATGAGGCGGTGGGATATGGTCATGGCTGACATCCAGTGGGCGTTGGTCTGAGGTCAATTTCACCTTGCGGAGAGGCTTGACTGCCGGGCTTACGGCAGGCGCTGCAGAATCTTTAAATAGTGTCGCACTGGCCGGTCTGTCCTGCCCTCCGCCGCATGCAGCGTCCCGGCGCCCCCGTGCAGGGGGCGTCGGGGCTGCATGCGGGGCGTACAATGGCGCCCTGTCGTACCCACCCGGTTCTGCCGTGCCTGCCTCGAAAGCCCCCGCCATACTGGTCCTGCCCAGCCCCTTCTTTTCCGATTCGGACACCATCCACCTGCTCGAGGAGGCGGATTGCGATCGACAGGGCGTGTTGCGCCAAGTGGTGTCCGGGGCATATGACAAGCCCTTCGTGATTGACGACGGCCAGACCCGCAGCCTGCATTTCTCCCTGTCGCTGATCCAGAGCACCATGAGCCTCAAGGACCCGTTTGCGCTGGAGCTCGATTACACGCAGGCCATGATGAGCTTCCTGCTGTTCCTGGCGCGGCCTCGCCAGATCCTGATGCTCGGGCTTGGTGGGGGCTCGCTGGCCAAGTTCTGTCATCGCCATGTGGGCTCGGCGCGCATCACGGTGGTGGAGATCGATCCCCGCGTGATTGCCTTCCGCGATGTCTTTGAGCTGCCCTCCGACGATGCCCGGCTGCGGGTCTGCGAAGGGGATGGTGCCGACTGGGTCGGGCAGGCCGCGGGCTGGGAGGAGCGCCCGGACGTGATCATGATGGATGCCTTCGACCGTCACGGCCTGTCGGGGTCGGTGAGCTCGACGGCCTTCTACCAGTCGGTGCACGATGCGCTCACCGGCAAGGGCCTGATGGTGGCCAACCTGGCGGGCGAGCGGGATGACCGTGAAGACCATCTGGCGATGATCGCCGAGGTCTTCGATGACCGCGTCCTGCGCTACTCCCTGCAGGACGGCAATGACATCGTGCTGGCCTTCAGGGCGCCCGGCTTTGCTCCCCGCTGGCGGGAGATCGCCAATCAGGCCAAAGCCTTGCGCAGCCGGACAGGCCTCGATTTTCCGCGTTACGCCGAGCGTCTGGAGCGCAGCCGGCGTCTGCGTTACGTCTGACCCGGCGGGGTGAAGTGCTCGGCGCCGGCGTAGATCACCATGCGCCGGTCGCGGGCGAAGCCGGCCAGGCCGAGGCCGGCCTCCCTTGCCAGCTCCACCGCCAGCCCGGTCGGGGCAGACACCGCCACCAGGTTGCCGATGCCGAGGGCCAGGGTCTTCTGCACCATCTCGTAGCTGGCCCGGCTGGACACCAGCACGAAGCCGCCGGCCGGGTCGACGCGTGTGGCGGCCAGGTGGCCGAGCAGCTTGTCGAGGGCGTTGTGCCGTCCCACGTCCTCGCGCAGGGCGTGGATCACGCCGTCCCGTCCGATCCACGCCGCGGCATGTACCGCGCCGGTGGTCTGGCGCAGCGGCTGGTGGCCGGGCAGGGCGGCGAGGCCCGCAAAGGCCGCTTCGATGGGCACCGGCGCGCGCGGGGGCAGGTGGGTCTGGGGGCGGGCCAGGGCGTCCAGGCTTTCCACCCCGCACAGTCCGCAGCCGGTGCGCCCGGCCAGGTTGCGCCGGCGTGCCTTGAGGCTGGCGAAACGCTCCGAAGCAATCTCCAGGCGCAGTTCGATGCCCCGGCTGCCGTCCACCCGCTCGGCGTCATACAGCTCCGAGCGGCTGGCCAGGATGCCTTCGCTGAGGCTGAAGCCGAGCGCCAGGTCTTCCAGGTCGGCAGGGGTGGCGAGCAGCACGGCGTGGGAGATGCCGTTGTAGACCAGGGCGACGGGGATTTCCTCGATCAGCTGGTCTACGCCCGTTGCGATGTGGCTTCCGTCGATGCGCCAGACCTGTGCCGTCCGGGTGGCGGTCGGGATGTCCGGTTGCAGGGAGGAGAGGCTGGGGGCAGGACAATGCATGCCCCATTGTAGCGGCAGCAGGGGGGCGGGTTCAGCCTTCGATGCGTTGTCCGCCGCGTCGCTTGGCACGCTGCATGCGCATGTCGGCGACGTCCAGCAGGCCTGCAGCGGTGTCGGCGTCTTCCGGAAACAGGGCGATCCCGATGCTGGCGCCCAGGGGAGAGCGGGGGAAGGGGCGCTGGATGGGCTCGTGGAGTGCGGTGAGCACCTTCGCGGCGACCTGTTCGGCGTCTTGCAGCTGATCCAGCCCGGGGAGCAGGATCACGAAGGCGTCGCCCTCGAGGCGGGCCACGGAGTCGCAGGAGCGTACTGCGTGGCGCAGCCGGTCGGCGATTTCCATCAGGATCTGGTCGCCGGTGGAATGGCCGGCGAGGTCGTTGATCCGCTTGAAGTCGTCCACGTCGAGGAGAATGATCCCGACCCGCTCCCGGTTGCGGCGGGCCTGCGCGATGGCCTGGTTGAGGCGGTCGCTCAGCAGGCGCCGGTTGGGCAGCCCGGTGAGGTGATCGTGATAGGCGAGGTGATGGATGCGCTCCGTGCTGCGGATCTGTTCGGTGACGTCGGTGGCCGTGCCGTGGTAGCCCGCGAAGGCGCCATGGTCGTCCAGCCGCGGCGTGCCGGACAGGTGCAGGTGCAGCGGCGGACGCATGCCGTCGGGGACCGTCACCCGGAGGTCCCGGAAGCCCTGCCGACCCTCGAAGATCTCCCGCAATTGCGTGCCGCTCAGGCCCGGGCTGCGATCGCTGCGGGGAAACTGCCACCAGGTGCGTCCCACGTTGCGGCACAGGCGTTCATCGCCGCCAGCCCGGTGGTGAACAATGTGCATCAGGCGATGCTCGCAATCGGTCTGCCAGTACCAGTCCGACGACTGCTCGACCAGCTTGCGCAGCTGGTTGTGTGCCAGGGCGTCGCGGGCGTCCTCGCGGAGGCGGTTGGAAATGTCGGCAGCGACCCATACCGCCTGTAACCGGCTGGTGCCTGTGACAATCCTGCGGCCGGAGATCTCGGCCCAGAAGTCGCTTCCGTCGCGTCGCCGCAGGCGGGTCACGCCTTGGTAGGTGGTGCCGCGATCAAAGGCCTCCAGGGCGGCACGTGCATGGCGCTGCCAGTCTTCCGGGTCGGCAAGGCAGTGACGCAGGCTGCGGTGCCTGGCGGCGTGGTGAGGCAGGCGCATGACGTCGGCGAAGCTGCGGTTCCAGCGCTGGATGCGATGCCCGTGGGTCAGCACGATGGCCTCGCGGGCATTGTCCAGCATCAGCTGCTGGGCCTCGAGCTGGGTGGCGCCCCTGGAGCGTCGGCGCACGACGCGGCGGTGGGTGGAGTGCAGCAGGCTGTTGAGCACCAGGGCGAACAGGACGAAGAGGCCAAGCAGCAGGCTGCCATGGGGCAGGGCGGGAGGCGGGTCGGCCAGGGTCTGGATGAAAAGGGGCAGCAGGGTGGCCGTGATGAAGACGGCAAAGGCCGTCCGGCTGCTGGACAGGATGCTGGCGCCGGCAAGCGTCACGCCGCCGAGCACCGCGTACTGGGTGGCCAGGGCCAGGGCCGGGGCGTCGGAGGGAAGCACCAGCGGCAGCGTGCCCCAGGTGCCGCCGCCGATCAGGGCACTGGCCGCCGAGAAGTAGTGACGCAGCAAGGGGTCACGCAGCGGGGCCCCGCCCTGCCACCAGGTCGGCGGATGGGCCATGATCAGCAGTACGGCCTGGCTGGTGGTGAGGGCCACCCACCACGTGGCCAGGGCTGTCGGAGCATCGACCTGGGTGGACAGCACGATCACGCAGAGCAGGGCGGTCAACTGGCCCGTGGCGTGCAGGCGCAGGGCGTGAGACAACGCGGATGGGGAGGCTCGGGGCCTCGCGGAGTGTGCTGGCCTCGTGTCCTGACGGAAGAGGGATAGGCTGCCAAATTTCATGCGAAATGCGTCGGGACGACGGCTGGATGCGTGAGGCGTCGGTGGTGATGTGCCCGTTTCGCGGCAGCGGCTTCGCTGCGACAATCGAACCCTCGACTAATTCGAGTATTCGATTATCCAGTCGGGGAGATGGAGACGGAATATGTCAAAAGTTATAATTGTAAATTCTTTTTGCATAAGTCCATGATTCTAAAAATATTGTGTCGTTTGTAAAAAGATGAAAGAAGTGCTGGGTTCTCATTCCGGAGTCATGCCGGGCCCGGTTGTCGGGCGTTTTGCTCCGTCGCCCAGCGGCCCCCTGCACTTCGGGTCGCTGGTGGCGGCGCTGGGCAGTTGCCTTTCGGCGCGCAGCCAGGGCGGGCAATGGTTGCTCCGGATCGAGGATGTGGATGTGCCGCGCTCCGTGCCCGGCGCCGCCGAGGGGATCCTGCGCACCCTGGAGCATTTCGGTTTCGAATGGGATGGGCCGGTGGTGTGGCAGAGCCAGCGCACGGCGGTTTACCGGGAAGCCTTTGAGCGCCTGAAGGCCGGTGCTCATCTCTTTCCCTGCGCCTGCACGCGGAAGGAGATGGCGGACTCGGCGCTGGCGCGGGACGGCACCCGGCGCTATCCGGGGACCTGCCGCGATGGACTGGCGCCGGGGAGGGTGCCGAGGGCGTGGCGTCTGCGGGTGCCGCCCGGCGGGGTGGTCTTCGACGACGCCGTGCAGGGACGGGTCGTGGAGGATGTGCTGGCCGATGTGGGGGACTTCGTCCTGCTCAGGGCGGATGGCCTGTTCGCCTACCAGCTGGCGGTGGTGGTGGATGATGGGGAGGCGGGTGTCACCGAGGTGGTGCGGGGAGCCGACCTGCTGGACTCGACGCCGCGCCAGATCCTGCTGCAGCGCCTGCTCGGTTTGCCGCAGCCCGCCTATGCGCACCTGCCGGTGGCAGCCAATGCGGCTGGCGAGAAGCTCTCCAAGCAGACCCTCGCCCGTGCTGTCGAGGGGATGGCGCCCGCCGCGCTGCTGGTGGAGGTGCTGGATTTCCTGGGGCAGGCGCCACCCTCAGGGCTGGCCGAGTCCGGTTTGCCGGCGGTGTGGGCGTGGAGCCTGGCCAACTGGGCGCCGGCCCGGATCCCCAGGCTGCGCCTGGCTCCGGCGCCCGCGCATGTCTGAGGCGAGCCCGACCTACTCCTGAGCGGGGGCCGGATGCGCCTCCCGCCAGATCCGCAGGGCGTCGGGCAGCTCGTCGATTGAATCGAAAATGCGGATGTCGGGCAGCTTGCGGGCAATTCCCTGGAGGCCGGCACCGCCGGCCCACAGAGAGGTCTCCCCAGGCAGGCCCTCGCGCAGGCTGCGCAGACCGTCGAGGGCCAGGCGGGCCGGGAAGGCGGCGCTGAACGAGACCGCGACGATGTCGAAGCGGCCGGCCCGGGCGGCGTTCCGGATGTCGTCCAGCGGCGTCTGGGTGCCGAGGGAGATACAGCAGGCGCCCTCCGGCACCATCATGGCTTCGGCCATCAGCAGGCCCAGCGCATGCTGCTCGTCCGGGAAGGTGGTCAGCAGCACCCGCGGGCGCCCCTCGCTGGCCGCCGCCTGACTGCTGATCGCCGCGCGCAGGAGATTCTGCACCTGCTCCGTATATAAGTGCTCTTCGGGCACCTCCAGCTCGCCCCGCAGCCAGGCATCGCCCACCAGCAGGTTGAGGGGCGCCAGCACCTCTCCGACAAAACGTTGCAGGCCGAGCTTCATGAGCAGTTGCTGCAGGCTGCGGCGCAGGTCTTCATGCAAGTGCAGGCGCACGAATTTCAGGATCGTCTCGAACTGGGCGCTGCGCGCCGGGTCGGCTGCCGGATGCGCCGTCCCGAGCCCGCCGAGGAGTTCCGACAGGGCGGCCGGCTCCAGGCCGATGAGTTTGGCCGGGCGCAGCCCCTGGTCGATCAGGCGCCGGATCAGGCGCAGCTTGTCGACCTGGTCGGCGGAATAGACCCGTTCACCGTTGCTGTCGCGGGCTGGGGAGGGGAAGCCGTAGCGCCTCTCCCAGACACGCAGGGTGTCCTTGGCGAGTCCGGTGTCGCGCTCCACTGCGGCGATCGGAAGGCCGGAGGGTGGAATAGATGTGTTCATATTTTGTCCTGGACAAAATGTTGACATGCCGGAGGTTTGATCCTAGTGTAGGGACATGATTAATTATTGTCCAGGACAAACGGTCATGAAGACAGGCAATCGCAAACCTCTCGGGGCGTGGCTGACGGCAGGCCTCCTGTTCATCCCGGCAGTTATCGGAATGGTGTCTGCGGCGAGTGCCCCGGCGCCTGCGGAAGGCCCGGCCGTCGTGGAACGTTCGCCGCAGTTTGTCCTGGACGAGGATCTGGATGTGAAGATTTTTGTCCACCAGAACCGTCCTGTCTGATTCTGGAGACTCACCATGCGATTTCTTGGCCACTGGGCTGCGGCCCTGTTCCTCCTCCCCCTCGCCGGTCCTGCTGCGGCTGCCGACGAGGCCTGCCCGGCGCTGCTCGACCATCGCTTCCCGCGCCTGCAGGACGACCAGCCCCAGAATCTCTGCCAGTACCGGGGCAAGGTGGTGCTGGTCGTCAATACCGCCAGCTACTGCGGCTTCACCGGGCAGTACGACGGGCTGGAGAAGATGTATGCCCGCTACAAGGACCAGGGCCTGGTGGTGGTGGGCTTTCCATCCAATGACTTTGGCAGCCAGGAGCCGGGCAGCAACAAGGAAATTGCCGATTTTTGCCGCCTGACCTATGGCGTCAAGTTCCCGATGCTGGCCAAGACCGAGGTGGTCGGCGCAGGGACCAATCCCTTGTACAAGCAGCTGGCCTCACTCACCGGCGAGCGGCCGAAGTGGAATTTCCACAAGTACCTGATCGACCGAAGCGGCCAGAAGGTCCTGAGTTTCCCCAGCACCACGGCACCCGACAGCCGCAGCCTCGTGAATGCGGTCGAGAAGGCCCTTGCCGCCCGTCCCTGAGCCCACCCCCTGCCCCTAGGAGCGCCCGCCCGTGAACGCACCCGAACGATTCCACCTCCCCGATATCCAGTCATCCGCCGATCTCCGCCAGCTCGCCATCCAGCGGGTCGGCGTGCGCGGCCTGCGCTATCCCTTGCGCCTCCTCGATCGGCAGGGGGCGGTCCGGCATACCGTAGCAACCCTGGAGATGACGGTCTTCCTGCCGCCGGACGTGAAAGGCACGCACATGTCGCGCTTCGTGGAGGTCCTCGAAAGCGAACGCGAGGCCCTGGATCTGGCCGGGGTGCGCAGCATGTTCCGCGACACCTTGCAGCGTCTCGACGCACCTGCCGGGCGCATCGAAATGCGCTTTCCGTATTTCGTGCGCAAGCAGGCACCGGTGTCGGGCGTGGAAAGCTTGCTCGACCTGGATGCCGCCGTATGCGTGGAGCAGGAGCAGGGCCAGGCGCCGACGCTGACCCTCAAGGTGGTGGTGCCGGTGACCAGCCTGTGCCCCTGCTCGAAGAAGATCTCCGACTACGGCGCCCACAACCAGCGCTCCCACCTGACCCTCACGGCGACCCTGCGCGAGGACATGAGCCTGGAGGAGCTGGTTCGCATCGCCGAGGAGGAGGCCTCGTGCGAGGTTTTCGGCCTGCTCAAGCGGCCGGACGAGAAGTGGGTCACCGAGCGCGCCTATGACAATCCGAAGTTCGTCGAGGACCTGGTCCGGGATGTCGCTCTGCGCCTGAAGGCCGAGCCCCGGATCGAGCGCTGGAGCGTGGAGTCCGAGAACTTCGAGTCCATCCACAACCACTCCGCCTACGCCCTGATCGAGGGGCGCAATGCCTGACCACGCCCGGAAGGAAGCCATCATGGACATCGATAGTCTGATCCTGCGCAAGCGTCTCTCCCCCTCCTTCCGGAAGTGGGTGGCCGCCCGCGCCCGTCGCCTGGCGCTGCGGCGCCGGGTGGCTTGAGGAGAGCGCCATGGACCGGGCTCCCCTGGGCAATTTCCTGCCGCGCCACCCCGGCGCCCGCCGCATCGCCGTCATCGGCTCCGGCATCGCCGGGCTGGCCAGCGCCTGGCTGCTCAGCCGTGAGCACGAGGTGGTGCTCTTCGAGGCCGGCGACTACCTGGGCGGCCACACCCACACGGTGGATGTGCGCGTCGACGGCCGGGATTTTCCGGTGGATACCGGCTTCCTGGTCTTCAATCGGCGCACCTATCCGAACCTGTGCGCCCTCTTCAGCGTGCTCGGGGTGGAGTCCGTCGAGAGCGAGATGTCCTTCGGTGTCAGTCTGGCCACTCCCGACCTGGAATGGGCGGGCAGCGATCTGGGCAGCCTCTTCGCCCAGCGCAGCAACCTGCTGAGGGGCGACTTCTGGGGCATGCTGGCCGACATCCGGCGTTTCAACCGGGAGACCACCCGGATGGCCCTGGGCGGCGAGACGCCCGACATCGCCCTGGGGGATTACCTGGCCCTGCACCGTTACGGCGCCCCCTTCCGCGACTGGTACCTGATCCCCATGGCGGCGGCGATCTGGAGTTGCCCGACACGCAGCATGATGGCCTACCCGCTGGCCACCTTCGTACGCTTCTGCCACAACCACGGCCTGCTGCAGATCTTCGACCGGCCGCGCTGGTACACCGTGAAGAACGGCGCCCGCAGCTATGTGGAGGTGCTTGGCGCAGGCATCGGCGAGATCCGCCTGAACACGCCGGTGCTGCATGTGCAGCGTGAGGAGGGCGTCGGTGTGCTGGTGCGGACCACCGGGGCGCAGGAGCGCTTCGACGAGGTGGTCTTCGCCTGCCATTCCGACCAGACCCTGGCCCTGCTCGGCGACGGAGCGACGGAGGAGGAGCGGGCGGTGCTCGGTGCCGTGCGCTACCAGCGCAACGACGCCTGGCTGCACACCGATCCGCGCCTGCTGCCGCGGCGCCGCGGCGTGTGGTCGGCCTGGAACTACTTCTCCGGACAAGGGCTGCCGGGCGAGCGCCCGGTGTCGGTGTCCTACCTGATCAACCGCCTGCAGCCGCTGCCGGTGGACACGCCGGTGGTGGTCAGCCTGAACCCCTTCGATGAACCTGATCCTCGGCACGTGATCGGGCGCTACGACTATGCCCACCCGGTCTTCGACCAGGGCGCGATCGACGCCCAGGCCCGCCTGCTTGCACTGCAGGGCCGCCGGCACAGCTGGTTCGCCGGTGCCTGGACGGGCTATGGCTTTCATGAGGATGGTCTCAGGTCGGCCCTCACCGTGGCGGCAGCCCTGGGTGTCCAGGCGCCGTGGCAGGGGCACGCCCGCCCGCTGGTGGAGGCCGTCTGATGGGCGATGCACGCTTCGAGCCGGTGGTCTGCATGGGGGCCGTGATGCATGAGCGGACCTGGCCGGCCCATAACCGCTTCATCTATCCGCTGGCCACCCTGCGAATTCCCCTGAGCCGCTTCGGGCAACTCAAGGTGCCCCTGCTCGGGGTCGACCGGCCAAACCTGTTCTCTCTGCACCGCCGCGACCATGGCCCGCGGGACGGCTCGCCGCTGCTGCCGTGGATCCGTGGGCTGCTGCAGGACCAGGGGCTGGCCGCAGCGGATGGCGAGATCGTGCTGCAGACCATGCCGCGCATGTTCGGCTATCTCTTCAACCCGGTCAGCCTGTGGTTCTGCCACGACCCCGAGGGCCGCCTGAGGGCCGTGCTGGCGGAGGTCAACAACACCTTCGGCGAGCGCCACAACTATCTTGTCGCCCACCCGGACCGCCGCCCCATCCTGCCGGGCGACGAGCTGCGGGCAAGCAAGGTGTTCCACGTGTCGCCCTTCTTCCCGGTGCGCGGCGAGTACCGCTTCCGCTTCGCCCGCCAGGGCGGGGTGGTGAGCACCGCCATCGACTACTGGGAGGGCGGGCGCTGCCAGCTCGCCACCCGCCTGTCGGGCCATGAGCAGCCGCTCACCGGCCGCGCCCTGGCCGCCTGGCTGGCGCGCCTGCCCCTGATGACCTTCGGCGTCATCGCCCGCATCCACTGGCAGGCCCTGCGCCTGGCCCTGCGGCGCGTGCCCTTCCACCGCAAACCCCTACCCCCCACCGAGGAGATCTCTTCATGAACCAGCTTGATCAGCCCTTTGTCGGCTCGGCCGCCGGCCAGGCTGCCCGGCTGCGCCGCGGAACCCGCCTCGTGCTGGGCCTGCTGGACAGCATCGAGGGCGGCGCCATCGACGTGCATCTGCCCGGCGGCCTGATCCGGCGGGTCGGCCATGGCCCCGGCGGCCTGCACCTGCAAGTGGGGGACGAGGCCTTGTTCGACGAGGTGCTGGCCAAGGGTGACATCGGCTTTGCCGAGTCGTGGCTGGCCGGCGACTGGCACACCAACGATCTGGCGGGACTCCTGACCCTGCTGGCCCGTAACCGGGACCGCGTGCAGGCGGCCATCCACGGGCGCGCCTGGCGCCTGATCGGGCATCGCCTGACCCACCTGCTGCGCGCCAACACCCGCGCCGGTTCGCGGCGGAACATCAGCGCCCACTACGACCTGGGCAATCCCTTCTACCGCCTGTGGCTGGACCCGACGATGACCTACTCCAGCGCCCTCGGCCTGGCCGCGGGCGAGTCGCTGGAGGTGGCCCAGCGGCGCAAGTACCGGCGCATCCTCGAGCAGCTGGGCGCGCGGCCCGGGCAGCTGATCCTGGAGATCGGCTGCGGCTGGGGTGGCTTCGCCGAAATGGCGGCCACCGAGTTCGGCTGCCGGGTGCTGGGCCTTACCCTGTCCACCGAGCAGCTGGCCTGGGCGCGGGCCCGGGCCGAGCGCGGCGGCTGGGCCGACCGGGCGGACTTCGAGCTGTGCGACTACCGGGATGTACGTGGCAATTACGATCACATCGTCTCCATCGAGATGCTGGAGGCCGTCGGCGAGCGTTTCTGGCCCACATATTTTGCCCAGCTCCGTGACCGTCTCAAGCCGGGCGGGCATGCGCTGATCCAGACCATCACCATCGCCGACAGCCTGTTTGCGTCCTACCGCAAGGGGACGGACTTCATCCAGCGCTACATCTTCCCCGGCGGCATGCTGCCCAGCCCCCTCGTCCTGCGTTACCACGCCGTGCAGGCCGGGCTGACGGTCACCTCCGACCTCGCCTTCGGTGAGGACTATGCCAACACCCTGGTGCGCTGGCACCAGGCCTTCGAGGCGGAGCTCCCCCAGGTGCGTGCCCTCGGCTATGACGAGCGCTTCGTGCGCCTGTGGCGTTTTTACCTCGCCTACTGCGAGGCCGGCTTCCGTGCCGGCAGCGTGGATGTGCATCAGTTCCGGCTGAGCCATGCCTGAAGTGCGGCGGGTCGTCCTGTTGCTGCTGTGCTTGCTCGCATCGGCCGCATCGGCGGCGCTGCCGGAGCCGGTGCGCGCCCTGGCGCCGGGCTGGCGGATGCTGGGCAGTGGCGAGGCACGCTTCATCGGCCTGCGCCTTTACGACGCCAGCCTGTGGGTGAGCGGGCCGGAATGGAGTGACAGCCGGCCTTATGCGTTGGTCCTCACCTATGCCCGGGGCTTCAGCCGGTCCATGCTGGTGAGCACCAGCCTCGACGAAATGCGTCGCCTGGGTTCTGGCGACGAGGCCGCGCTGCAGCGCTGGAAGGCCGACCTGGAGCGGGTATTCCCGGACGTCGCCGAAGGAGAGACCATCGTCGGGGTGAGCCTGCCCGGGCGCGGTGCGGCTTTCTACCACCAGGGGCGGCTGGTCGGCGAAGTTGCCGATCCGGCCTTCGCCCAGACCTTCTTCGCCATCTGGCTGGACCGCCGTACCCGCGTGCCGGCCCTGCGCGCCCGCCTGTTCGGGCTGCCTTCATGAGCGCCGGCGCCCTGCCTGCCGGGCTGGGCTGGCGCTATGGACTGCTCGGCCTGCCGCTGGCCTTTGCGGCCCTGCCGATCTATGTGCACGTGCCCCATCTGTATGCGGCGGAGATGGGGCTGAGCCTGTCTCTGGTGGGGGCCATCCTGCTCGCCACCCGCGTCGCCGATGCCCTTGCCGATCCGTTGATCGGCTGGTTTTCGGACCGCCGCGCGTCCCGCCGCGGGCTCCTTGCGCTGGCCCTGTTGCCGCTGGCTCTGGGCCTGGGCGGGCTGCTGGTGCCGCCCGCCGGCGCCGGAGCGCTGTGGCTGGCCGGCGGCCTGGTGCTGGTGAGCATCGGCTATTCCCTGGCGACGATCAACCACGCCGCCTGGGGGGCGGAGCTGGGGCGCGATGATGATGGGCGCACCCGCCTGGTGGCGAGCCGGGAGGGCTTCGGGCTGCTTGGCGTGATGCTCGCCTCCGCGCTGCCGGGCCTGCTGGCGAGCAGCTTGCCGGTAGGGCTCGCGCGCATGGCGGGGGTGTTCATTGCCCTGCTCGGACTGGTCGCGCTCGTCAGCCTGCCGGGCCTGCCGGCCGGACTGCGGCCGCCCCCCGTGGCTGAACGTCCGTGGGCCGGCCTGCGCCTGGCCCTGTCCGAGCGGCCCTTTGCAGCGCTGCTCGGCGTGTTCGCGGTGAACGGGGTGGCGGCGGCGATACCGGCCTCCACCGTGCTGTTCTTCGTGGCCGATGTGGTGCAGCGGGAGGATCTGTCCGGGCTCTTCCTGGCGCTCTATTTCGTGGCGGGGGCGGCGGGCCTGCCCCTGTGGGTGGGGCTGGCCCGCCGAATCGGTAAGCCGCTGGCCTGGCTGGCCGGCATGGGGCTGGCCGTGGTCGTGTTTGCCTGGGCAGGCAGTCTGGGGGCCGGCGATGCCTGGGCCTTCGGTCTGATCTGCGTGCTCTCCGGGCTGGCCCTGGGCGCCGATCTGGCCTTGCCGTCGGCGATCCTGGCCGACCAGCTGGCACGCATCCGCTCGCCGTGGGCCGGCGCCTGCTTTGGCTGCTGGGCCTTTGTCGCCAAGGCCAGCCTGGCGCTGGCCGCGGGGCTGGCCCTGCCGGTGCTCGATGTGCTGGGCTATTCGCCGGGCGCGCGCGCGCCCCAGGCTGTGGCGGCCCTTGCCGCGGTTTATGGGGGCTTGCCCCTTGTCCTCAAGATACTGGCCGCCGGCCTGCTGTGGCGCTGGCGGCGAATCCTCGATGGGAGGGATGCATGACAAAGACGATGATCGCGCTGGCGGGCCTGCTCGGCCTGGCCGGCTGTGCCGCGGTGGACCCGCTGGAGTATGCCGCCGAGACGCCGCAGCTCGAATTGCCCCGCTACTTCGACGGCACCCTGGACGCCCACGGCATGTTCCAGGACCGTTCGGGCAAGGTGGTCAAGCGTTTTCACGTGGAGATCGCCGCCAGCTGGAAGGGCGGCACGGGAACCCTGGATGAGCGCTTCACCTATTCGGATGGCACCACCCAGCGCCGGGTGTGGACCCTGACCCGGGTCGATGCCCATCATTACATCGGTCGGGCCGACGATGTGGTCGGCGAGGCCCGCGGCGAAGTGCGGGGCAATGCGCTACGCTGGACCTACGTGCTGGCACTTCCGGTGGACGGCAAGGTCTACAACGTGGATTTCGACGACTGGATGTTCCTGATGGATGACCGGACCATGCTCAACCGTTCGGTGATGAGCAAGTTCGGTGTCCGCCTCGGCGAAGTCACCCTCAGTTTCCGCAAGCGCGACTAGGGATCCGCCCATGGCTGGCCTGCTGCCCCTGTTACGCCCCCTCAACACGCCGATCACCGACTGGCGGGACCGGCGCGTCTGGATCGTCGGTGCGTCCAGCGGCATCGGCGCGGCCCTCGCCGCCGACCTGGATGCCCGGGGGGCCCGCCTGGTGCTGTCGGCCCGCAGCGCGGACCGCCTGCGCCAGCAGGCCGAAGGCTTTCGGGATGCGCTGGCCCTGCCCCTGGACGTGACCGACGCGGGGGCCTTCATCCCGGCGATGATGCAGATCCTCGACACCTGGGGCGGGGTGGACCTGGTGATCCTCAATGCCGGGACCTATTCACCCCTGCGCGCCTGGGAGCTGACCATCGACAATGCGCGCCAGACGGTGCATACCAACCTGCTCGGGGTCATGGACGGGGTGGCGGCGGTGGTGCCGCAGCTGCTGCGCCAGGGCCACGGCGCGGTGGCCGTGGTGGCCAGCGTGGCCGGCTACCGGGGGCTGCCCCGGGCGATGGCCTATGGGCCGAGCAAGGCGGCCCTGATCAACTTCGCCGAGACCCTCTACCTGGACCTGTCGCCCCGCGGGGTGTCCGTCTTCCTGATCAATCCGGGCTTCGTGGCCACCCCGCTGACCGCCCGCAACGACTTCGAGATGCCGGCCCTGATCTCCGCCGAGGAGGCGGCCCGCCGGATCATCGGGGGGTTTGCCTCCGGTTGCTTCGAGATCCACTTTCCGCGGCGCTTCACCGGCTTCCTGAAAATACTCCGCCTGCTGCCGGATCGCCTGTACTTCCACCTGATCTCCCGGAGGACCGGGCTGTGAGGAGCACTCTGGAGGCCGTGGCGGACCTGATCCGCTTCTACGAGGGCTTGTCTCCGGACAGCCTCGGCGAGATCAGCCGGCTGTATGCGCCAGGGGCTGCGTTCAAGGACCCCTTCAACGAGGTGCGTGGTGTCGCGGCAATCGAACAGGTCTTTCGGCACATGTACACGCAGGTGCATGAACCGCGCTTCAGCGTGGTCTCGCATCTGGCGGAGCAGGGCGAGGCCTGGCTGGCCTGGGAGTTCCGTTTCCGCTTCCGGGGCTGGCGGACCGCCGAGGTGCAGCTTGTGCGGGGGGCCACCCATCTGCGCTTCGCACCGGACGGGCAGGTGCTGGTGCACCGCGACTACTGGGACAGCGGTGAGGAGCTCTTTTCCAAGCTGCCGGTGCTGGGCAGCCTGGTCGGTTGGCTCAGGCGGCGCCTGGCGGCGGGATGAGGTCAGGATGCCGTTGTGCTGCGGCGCAATAATGTTTAACGCCGCGATTTTGCCAAATCTCTAGAATTGGTCCTGCGAACCGGGAGGTATGTCGTGCCCCCGAATCGCCAAATGACAGGAGATTCGAGCAATGCAAGCCCATGGTGATTTCGTTTTCAAGCCCTACGCGGTGCCGCGTCCCGGCCTCGAGCCCAAGTGGGACGGCTGTTACGATCTGTTCGCCCGGGATGGCAATCCGCTGCGCCGGTCCATCCGGGTGCCGTCCCCGGAGGGTTTCGATGACCCCGAACTGGCCTGTGTCGCAGCGGAGATTCTCGCTGAGTGGGATCTGCGGGACGGCTACGGGATTGCCCGCCCCGGCAACTGATCCGCTCGCGCACGGGTCCTTCCCTTCATCCTAATCCCGGGTGCCGGACGGCTCGAGGCCCAGCCGCAGGGCCCGGGCGGTGGCGGCCAGCAGCCGGTTCTCGAGCCGGCGCAGCCCGCGCAGGCGGGCAAGCAGCGCCTCCAGCGGATTGTTCCCCGCCCCGGCGGGGGCAATCAGGCGGACCAGGCCATCCGCCGGGCAGGCATCGCGCGGCTCCCCCGCCCGCGACAGGCGGATCCAGCCCGCCCTCTCCACCCAGTGTCCACAGCCCTCATGCACGCAGCTGCGGGGGGCCAGCAGTTGTTCGCCGATCCAGTGGGCCGGGCCTTCCACCAGAATGTCGGCACCCTCTGCCAGTAGCAGGGTGCCGGCCTCGACCCGGGTCAGGTGCAGGGCGCCGGGGGCAAGGCGCAGGATTACGTCAGGGGCTTGCATGTCCAGTCTCCAGAGTGGGATGTGCTCAGGCTACGGACTCGGGCGGCGTGGCGGCAGGCACAGGCGGGGGCTTTCTGTATCGGTGCAGCGGGCTTTCCTGCAGGCTGTTATGGTGTGCTTTTCCCCTGTCTGTACCTGTGGCCGGTTGCCGGCTTCGGGGATGATCTGGCGATGGACTCCGTGCACACCGACGCTCACAGCGAAACCCTCTATGCCCGCCTGGCGGGGCATTACCGGCAGGCCATCCAGTCCGGCGTGCTGACGCCGGGCGCGCGCATGCCCTCGGTGCGAACCCTGGTGCGGCAGCACGGGGTCAGCCTGTCCACCGCCCTGCAGGCCTGCCGTACCCTGGAGGACGAGGGCCTGCTGGAGGCGCGGCCGCGCTCCGGCTACTTCGTGCAGCGGCTGCGCCGGGCCGCCTTCCGGCCAGTCACCGAGCCGGACCCGCGCAGCTTCGCGCAGGCACCCGACCCGGCGGCGTTCACGGGTATTCACGACCGGGTGTCGGATTTCGTCACCAAGTGCGAGCGCTTTCCGGTGAAGACCAACCTGGCCCTGGCCTTCGGCGCGCCCGAGGCTTACCCCCGCGATGCCCTGCGGGCTGCGGCGCAGCGGGCGCTGCGGCGGCATCCCGAGGTGCTGGTCAGCCCGGTGCCGCCCCAGGGCGACCCGGGCTTCCGGGCCGTGCTGGCGCGGCGTGCCCTCGCCTCGGGCATGAGCCTGAGCCCTGACGAGATCTTGGTGACCCATGGTTGCACCGAAGCGATCAACCTGGCACTGCGTGCGGTGACCCGGCCGGGGGACCTGGTTGCCGTCGAGTCGCCCACCTATTTCGGCCTGCTCCAGGTGATCGAGAGCCTGGGACTGCGGACCCTGGAGATTCCCACCAGTCCGAGCCGGGGCATCTCGGTGGAGGCCCTCGAGCTGGCCTTCCGCAGCCATGAGCAGGTCGCTGCGGTGGTGGTCATCCCCAACTTCCAGAACCCCCTGGGCTGTGTCATGCCCGACGAGGAAAAGCAGCGCCTGGTGGCCCTTTGCGAAGCTCATGGGGTGCCCCTGGTGGAGGACGATATCTATGGCGCGCTGAGTGACGGGGCCCAGCCATTGAAGTGCTGCAAGGCCTGGGATCGCAGCGGCACCGTGATCCACTGCGGGTCCTTCCACAAGACCCTGGCGCCGGGCATGCGCGTTGGCTGGATGACCGGGGGGCGCTGGCAGGACCGTATCCGCATGCTCAAGCATGCCCAGAGCCGCCCCAACGACGCGCTGGCCCAGCTGACCCTTGGCGAGTTCATGGGCAGCCATGCCTTCGATCGCCACCTGGCCCGCCTGCGTGCCCAGCTGCGGGTGCAGCGGGAGCGCACGGCCGAGATCATTGCCGCCCACTTCCCGGTGGGGACCTGCCTCAACATGCCGGGTGGCGGCATGTTGCTGTGGGTCGAGCTGCCCGAGGGCTGTTCGTCCCGGCGCATCTTCGAGGCGGCCCTGCGGGAGGGCATCCGGGTGGCGCCGGGGGCGCTGTTCTCCAACTCCGATCGATTCGACCGCTTCCTGCGGGTCAGTTGCGGCTATCCCTGTTCGGAGCAGATCGAGGCGGCCCTGGTGCAGCTGTCCGGAATCGTTGCGGCGGATCCCGGCTGAGGAGGCCGGAAACACCGCCAGTACCCATCCCGGGATATCTCGGAAGCACAAAGCATTCAGGAAGACACTGTACTATCCCCTCCGTGTGACAAAATGTTGCCCGTTTCAGGCCCGTCGGGCCGCAAGGGGAGGGTGTCATGGGCTTGCGACTTAAATTCAACCTGGTATTGCTGGCCGTATTCCTGGCCGGCTTTGGCGTGGCCGGCTACATTTCCCACGATCTGCTCGATCGCCACGCCCGCGAACAGGTGCTTGGCGAGGCGCGCCTGGTCATGGAGGCGGCGATGGCCGTGCGGGGCTACACCGTGGCCCAGGTGCGGCCGCATCTGAATCCGCTGATGGACAAGCAGTTCCTGCCCCAGACCGTGCCGGCCTATGCGGCCACCGAAACCTTGGCGGTGCTCAACAAGAAGTATCCCAACTACGCCTACAAGGAAGCCACCCTCAATCCGACCAACCCCCGCGACCGGGCTGCGGACTGGGAGGCCGACCTGGTCAATGTGTTCCGCAACAACACCGACAGCAAGGAGATCTTCGGGCAGCGGGATACCCCCACCGGCCCGGCGCTGTACATCGCCCACCCCATCCGCATCGAGACGGCAGCCTGCCTGCCCTGCCACAGCACGCCGGACGTTGCGCCGGCCAGCATGCTCAAGGTCTATGGCAATGCCAACGGCTTCGGCTGGAAGCTCAACGAGGTGGTGGGCGCCCAGGTGGTGTCGGTGCCGATGTCGGTGCCCCTGGAGAACGCCAGCCAGGCCTTCCGGACCTTCATGGTGTCGCTGGCGGCGGTGTTCGCCGCGGTGTTCGTGGTGCTCAACCTGATGCTGTCATGGTTGATCATCCGCCCGGTCTCGCGGATGTCGGCGGCGGCCGACAAGATCAGCACTGGCGACTTCGACCAGCCCGAGTTCCCCGAGGGCGGGCGTGACGAGGTGGCGGTGCTGGCCAGCTCCTTCAACCGCATGCGCCGCAGCCTGGAAAAGGCCATGCAGATGATCGATGGCTGAGACGCGCATCATGGACGGCCAGGAGGGAGGCGCTGCGGCCCTGCGCCTGGGCGGATCCACCGCCTTGCCGAACGGTTATGTGCTCAATGAATACCGCATCGAGCGCATCCTGGGGGGCGGTGGCTTCGGCCTGACCTACCTGGCCCGCGATACCCATCTCGACTGCCTGGTGGCGATCAAGGAGTACCTGCCCAAGGATGTGGCCCAGCGTGACGAGGAGGGCCTGGTGCGCCCCAGCTCCGAGGAGGCGACACGGGCCTTCGACTGGGGGCTGCAGCGTTTCCTGCTGGAATCCCGCGCCCTGGCGAGCTTCCACCATCCGGGCATCGTGCGGGTGCTGCGCTACTTCCGGGCCAACGAGACGGCCTACATGGTCATGGAGTACGAGACCGGGGAGCCGCTGCAGCGCTGGCTGGTCGGGCGCCTGCCCCTCGACCGGGCGACCCTGCTGCGCATCGTGCGGCCCCTGCTCGATGGCCTGGAAGCGGTGCACGCCGCGGGCTTCCTGCACCGCGACATCAAGCCCGGCAACATCTACATCCGCGCCGACGGCTCGCCGGTGCTGCTCGACTTCGGCTCCGCCAGGCGCCTCGAGACGGACAGCCCCGACCAGGCCCTGACGGCGATCGTCACGCCGGGCTTCGCCCCGGCCGAGCAATACCACCGGCACGGCAAGCAGGGGCCATGGACCGACCTGTATGCCCTGGCCGGCGTGATGTACTGGATGGTGACCGGCAAGCTGCCCGTCGAGGCCTTTGCCCGCCTGCGCGAGGATGTCATGCCCGCCGCCAGCAGCATCGGCAATGCGGATGCCTTTGGCCCCGGGCTGCTGAAGGCCATCGACTGGGCCCTCAACCCGGACGAGAACCGCCGCCCCAGGCAGGTGGCCGATTTCCGGCGGGCCTGCCTGGCGCCGCCGACCGGCGGTGAGGGGCCGGTCGATCCCCCCGTGGAAGCACCGCTGCCCCTCGGTCTGTCGGCGGCGGAGGCCCGCACCTTCATCGGTGCGGTCCTGTTTGCCGACGTGGCCGGGCCGGCGGAGGATCTGGCGGCGCGCAGCGAAGGGCGGACACGCCTGGTGCGCATGCTCAGCCAGGCCATCGCGCCGCTGTCGCCCACCACCCGCCTGGCGGTGAATACCAAGGAAGGCTGTGCGGTCTGTTACGTCGGGGACCCCGAAGACGCATTGCGCACGGCGGTGCAGTTGCATGGGGCGGCGGTGGAGGACGGGTTGGGCGTGCATGTCGGCATCAACCTCGGTCCGGTCCGGGTGGCGCCCGATCCCAACGGCCGGTCGCGCATTCTCGGCGACGGGATCACCACCGCCTTCCGGGTCATGCGCTTTGCCGAACCCGGCCAGGTGCTGGTGGCGCGGGCCTACTACGAGGTGGTGCAACACCTGCGCCGCAACGCCAGCGATTGCTTCCGGCATCTCGGCCTGCGCCGCGACCCCCAGGCCCGCGACCACGACGTGTACGCCTGGAGCGGAGAAAGCGTGGCCCTGCTGCCGGGCTCCCCGGCAGAGGTGTCGGTCAGCCGCCCGGTGGCGGGGGCGGACATCAGCCCGGCCTGCATCGATGCAGCCGAGCGCACCCTGGCCCAGCACATCGGCCCGATGGCCCGGATCCTGGTCCGCAAGACCGTGTCTCGGGCCGCCAGCGTTGCCGACCTGCACCAGCAGCTGGCCACCCTGATCCCCGATCCGGCGCCCCGGGCGGCCTTCCTGGCCGGCGTGGTGGCGGCCTCGGGGGCGCCCGGCACGTCCCGCGCCACAGCCTCTGCCCAGGGGGGTGTCCACTCCCGGCCCGTGACCACGGGGGGGCAGGCGCCGGCCTCGGCCAGCGCTACGGGTAGTACCCCGGCCGGCCACGCCGCCGGGCTGGTTTCCGATGAGGATCTGGCGCGTATCGAGAAGCTGTTTGCGCGCTACATGGGGCCGATGGCCCGGGTACTGGTCCGCCGCGAGGCGCGCAGCGCCCACAAGCCCGAGACCCTGTGCCGGGCGTTGGCGAGCCATCTCGACCAGGACGCCGAACGTCGCCGTTTCCTGGCCGAAGCGGGCTTCGGCGCTGCGGGATGATGGAGACGACGATGAAGCCTGAGGGCAGCGGAATGGAGATGCGGGCCCTGCGCCTGACCCCGGGGCAGGACCTGCGCCGGGCCCTCGAGTGTGCGGTGTATGCGGAGGGCTGCTCGGCGGCCTTCGTGCTGTCGGGGATAGGCAGCCTGGAGCGGGCCCACCTGCGCCGGGCCGGCGCCGAGGATGCGGAGGCACTCGACGGAGACATGGAGGTGCTGACCCTGGCCGGCACCATTGCCGCCAACGGGTCGCACCTGCACGCCACCCTGGCCGACGCCAGCGGGGCGGTGGTGGGGGGACACCTGGCCTACGGCTGCCTGGTCAGGACCACCGCCGAGGTGCTGCTGGGCCTGCTGCCCCGCCTCAGCTTCCGGCGCGAGCCGGACCTGCGGACCGGCTTTGCCGAGCTGGTGGTCCGGCCGGAGGGCGATCCGGCGGGCGCTGCCTGACAGACCCTGCCGCCGCCAGGGGGCGGCAGGAGCGCGCAGCTTACTTGCCGGAGTCGCCGGAGATGGCGCTGTCGAGGCGGCGGGCCTCTTCGTCGCTGACGTACTCGAAGACCCGCACGACCTTCTGCACGCCGCTGGTGGTGCGTGCGATCTCGGTGGCGGCCTGGCCCTCCTTCTCGCTGACCAGGCCCATCAGGAAGACCGTGCCGGCCTCGGTGACCACCTTGACCTGCTGGACGTGGAAGTCCTTCTGGTCGACAAAGCGGGCCTTCACCTTGGAGCTGATGTAGGTGTCGTTGCTGCGGGCCGACAGGGTGCTGGTGGGGGCTACGCGCAGCTCGTTCACCACCTCCTTGACGTTCTCCACGACGGCCGCGATACGGCCGGCTTCCTCACGACTGGCTTCGTTGAAGGCCTCGCCGGTGAGCAGCAGCTTGCGGTTGAAGGCGGTGGCGTTCACATGGACCTTGTCGCCGAGGCGGTCCTCGATGCGCTTGACGGCCTTCCATTCGATGCTCTCGTCTTCGACGTAGGTACCCGAGGTACGGCGGTCGGAGACCATGGCCACGGCCATGCCGGTGCCGCCGACGATGACCGGGATGCAGCCCTGCAGGGCGCCGAGGGTGCCGATGGCCAGGACAGCCCAGGCCAGTTGCTTGCGGATCAGTTTCATTCTTCGACTCCGAGGAAAAGACAGTCGATGCCGTCGCACAGACAGTGGAGGGTGATGAGGTGGACCTCCTGGATACGCGCCGTACGATCGGAGGGTACGCACAGGTGGATGTCGTCGGGGCCGAGCAGGTCGGCCATCTGGCCGCCGCCCTTGCCGGTGAGGGCAACCACCCGCATCTCGCGCTCGTGGGCGGCGTGGATGGCCTCGATCACGTTGGCGGAGTTGCCGCTGGTGGAGATGGCCAGCAGCACGTCGCCGGGCTGGCCGAGGGCGCGCACCTGCTTGGAGAAGATCTGGGTGAAGTCGTAGTCGTTGGCGATGGAGGTGAGGGTCGAGCTGTCGGTGGTGAGGGCGATGCCGGCCAGCGGCGGGCGCTCCATCTCGAAACGGTTGAGCAGTTCGGCCGCGAAGTGCTGGGCGTCGGCCGCCGAGCCGCCGTTGCCGCAGGAGAGGATCTTGCCGTTGGCCATCAGGCTGTGGGTCATCGCTTCGATGGCGGCGGCAATGGGCTCTGCCATGAACTCCAGGGAGGCCAGCTTGGTCTGGGCGCTGTCGGTGAATTGCTGGGCGATGCGGGCAACGAGATCCATCACGAACTCCGGGAAAATTGCCCTTGATTCTAACATTTGCGCCGACGGCCCCACCGCCTGCGAGAGATCCGCTTACAAACCCAGCAGCACGTCGATGCGCAGGCGCTTCCAGGGGTTCGGATCCTCGCTCAGCTGGCCGATGCGGGCGCTCACGGGCGTGCCCTGATCCATCTCGCGGGCGACCTCCCGGTTCTCCGCCCGGGGCAGGTAGCCGAGCATCACGCCACGCCACTCGACGCGCACCGCGCGGGGGTCGTGAGGGTTGTCCGGTTCGCGTACCAGCGTCAGCGGATCGCCCTCCTGCAGCGCCTCCCAGTGGATGGTCGCGCCGTGGTACTGGAAGCCGGCGAGCGGCGAGCGTTGTACCAGCACGCGGATGTGCTGGGCGTCGGCAGGCAGCGGGCCGAGACCGCCGAGCAGGGCCGTGCAGGTGGCGAGCAGGGGCGCAGGCCTAGCCCGCATCGAAGGCCCCGCGGATCCATTCGAGGCGGGGCGGCTCCAGGCTGTCGAGCAGCACCGCGTCGAAGCGGCAGGGCTGGGCCGCGTGGCGGCGCCCGGCGCCGGCCAGCCAGTAGCGGGCGGCGAGGATGACGCGCTGCTGCTTGGTGGCGGTGATGCTGGCGGCGGCGCCACCGAAGCGGCGGTTGCTGCGCAGGCGCACCTCGACGAAGACGATGCAGCCCCGGTCGCGGGCGATCAGGTCCACCTCGCCACCCCGGCAGCGCACGTTGCGGGCCAGGATGACCAGTCCGCAGGCGCTCAGGTAGTTCTCGGCCAGGGCCTCGGCGGCAGCGCCGCGGCGCAGGTGCTCGGCTTGCTTAGTCGGAGTCCCGCCCCCACAATCGGACTCCCCCGCACCCGGACTCCCGTTTCTCCATGCTTCCACACACTTCCGATCCATCCGACACCCCCGCACTTTCCATGACTCCGTCATTGTATGTGGTCGCCACGCCCCTGGGGAATCTGCAGGACATGGGCCTGCGCGCCCTCGCGGTGCTGCGCGGGGTGGACGTGATCGCCTGCGAGGACACTCGTCACAGCCAGCGCCTGCTGGATGCCTTCGGCATCACCACGCGGCTGGTGGCGCTGCATGAGCACAACGAGCAGGCGGCTGCCGGCCTGGTGATCCGCATGCTGGAGGAGGGCAAGCGGGTGGCCCTGATCACCGATGCGGGCACCCCGGCGGTGTCCGACCCGGGCGCCCGGGCTGTGGCGCGGGTGCAGGAGGCCGGCTTCCCGGTGGTGCCGGTGCCCGGCGCCTGTGCCGCGGTGGCCGCCCTGTCGGCCTCCGGGCTGGCCGACGGGCATTTCCATTTCCATGGCTTCCTGCCCACCAAGTCGGCGGCGCGCCGGGCGGCCCTTGAAGCCCTGCGGGGCGTGCCGGGCACCCTGGTGTTCTATGAGGCGCCCCACCGCATCGTCGAGACGCTGGACGACCTCGCCGCGACCCTCGAGTCCACCCGGCAGATCGTGGTGGCCCGGGAACTCACCAAGATGTTCGAGCAGATCGTGCGCATGCCCCTGGCCGAGGCCCCGGCCTGGCTGGCCGCCGACTCCAACCGGGCACGGGGGGAGTTCGTGCTGCTGGTATCGGCTGCGCCGGCCAGCGAGGGCTTGTCGCCCGAGGCGGAGCGGGTGCTCGGCCTGCTGCTCGCCGAGCTGCCGGTGAAGCAGGCGGCCAAGCTCGCCGCGGCGATCACCGGCGCCTCGAAGAACGCCCTGTATGAGCGTGCGCTGGAGATGAAAGCGCAGGACTAGGGTAGGTGCAGGGGGGCTTCAGCCGCCCGCGGACTTCGATCAGGCTCAGGCCGGCGGCTGAAGCCGCCCCTACACCGTGCCTACACCGCCCTTGCACAGGGATTCAGCGCAGATGGGCGCCGCCGCGGCCGAGCAGGGTGACCTCCACGTGGCGGGAGCCGAGCCGGTCGCCCGGAGCGAAGCGCACCGCGAAGCCGCCCAGGTCCAGTTCCAGCTTTTCCAGTGACTGCATCACCGCCGCCGGCGTGGGGCTGCCCCGTACGCGGCGGATCGCCTCGAGCAGGATGCGGGCGCCCACGTATTCCTCGAAGCTGGTGTAGGACGCCTCCTCGCCGGGGGCGAAGCGCTGCAGGGCCTCGTTGTAGTCGCGGGCGATGCGGGTGACGCCGCTGAAGGGTGAGGGCATCACCTGGGTGATGCCCACGCCGCGGGCGTAGTCGCCACCGGCCAGCTCGTGCAGTTCGCGGCCGTTGATCACCGAGATGCTGAACAGCTGGGTGCCCGGATGGGCGCTGCGGTAGGCCCTGACGAAAGCTGCGGTGGGGCGCACCACGCCGATCATGATCACCGCCTGGGGCTCGCCGCGGGCGATGTCGGTCACCGCCGCGCTGACGTCTTCCGAGTTCTTGGCGTAACGCCCGGTGGACACCGGTTTGAGGCGGTGGCGGGCGAGGGCCTTCTCGACGCCGGCAAGGCCGGCCTGGCCGAAGGGGTCGTCCTGGTGGAACACGGCGATGCGCTGCAGGCCGGTATTGACCAGCTGGGTGACCATTGCCGCCGTCTCGTCGCCATAGCTGGCACGGATGTGGAAGATCCATGGGTTGTACGGGTCGCGCAGGGGCTCGCCGCCGGTGTAGGGGGCGACCAGGGCGATGTTGCCTTCCGCCAGCACGCCCTGGCGCAACAGTTCGAGGATGTTGCCGGTGCCGGCGTAGCCGATCAGGGCCGCGGCCTTGTCCTTCTGGATCAGCTCGCGGCTCAGGCGCAGGGTCTCGGCGGTCTGGTAGCCGTCGTCCTTGAGCGCGTGCCTGAAGCGGTGGCCGTTGATCCCGCCGGCCGCGTTGGCGGTCTCGATGGCGAGGCGCACGCCAAGCGCCATGGCTTTGCCGGTGCTGGCCAGAGAGCCGCTGAGCGGCGCGCACTGGCCGATCACGACGGTGTCGGCCCGGGCATTGCCGCCTGTCAGGGCCAGGGCTGCCAGCAGGGCTGCAGCGAAGCGGGGAAAGGCCATAGCCATGCTTGATGCTCCCATCTGCAATATTGATGGGGGAGTATGGCGTGTTGTGGCGGCCCTGCCAGTGAACGGATGTTGCGGTGCGATGTGCGTTAAGTCGCAGTGCTTCTCGCAGGCCGCCTCAGCTCTCGCCGCCCTGCAGGCCGTACTTGCGGATCTTGTCGTGGAGGGTGGTCTTGGCGATGCGCAGGGACTCGGCGCTGCGTGCCAGGCTGCCGCCCTGGCGGCGCAGCTCGGCAGCGATCAGGCTGCGCTCGAAGCTCTCCACCGATTCCGCCAGGGAGGCCGGTGCCGCCTCGCCGGTCGCCGTGCCGAGGATGTCCTTGCCGACGCCCAGCACCAGGCAGTCGGCCACGTTGCGCAGCTCGCGCACATTGCCCGGCCAGGTGTGGGCCATCAGGCGGCGCATCTGCTCCGGCGCCACGCTGGGCAGCGGCCGGTCGTGGCGGCGGGCGGCGAGCAGCAGGAAGTGTTCGAGCAGCATCGGGATGTCCTCGCGCCGCTCGCGCAGGGGCGGCAGGTCGATGGTCACCACATTCAGCCGGTAGTAGAGGTCGGCCCGGAAGGTCTGGCGTTCGGCCCGGTCCTTGAGGTCGTCCTTGGTGGCCGCCACCACACGGCAGTCCACCGGCAGTTGCTGGTTGGAGCCGAGGCGTTCGACCACCCTTTCCTGGAGCACCCGCAGCAGCTTGATCTGCACGCCCATCGGCATGCTCTCCAGCTCGTCGAGGAACAGGGTGCCCTTGTTGGCGTATTCGATCTTGCCGATGCGGCGTTTCTGGGCGCCGGTGAAGGCGCCGGCCTCGTGGCCGAAGAGTTCGCTGTCGAGCAGGTTGTCGGGCAGGCCGCCGCAGTTGAGGGCGACCAGGGGGCCGTCCTTGCGCGGCGACAGTTCGTGCAGGCACTGGGCGATGAGCTCCTTGCCGGTGCCGGTCTCGCCCCGCACCAGCACATCCACGCTGGTGCCGGCTACGTCCATCACCAGCTGGCGGACCCGCGCCATCTGCGGCGAGCGGCCGATCAGCTTGGCCTCGGCACCCTCGCGTTGTTCCAGGCGCCGCCGTAGGTCGAGCACCTCGAGGGTCAGGGCGCGCTTCTCGAGGGCGCGCCGCACCACGTCCACCAGCAGCTCCGGCGAGAAGGGCTTCTGGATGAAATCGTAGGCGCCGGCGCGCATGGCTTCCACGGCCAGGGTCACGTCGCCGTGGCCGGTGATGATGATCACCGGCAGGTCCGGGTCGAGCTGGCGGCTGCGGTGCAGCACTTCCATGCCGTCGGCCTTGGGCAGGCGCATGTCGGTGACGACCACTCCGGGGAAGCCGGGGCCGAGGCGCTGGAAGGCTTCTTCGGCGGAGCCGACGCCTTCGACCGGGATGTCGGCCAGCATCATGGCCTGTTCGCAGCCCAGGCGTACGTCGGGGTCGTCTTCGATGATGAGTACGCGGAGTTCGGTGTTCATGGGCTTTCTTTCGGTGCAGCGGGAAGATTCAGGATGAAGCGGGCGCCGCCTTCGGGGCGGTTCTCGGCACGCAGGTCGCCGCCGAACTCGCGCACGATGTCGCGGGAGATGGCCAGCCCGAGGCCGAGGCCTTCGCCAGCCGGTTTGGTGGTGAAGAAGGGCTCGAACAGTGCCCCGTCGGCGGGAAGCCCGCAGCCGCTGTCGGCGATGGCCAGCTCCAGGCTGCCGTCGGGCAGGGGCGTGGCGTCGATCAGCAGGGTTTTCAGGGGGCTGTCGGCCATCGCATCACCGGCGTTGCGGATGAGGTTGATGAGCACCTGTTCGAGGCGGTTCTGGTCGCACCAGGCGATGTGCTGGCCGGCCTCGAGGCGATTGTCCACGGTGATGCCGGCCTTGGCCAGGCGCTGGTCCAGCAGGAACAGGGCGGCGCCGACCGCGTGGGCCAGATCGGTGGGGGCCGGGATGGCCGGCGACTTGCGGGCAAAGGTCTTGAGCGGGGTGATGATGCGTCCCATCTGGTCGGCCAGGCGGGCAATGATGCCCAGGTTCTGCTCGACGGTGGCGAGGTTGCCGCGCTTCATGAACTCCACCGCGTTGCCCGACAGGGTGCGCATGGCGCCGAGGGGCTGGGCCAGCTCGTGGGTGATGCCGGCCGCCAGCTGGCCGAGCACGGCGAGCTTGGCGGCCTGCACCAGTTCGTCCTGGGCGGCGCGCAGGGTTTGCTCGGCCTGCTGGCGTTCGGCCACCTCCTTGCGCAGGCGGGCATTGGTGTCGGTGAGGGCGCGGGTGCGCCGCGCCACCTTGCTCTCCAGCTGGGCATTGGCTTGCTCCAGCAGTTCCTTGGCCTCCAGCTTCTGGCGCACGATGCGGCGGCGCTGGGCGACCACCAGCAGCAGGAGCAGCACGAAGCCGGTGGCCACGGCGGCCAGGGCGCCATGGCCGAAGGCCTGGGCGCGTACCGGGCGCAGGTCGGAGAAGATCAGCAGGCGCCAGCCCACATCCTGCAGGCCGCGCCCATGCACCAGGTAGCTGCCGGCCACGTCGGGCCGGCCGCGGACCTGCGGCACGCCGGGGGCGCTGGTGCTGCGCAGGTTCATGTGCACGATCTGCCCCTCGGGGCCGGGATCGGGGTTGACGCTGACCGGGAAGTCGCCGATCGGGCCGTCGTTGTAGAGGCGGGACAGCTTGATGTCCACCCGCGTGTCCAGGGGCAGGGGGCTGAGCGCGGTGTAGCGCCATTCGGGCACCGAGGAGAGGATCACCACGCCGTTGCCGTCGGCGATCAGGGCCGGGGCGCCGAGGAGGTCCCAGGCCTTCTCGAGTTGCCCCAGGCTGATCTTGATGACCGCCACGCCGACCACCCGCGTGCCGTTGCGGATGGGGTGAGACACGAAGTAGCCCGGCTCGCCACGCGTGATGCCGATGGCGAAGTGGCGCCCCGAGCGGCCGGCCAGACCGTCGAGGAAGTAGCTGCGGAAGGACAGGTCCTCTCCGACGAAGCTGTTGTCCGGGTCGTTCCAGTTGCTGGAGGCGATGACGATGCCGCGCTCGTTCACCACGAAGATGGCGATGCTGCCGATGTGTCCGTTGAGGCGCTGCAGGAAGCGGTTGGCGGCGAGGACGCTGGCCGGATGGCGGGTGCGCTGCATGACCCCCAGCACTTCCTCGTTGAGCTGGATGGTGGCGGGGATGTGGGCGTAACGGTTGACGATGCCATCCACCGCGGCGGCAAACAGGTCCAGGCGATGGCCGGCATCGGTGCGCAGGGTCTGCATGCCCTGGTATTCGCTGGCCCGGTAGCCGCCGAAGCCGATCAGGCCGATCAGCAACAGGAAGGCCAGCACCAGGAAGGGGTTGGGGGACAGGGAACGGGAAGGCGGCAAGGTGCTGGC
>WBTZ01000249.1 GCA_009026175.1 Zoogloea sp. | reverse complement strand
CCCCTGAAACCCGGAATCCCCAAGCATGAGTCGTCTCCTTGTTGCCCTCCTGTGGCTGATCCACTGGCTGCCTCTGTCCGTCCAGGCCCCCATCGGCCGAGGCATCGGGCTGCTGCTGTACTGGGTCATCGCGCCGCGGCGACGGGTGGTGAACACCAACCTGCGGCTGTGCTTCCCCGACCTGTCCGATGCCGAGCGCCGGGCCCTGGCGAAGGAGCACTTCGCCCTGGCGGGGCGCAGCCTGATCGAACGGGGCCTGGCCTGGTTCGCCCCTGAAGAGCGCATCCGCCGGCTGGTGCGCATCGAGGGCGCGGAGATCCTGGCCGGCCTGATCGAACAGCGCCAGCCGATCATCATGCTGACCCCCCACTTCCTGGGCCTCGATCTGGGCGGCACCCGGATCGCCGCCGACTTCGACTGCGTGAGCATCTACGCCCGCCAGCGGGACCCGGTGATCGACCGCTGGCTGTACCACGGCCGCAGCCGCTTCGGCAGCCAGGTGCTGCTGCGGCGGGACGAGAGCGTGCGTGCGTCGATCAAGGCCATGAAGGAAATCAGGCCTTTTTACTATCTGCCTGACATGGACAACGGGATCGAGGACTCCATCTTCTCGCCCTTCTTCGGCGTGCAGGCTGCCACCCTCTCGGCCCTGCCCCGCCTGACCCGCCTGGGCGGCGCGGTGGTGATCACCTGCGTGACCCGCATGCTGCCCGGCGGCCGGGGCTATGTGGTGACACTGGGCGAACCCTGGACCGACTTCCCCAGCGGCGACGTGGACGCCGACACCCGCCGCATGAACGCCTGCATCGAAGACCTGGTGCGCGCCATGCCGGCCCAGTACTACTGGGTGCACCGCCGCTTCAAGACCCGCCCGCCGGGCGAGCCGAAGATCTACTGAGCGACACCTGCAGGGGCGGCGTCAGCCGCCCGGGGACTTCGCGGCGCGGGCGGGTGGCTGACGCCGCGCCTACGGGCCCCTACGCCTCATCCTTGGCGGCCAGCTCGGCCAGTACCAGCGGAAACGCCGCGCTGCCGACCAGGGCCACACCGGACACCAGCAGCACCAGACCGGCACCGGACTCCTGCAGCAGGGGATGCAGATCGGCGCCCAGGCCGGCCAGCAGCAGCCCACCCGCGATCAGGCACAGCAGCCCCGGAATCCCCAGCAACCAGGCGCCTGCCGGAAGCCGTTTCAAGGCCACGCTCAGACCTTTCGGAAGACCACGTCCCACACCCCGTGGCCGAGCTTGATGCCGCGGTTCTCGAACTTGGTGAGGGGGCGGTAGTCGGGCTTGGGCGCAAAGCCCTCGGCGGTGTTGGCCAGCAAGGGCTCGGCCGACAGCACCTCGAGCATCTGCTGGGCGTATTCCTCCCAGTCCGTGGCGCAGTGCAGGTAGCCCCCCGGTGCCAGGCGCGAGGCGATCAGTTTGACGAAGGGCCCCTGCACCAGCCGGCGCTTGTGGTGACGCTTCTTGGGCCAGGGGTCGGGGAAGTAGATATGCACCCCCGCCAGCGACGCCTCCGGGATCATGTCCCGCAGCACCTCCACCGCGTCGTGCTGGACGATGCGCAGGTTGGTGATGCCGCCTTCGTCGATCAGCTTGCACAGGCCGCCCACCCCGGGCGCATGCACCTCGATGCCGACAAAATCATCGTCCGGCCGGGCCTGGGCGATCTGGGCCGTGGCCTGCCCCATGCCGAAACCGATCTCCACGATGTGCGGCGCCTGGCGACCGAACACCTGGGCCAGGTCCACCGGCTCCGGCCGGAACCGCAGGCCGACCTTGGGCATCATCTCGTCCAGGAAGCGGTGCTGGGCCTCGGACATGCGCCCCTGGCGCAGCACGAAGCTGCGGATCGACTGGGAGGTGAGCCGGCCGGCACCCGACTGCTCATCGGTGGAATCGGCGGGGTCAGTAGGGTGGGGCTGTTGTTCGTCGCTCATGCTAAATCCGTAAACCCAAAACGGCGCACCCCTGGCGCGCCGCAAAAACAATGTAGGGGCGACTTCAGTCGCCCACCATGCGTTGAATCATCCGCATACCCTAGCGGCCTCTGCGGGCGGCCGGAACCGCCCCTGCAAGCCCTCAGCTGCCGATCATGCCCGTGGTGGGCGAGCTCGGACTGGCGGTGTAGAACTTCTTGGGCATGCGACCGGCCAGGAAGGCCTCCCGCCCCGCCTCGACACCCTTCTTCATGGCGCCGGCCATC
Source organism: Zoogloea sp. (assembly GCA_009026175.1). Classification (GTDB taxonomy): domain Bacteria; phylum Pseudomonadota; class Gammaproteobacteria; order Burkholderiales; family Rhodocyclaceae; genus Zoogloea. The sequence continues at coordinate 1,801 of WBTZ01000249.1, read as the reverse complement.
CTCACCGGGTCCTTCGCCAGGGCGATGGCGGTATTCATCAGCACCCCGTCACAGCCCAGCTCCATGGCGATGGCCGCATCCGAAGCCGTCCCCACACCCGCATCCAGCAGCACCGGCACCTTCACCGCATCGCGCACCAGCTGCACGTTCCAGGGATTGAGCACGCCCATGCCAGAACCGATCAGCGAGGCCAGCGGCATCACCGCCACACAGCCGATGTCCTCCAGCATCTTTGCCTGGATGGGATCATCGGAGCAGTACACCATCACCTCGAAGCCCTCCTTCACCAGCACCTGGGCCGCCTTGAGGGTCTCCGGCATGTTGGGGAAGAGGGTGTGCGGGTCGCCCAGCACCTCCAGCTTCACCAGCCGGTGGTCATCCAGCAGCTCCCGCGCCAGGCGCAGGGTGCGCACCGCATCGTCGGCGCTGTAACAGCCCGCCGTGTTGGGCAGGTAGGTGAACTCGGACGGCGGCAGCGCATCCAGCAGGCTGGGCGTATTCGGGTCCTGTCCGATGTTGGTCCGGCGGATCGCCACGGTGACGATCTGCGCCCCGCTGGCCACGATGGCCTCGCGGGTCTCGGTGAAATCCTTGTACTTGCCCGTGCCCACCAGCAGCCGGGAGGAATAGGCCTTGCCTGCAATCGTCAGCAAATCGTCCATCGAAGCGCCAGTCTGAAAATATGAAAGAAGGGGCCGGACAGCCTCAGCCGCCGCCCACCGCCACGACGATCTCGAGCCGATCACCATCGGCCAGCCCGGTCGCCGCATGCAGCCCGCGGGGCACGATCTCGCCGTTGCGCTCCACGGCCAGCCGCTTGCCGGCAAGCCCCATCCCGTCGAGCAGGGACGCCACCGTGGCCGGCCCCGCCAGCACGCGGGCCTCGCCGTTGATCGTGAGGGAAAGGGTCGAAACTGAAGCAGTCGTAGTCATGGCACGAAGTTTACCACGCCCGCCCGGTTGCCCTCAGACCGCCCGCCGCGTAGAATTACGGATCCAGAGCGGGCGTCGTATAATGGTAATACCCTAGCTTCCCAAGCTAGAGCCGTGGGTTCGATTCCCATCGCCCGCTCCAGATAGAATTCATGCAGGTCGTTGATTTTAAAAAGAAAAAGCCAACCGAAACCGGTTGGCTTTTTTGTTGTCTGGTCGATGTCTGGCCAGAGCTAGGTAGGGTTCTAGCTAGAGCCATCAAGCTCATTCCAACTGACAGTTCATTGGCCATCGCGGCTAGTTGCGACATTTAGAGCCGATGGCCGCTCCTGTCTTATTGGAGCCGGTAAACTCCTATGGGATTCAAGAGCTGGTCTCCAAGTGAAGCAGCCGTTGGACATGGCTATGAAGGCAGCACTCCTGCTCGGACTATTGCTTGGCGTAGGAGAAATGACAAACCAGCTCCTTAAGCCTGTCGAAGGTCAAGGTCTCCGCCTGGGGCAGCAACTTCACAATCTCGGCATCTAGACCGATCCGTGCGGCAGCGGCGATGCCTGCTTGCAGTAGCGGGATAGCTCGTTCAAGCTCGGGGGCTGCGGCGCCTCGCTCGGCAGCCTCACGGGAATGCTTGTCGAAATATCTACTGGATATGTCATCGAGACGAAGTGTTCCACCTAGGAAGGCGACCGCTGCGCGGGCATCACAGAAGGCGGGGTTATTGTAGGCATCGTATAGGGCGCCGAAGCCCGCACCTAGGCTGGCCAAGCTTATTTTGGCGCGGTCATTGTCGACTTGGCGAGCTCGGCATTGGTCCGCAATGGAAAAGGCCACAAGCATCACGCTTTCACCCTGACGGCCGCATTCTCCC
>WBTZ01000061.1 GCA_009026175.1 Zoogloea sp. | reverse complement strand
ACCCGTTTGGTTTCTACGGTTTCCAATATAGGATAGTTTCATCGGAATTCCAAAAAACTGAAGATTAATTTCCGTTCACAATCCGGGTGAGGAGTGAAACGTGCCACGAACCTGAGACAAAACGGCCCGATTCGCTGCAACAGAAACAGCCGTTTTCACTCGCTCTAAGTGCTTCCAAATTGCGGATTTACCGGGCTTTTTGCAAAAGGGAATCGGTGAACGGGGGGATTGCTTATGCCAGATACTTGAGACGGGCGGTGTGTGGGGGAGCGGTCTGTGCCATCAATTTGAGATAAGACTGCTCAAATTAGCGAAATAAGCGGAGCATACCACCGCCCATTAAAACGAAGAGAGGGGGTTTAGTCACCTTTAGTCAATAAAATCATCGAATATGTGTAGAATATTGCATTCTGACTAAATGGGGTTTAGTCATAAATGAGGGGTTTAGTCAATCAAAAATTGAAAGAAAAAGTCAGATTGTCAGGCGATACTTTTACCACCACTTTTTCCAGCGATATAGCGAATGATCCTACACTTGCTATTGCATAGACAACTCCGAGGACAGTTTTCCTTGACCTGATCGCTTTGCTATCATCGTCGAGATTACCCAGTTTGTCCTCAAGGTCATTAATGCGGGACACATCCGAAAATGTATCCCAACAAAGCGCTGCGCAAACAGCACCGAGGATCGCAAAATGTGCCTTAGGATGCTCTGTCTTATAACCCACGGGTGCATTTTTTAAGATTGCCGCTAACGAATCTCGATGCTGTCGACTTTGAATTTCCTCTTGTCGTAAACCTTCTATATGCATATCAGCCAGAATCTCATCGAACTTCTCCACCAGTGGGCCTTTGTTTGGATCCACAGGGAAAGGTATGATACGGGAGATCTGTTCTACTAAAAACCGACGAGAAGTACCATCTCCAGCTACTAGCCGGGCGTATTTTTCGACTGTATCTTTCACCGCCACGTTCCTAACGACATAACCGTTCTTAAGATAAACGTCATCAGCAAGCAACGCCGAGACTGATACCAAAAGCACACTAACAATAATCAGTAATTTCATATTCCAACCCCTATTTATTTGGCAATCAGTGCGGAACCTTTTTTTGGGGTGGTTTTATTGGGTGAATGGCAACCTCTCGATGCTCAACAAGAACGCTGCTTAATTTTGCTGTGGTGCGATCAAGATGTTCATTCAACGCCCTGACCTGAGTTTCGAGCTCAGATATTCGATTACGCAACATCGCTTCCTCGGTTGTCCTGCCACTCAATAACCACACGGTATCACAACCCATATCCTCAAGCCTCAATAATATCTCCGCCCCAGGAAGACTCCTACCATTCCAATAAGTTGACTGGAATGATGATGATTGCATTCCGAGTGCTTCGGCAAGTTCTTTTACTTTAAGATTTTTACTGATGGCGAACTGCTTTAATCGGTTCGCAACAGCCATTTTATCAATAGCCATTATTAAATTTATGTATATGCATAATTTCTCTTGACACGATTTATGCAATTGCGTATATTGCTTCTAATTCAAAACACGGAAAAATATCATGAAAACCCCCCTTAAAATCAAACCGATTATTAACAAGTCCGAGATTGCCCGCCGTATCGGTATCACTCCTCAGTATGTAGGACAGCTGCTCAACGGCAAGCGTCACAACGCTGAGCGGATACAGCAAATCGAGCGGGTGATCCATTCTGAACTCCGCAACTTCAAAAGGGGAAAGGCTGCGTGATCATCGTCGATCGCGCCACCAGTCAATGAGGTTTACGAGGGTCAACAAAAAACACATCCCAAATATCAATGAGTCGAACACGATAAAGATGATCTCAAACTTGCCAAAGACAGCGGGCGAGTACATCGACAAACTAATCGATGCTGCCAGTAGAGCCAGGAAGGAAATGATGACGCTTGCACTGCTGCTGAATGTGATCCTGGTAGCATCGTGGTCCACATTCCTTTTCGGCCCCGACTTTTTACGTCTGTATGCGAGATACGCGATGACAAACGTGCCAGTGCTGGCTATAGCGCTCAGTATCTCAGTAATTTTGACATCGAAAAAATGATTCATCGATCCTCCAGGGGTTCGTGAAATAGTTGGTCGCACTTCTAAAGTAGCGAACTCAACAGAGGAACTCAATCAATCGCCTGTGTATTAAACTCGACCTTTCTTAACCATGGAATCACCTATCTGGATTACACGACATGGGCTTCAGTCTGCACTCAATAAGAATGCAATGTGGGTGTACAATCTATTGAAGCGGCAGAAGTCAATCGTTCGCGAGAGGGTTGCTGTTGGATCCGGCTGGGAGGTGCGAATATCGCTGCAATCACTCGTTGAGCATGGTATCGTTCACGACTCTCAGATCGTTGCTTTATCTCGCCGGGCTGCAGAGCAATTGAAGGCGACCGAAGGGAACCGTCTTACTGCCTCTGTAATCATCCGGAAGGACTTCAACAATCTCACCGCCTCGGAGTCCGGACTCCTGGAGCAGATCCCAAACTGGAAAGAGATGAAGCGTACCGAGCTGGTGAACCTCCTCGCCGAGCTCTTGGGCGTGTCGCGGTCGTGGCTCTATCGGGATCACAGCCAGGATAGACGAGCGGTGAAGGATAGTGCAATGACCAAGATGTCCTTCGAGCAGCAGACCACGGTCCAACAGTACATCCTCAAGTACCATTCGGCGAAACGATTCGTGCAGGAGTGCATCAATGATGAGCAGCTGCCGGAGCTGTCACCGAGGACGTGGTATCGGGTCCATGCCGAGATGAAGAAAGTGCTGCACTTCGAGTCCGAGTTCGTGAAGAAGGGTCCGCTGGCGCTCCGACAGTCGACGCCGGCGATCCTGCGAGACCGGACGCACCTGAAACCCCTTGAAGTCATCGTCGGCGACTACTGGCGCGTCGACCGGGTGGTCCGGTGGATCGATGGAGAGCTGGTGATGCCATACCTGTGCGTTTGGGTGGACTGGAGAACCTACAAGATCGTCGGATACGCGCTGGCGAAGACACCGAATTCCCTCGGCGTGAAGACCGCTCTCTATACTTGCTTCACCCGGTACGGCATCCCGCAGTACGCCTACATGGACAACGGTAAGGAGTTCAAGGCGATGCGTGTCTCCGGCTCCAGGCTGGAAGAAACGAACGTCGTTCTCCGGATGGATGAGGTCGATGACCTAGTGAAGCAGTTCGAGTATCGAGGCATCATCACTGGGCTGGGCATCAAGGACATCAATGCCATCTTCAAGAACCCGCGAGCGAAGATCGTCGAGCGTGCCTTTGGCCGCGGCGGGTTCACCGATTGGGCGAAGCAGTTCCAGGATTGGACCGGCGCGAAGTACTGGCAGCAGCCTGAGTGGCTCAAGATGAATGTGAACCGGTACCGGTCGGAGAAGAAGAACCGGGGAATTGTGGATCAGCAGTTCGTCAACCGGTTCACCGGCGAGATATTCCAGTTCGCGGAATATTACGATCTGGCAGCATCCATCCGGCAATACATCGAGGAGCACAACAGCAGGATCTCCACCGGATACGGTATGGATGAGAAGTCGCCAAATCAAATCTGGGAGTTACTCACAGCTACGCACCAGGTGCGCCGTGTTCCGGCCGCGACCATCGCTTTCCACTTCCTGGAAGGGGCGGTGAAGAAGGTCCGGCGCGACGGCAAGATCGAGTTCCGGCGCAACTTCTTCTATGAGAGCGACCGGCTGCCGCTGCATCGCCTGGAGAATGTGTTCGTCCGATTCAATCCCATCGATGGTTTCTGGTTCAACCGGCCGGACGGGCTGCAGCACGAGTTCCTTCCGTCGTCGCTCCTGGTGTTCGATGAGTCCGGCAACTTCATTGACGAAGCGCTCTACAGTGAGCGCACTCATCCGATTGCCGAACCGACACTGCAATCGAGGCTACAGCGACAAGCCGCGTTCGGTCGTGAAGTGCGTCAGTCGGTGGAGTCTATCAATAGTGGTGTGCCGGTTGTGCCGGTGGTCGACACTAAGTCCCTGCCGGAGAACGCCACAGAGGCAGTGAAGGAGATAGCGGACGCCCAAGAAGAGACCGAACAAAAGAAGAAACGAAACAACCCATACACCAACATCAAAATCATCTAGAGGGAACCCATGACCCCACAGGATAAATTCGAGCGAGACTTCCACGACATGTGCACGCTGTGGAACGACTTCGCCCTGCAGTACGATCGGCTTGTGCAGCAGTATCAGACTCAGCCGCTGTCGGACTCCGACAGAGTGGCCCTTGTTACGACGGGCCGCCATATGTCCAACATCGCGGACAACATCAATATGCTGAAGTACGCTCTCGACGGCCGCTCATGGTTCCGCACGATCGGAGCCGTGTCATCGGTCGATGGCAAGAAACCGGATTGATTTTTTTATCAGCCTTCAATCAGTCAAGATTACAGCAGTCACTTCAACCACCCACAACACATCCACGGAGTCACGATGAAACACCACAGCAATCCTTCCTTCCGTCACGATGATGAGCTCATCGGGACGCTCATCTACGTCTTCATCACCCAGAAGCGTTACGACATCCTCAAGCTCTCCCAGCAGCTGGGCATGGAATACGCAGACCTCTATGCCTTCGTCTCCGGACGCCGGACCATGCCGATCACGCTCCTGCGCCGCATCACCGAGATCACCGGCGACAAGATCTTCTTTGACACCGTCTTCGGCGGCTCGAACATCACCTGGGGATTCCGGAAGAACAAGCACGCACACTCCGGCAATCCCTCCCAGGAGGCGCTGGAGTCGGTCGAAGCGGTCGGCGAGATGTGCCGCGCGGTCAAGAACGCGATGGTGGACGGGAAGGTCTCCGAGACCGAGCGAGCAGAGATCATTCACCGCATCGCGTTCGTGCAGCAGGAGCTCGCGGACCTGCTGGACGCGGTGAAAGTGTCCGAGTGAGGCCGCCATGGTGAAAGAAAACCTGTTTGAACAATCCCTCCGCAAGGTCCGGCAGCAGCCGAAGTGGAAGCCCATCGTGGCGCTCCGCGCGGCGGTCGAGCCGTCCGAAGTGGAGGAGCTCATCTCCAAGGGTGATGAGCGCGTGGTGAACGCGGTCCTGTCGATGACCGGCCGCGGCGGATCCATCCGGGCGGTGGACATCAGCTCGAAGAAGTTCATCGAGAAGATCCTTCGGGCGGCAGCATGGGACAAGCGCATGTATGCCGTCTTCGGTCCGACCGGCGTCGGGAAGACCTTCGCAATCAATTCGGTCGTCCCGAACATCGAGGGGACCAAGGTCTCGTACGTGCGCGTAAACGAATACAACAAGGGGAACAAGATCGCGCTGCTCCAGCAGATCTACCGGGGGTTCGGGTTCAACTCGGTCGAGTCCCTGAAAGGGTTCCGCTCGCTGCACGGCAATCCATACTTCCACAAGCTGCGCGAACGGTTCGAGACCGAGAACGCTGTCATCATCATCGACGAGGCGCAGAAGCTCCGGGACAACTCCTTCGAGATGCTGCGTGATCTCTATGACGAGACGAAGGTCTCCCTGGTCATCATCGGATCGACGGCGTTCGCCGAGAAGCTGGCGACGAAGAAGATCGGCGATGAGGTCTTCGGCCAGATGCTCCGGAGGTTCGATGACCGGTACGAACTGCCTCACGCGACGGCCGTCGACGTGAAGCTCTTCCTGGCAGCCTACGGCATCACCATCGACGCCGCCGAGGCGAAGCAGATCGCCCGGAAGATCTCCACCTGGGGAGACATCGACACCCTGGCGAAGGCGATGCGGTTCATCGCCGGAGACGTGGAGGATGGTGAGCTCACCTGGACGAAGGTCGGCGCCGGGAACATCATCGACGCCGTTGAACGGGTTATCATGCTCATGGACATCAAGGCCGACAATGGATCCGAAGATAAATAGGAAGCTCCACGCTCTGGCTTCCGGAATCGCTCCGGGCGAGGCTCATGAGTTCCTAAAAGAGACCGCCCGTGAGCGGTTCGGCGCAGAGTACCGGACGCTCTCGATGCAGCAGTGCAGCGAGCTCTCCCGGCACCTCCGGGAGGTCAAAGAACGCCTCCGGACCGGCATCTACCAAGCGCTTCATGGCGCCGAAGGTTCGCCGATCTCCGAACAGCAGATCAGCCAGGCGAAGCAGTATCAGAAACTCCTCGGCTGGTCCGACCACTACCTCTGGAAGATGATCAATGACCGGTACGGCGAGACCTCTCTGGAGGCGATGCCGAAGTGGAAGGCGGTCCGCCTGGTGGCGTACCTCCAGAAACGATGGCACACGAAACACAAAAGGACGAATCAGGAGAGCACAGTATCATGACGACGAAATCACACGAGAGGTCCATCGAGATATGCGGCCGGTGCAAAGGCACGGGGTATGAGATCACCGTGAACCGATTATCAGGACACGAGGACGAAGCCGTGAGGATCGAATGCAAGAAGTGCGAAGGGAGCGGTCGTCTCATGGTCGAGACCATCACAACGACGACACCGTACGATGAAACCTGGACCACCCTCTGACCAGATCGGGACCGCGCAAACTATGAACAAGTTCCAAGCGACAACACTGGGAGTGCTTCGCATCGGCGACCGGTTCTATTTTCTCGGCTCGGCCTCAAAGGCAGTCTGGGAACTTAGGGAAAAAACGGATGGCGTCGACATCGTTACAGTGGTGAAGGTGGGCGTTGGCTATCTGAAAAGAGCGAAGGATGTAACACCCGTAGTATTTCTGTCATCCCGCATGGAGAGACAATCATGAGCGCTGAAACCCACAACGAGCGCATCTGGCGCACCTCGAAGTTCACCGAGTACAAACCGAAGTGTAAGGGGTGCGGCGCAGAGATCCTCTGGATGAAAACGGAGAAGGGGAAGTCGATACCGGTGGACCGTTTGAAGTTCATCGCCACCGGTCGCGAAAACGCGACGCTCCTCGACAAGAACGGAGTGATCCACCGCGGCGCCGCTCGCGGCGTCGCCGGATGGCGGCCTCATTGGGAGAGCTGCCCAAACGCGGGAGAGTTCCGGAAGGGAGGAGGTGCTTCCGGTGCGACACAATAGGACCATCACCGTCAGCGATCACGCCATCGACCGGTTCATTGATAAGTTCGAGTTCGCCGGGAAGCACAACGGCTCCGCCGAGATCCGCGTCGCCGCCGAAGAGACCATCCGCTCGATGTGGGCCGAGGCCAGCTACATCAGCGACGACAAAGACGGTGTGCTGCTGCGGAACCTGGAGTTTCAATGCGACTTCATCGTGAAGCACAGAGTCATCCGGACGCTCTTCCCCACCAAGGGAGCACAGCTGCAGCCGGGTAACGCTTCGACGCAGGAGCTCAGAATGTTGTACGTCAACAATTCACGATTCAGGCAGTCTCACAATTCTAAGCGGAGGTAGTTATGGAAGCACAGATCCCCAGCCTGGTCATCGCGCTCATTTTCCTGGGCGTCATCGCTCTGGCCGTCACCATGGGTATCATCCTCTCACCGGCGCTCGCCGGCCGGAAGGATGATGAGATGCGCTGGAACAAGTTGATGGAGGAGGGCAAGAGACGCTTCCCCGGATCGCCCCATCGCAGCATGATCGAGTTCCTTCGGCGCGATCGGTATCAGGCCATCCGGGAGGCGACGGAGAAGTATCAGGACATCACCGAGCTGTCCGAAGACCTGACGATGCTGTGTGATGAGATCGAGCGTATCGAGGAGCACGAACGGATGATCGGCGGAGAGGCCGCGGTCATCGTCAATCATTCATCCAGATTGTGAGGAACCCATGGAAGCCCACGACATATTCAAGCGGCGCCAGGAAGAGATCGATGCGCTCTCCTCGGCCATCGCTGCCCACGACAAGAAGGTCTCCCAGCTGAAACCGGCCGTCACCGAATACAACGACGCGCTCAGGAGCCGGAAGGAACTCAGGAAGCAGCTGGCGGCCAGACAACGAGAGGCGCAGATCGTCGCCGCATGGTTCAAGGGGACGACGATCATCGACGAGCGGTTTCCGCTCTTCGCCCATCAGAATCAATCAACCGAACCGATCACCACTTAATCAACGAGGTACCGATGCCAGAGACGAGAACGATAGACCCGAAAGTGCTGCCGGATGTTCCGCAGCCGAAGCCGGTCCGCTCCTATGAGGATGCCGACCGCACTCTCCTGGAGATCGCCGACTGCGAGACGCAGCTGCAGAAGGCGGAAGCCGAGATGAACGAACAGATCCAGAAGGTCCGCGAAGAGTACGAGCAGACCACTCACGTTGTCCGCGCCATCAAGGCGTCGCTGGAGAAGGAGATGGAGCGCTTCTGCATCCTGAACAAGGCGGACTTCGAGAAGACGCGCTCCAAAGAGCTGGTCCACGGAACGCTCGGCTTCCGGAACACACCGCCGAAGGTCGCCCTTCTGAACCGGAAGTACAAATGGGACACCGTTCTCGAACTCCTGGCGAAGGTCCGCTTCGGGAAGGAGTTCATCCGGACGAAGGAGGAGATCAACAAAGAGGCCGTGCTCGCGGCCTATGCCGGCAAGGAGATCGATGACCAGAAGCTGGCCAGCGTCGGCATCAAGGTGGACCAGAGCGAGGAGTTCTTCCTGAAGATCAAATGGGAAGAGATCCCGGACCAGCAGAAGGCGTGACACTGTGGACCTCCAGCCGACGCTCTTCGATGCGACCGACAACCGGGACCAGGTGTATCGGAGCATTCAGCAGCACCTCTCCGATTCACGGTTCCAGGTGTTGGTCGCATTGTGGGAGCTCGGCAGCGGGAGCGACAATGACATCGCCGCGAAGCTGGGATGGGAGATCAACCGGGTGACCGGCCGGCGCGGCGAGCTCGCAGAGATGCTGCTCGTCGAGCAGATCGGAACCGAACCTGGACCCTACCGGTACCCGAGGTCGATCTGGAAGGTGAACGAGCTACAAATCAACTATTTCATCACACAACAAATGAAGGAGCATTGACCATGGCGAAGCAGACGAAGACGTACAACATCGTCAACGACAAGAACGAGGTTCTCCGGCAGATCACCATCGAAGTCGAGGGAGGGAAGGGGTGGCACAAGAGAGCCGCGGAGGAAGCCACCAAGCAGCTGGCGGCGGGAGAGATTGCCCTCGAAGTTCCGCTCGGTGATGCGAAGACGAAGTTCACGTTCGAGTTCGAGATCTACCACAACGGGGTGCAGAAGCGCGTCGAGGAAGTGAGCGTTCTCTCCGAAGACGAAGGCGAAGCGCTGGAGAAGGCCGTCGACGCTCTCAAGATGGAGCTCAGCGCCGATGAGACCTATCGGTACACGAACAAGTTCCGGAAGGAACCGGCGAAGCAGTGACCCATTCGGGCGGCGGAGTGATACCGCCGCCCGGATCTACCGACCATGATCTGTCCGAGATGCAAATACGATTATAAGGATGTCCAGAAGGGAGAGCGGCCCGGCGGAGTGGTTCGCGTGGACGATCATTTCTACAAGGACTTCCGTCGAGTGGGACGGAGCTGTACGAACTGCGGATTCGTGGCGGAGTTCATTGAGAGGGCGACGGGAGAGCCGTTTTTTAAGCGAAATAGAATCCCAATTCACTTAGAATCAATAAACATGAACGACCTATCTCGCAAGAAGATATTAAGGAGCAAAAGGAAACATTAATCATTTGATGGGAGTGCGTGATAGTGTATCTAATAATCCATGGAGTGGCAGGTGAACAATCTCTACACGAGTTGTATCATTTAAATCTCGAATATTCGTGATTTCGACTTCTCTAAATGTCTTATATGTCAACACGTTAATCAGTATTGAGGCTGCTGATACTATCAAAGAAGCGACCGCTAAGTATCTGGTCCATTTCTCGGCTTTGCGTCGGCCAACTTTGTCATCGAGAAGCAGCATCTCCTCTTGTGTTAAGTAACCATTTCTGATAAATGTGAAGATGTCAGGACTCGGAAATATCTTTATATCATTCACCAGCAAGACAATTTCTAATATGTCAATATCAATCTTTAATGATTTGTTATCTACTAACTGGCACAACGGAAAGATTGCATCTTTACGTTCCCAAGGCATCTCAAGAATCAATCCGGTAGTGCGTAACTTTGAAATAACGAATACGAAGTCATACAATCTTGATTTTATTTCCTCGCGGTCCAGGCAATAATAGACTGCATATTTATCGTTATCGATTTGCTCGAAGTATCTCTTCTCGAAGTATAAAGTCCCTTGTTGTCTACTGGCTATTCGACTGCAAGCCACAAATATCTCACCCTGGGATTTTAAATATTCACTAACATGGCGGATATTTCCTGCGGCTATAGATAAAATAATCTTTTGTTGGCGGTCTGTTAAATTCATCATTACACCTTAATGCCTTCCCGAGAATATTGAGACCTAGAACACTTTATTAATGAATAATCGTTGGCAAATTGAGAAAGTAAAACGAGAGTTTCAAGCCGCCTTGAATCAAAGCTCGGAACGATTCAGACGTGCGATTATCCGGGAAATCGATTATCTTTATCGGAAGCACGGAAGCGGCAATCTGACGGCATTTCTGGACGAATTCCAACGGTATTTTGACATTCCCGCCCCATCCCGTCAGGCCATCATAAAAGACCTATCCTCCGCCCAGGAGATGATCGCCGAGCTGTGGCAAGATTACTATGAAGACGCGGGAGTCCTCTTCCCGGACTTCGGTCCGAACGACTTCGAGAAGATGTCGGCGCTCTACAAGGTGGACTTCTCGAAGATCGCCAGCGACGCCGGGAAAGTGATCACCAATGAGATCCGTCGCTCGATCCGCTCCGGCGCCGGATACGATGCGCTTCGTTCCCGGCTGCAGAAGCGTTCGCTCGGTGATGCCGAGACGCGCACACTCGCCCAAACCGCCCTCGCCCAATTCGACAATGCGATGATGTTCGAGTTCGCCCAGCAGGGCGGCGTCGAGCAATTCAAGTATGACGGAGTGCTCCATCCGAACACCCGCCCGTTCTGTCGCGAGCACATCGGCAAGAAGTTCACACTGGATGAGATCCGTCAGATGGACAACGGCCAGGGCATCCCGGTGGAGACCAGCTGCGGAGGATACAACTGCACGCACTGGTGGACGCCGGTGCTCGACGAACTGCCGAAGCGAAATGTCGCAGTGAAGCGTCGTAAGAAGGTGGAGGGATCACAGGCGCTCGGCATTCCGGTCAGTCGTGCACTGAACGTGCGCGTCCGTGGAGAGCTCAAGCGCTCGGTCGACTCTGGCATCCGGATGATAGATCGGGTGCATGGCGATGGAAACCTCGGCGAGCTTCCTGTGTTCTCGTTCAACAGCAGGAACGACAGCGGCGGATTCATTATCCGCGCGGACAACTTTGAGCCGATCAAGATCGTCGTGAACCCGGACGGCCCCACAAAAGAACTGACGACGGTGCACGAGATCGGTCACTTCCTTGATCACTCAGGAATCGGTGCGCCGCGAGAGATGTCTTCTGCATCCGATGAACTCATGAATGAGTGGAGGAATGCCGCGAGGAACAGTAGCTCGTATGCCCAGATGGTCGAGATCCTGCAGCGAGGATACATCGAGCGACCGATGCCCGATGGAACCGTGAGACGGTTGTGGGACATTAAACTGAGAGATCATTTCGAGTATCTCCTCTCTGACGAAGAACTGTGGGCACGGAGTTATGCTCAATACGTCGCAGTGAAATCGAAAGATGAAACTCTTCTCTCTCAAGTCGAATACACCCGCAGTCGTCCGATAGATGGGATGAGGCAGTGGAGTGATGATGACTTCAAACCTATCGAACAGGCGATTGATAAACTCTTCAAAAAAATCGGATGGATGTCATGACCTACAAAGAGATTCGCAGCCAGATCGAGCAGAGGAAAGCCGGCACTCTCTCGATAGAATCCCAGCACACCTTGGAAACTGTGATGCAGTCGTACGCCGACAAGCATGATGCCGGTACGCTGGAGAGAGAAGAAGATGTTCTGCTCTGGATGTACACAAACGGGTGGGACTATCAACAAGCCGATGAGTGGGTGGCCATCACCCGCGGCGAGGTCAAGAGGGGGAAGCAAGACGACGGATCATACATCGACTGACGAAGGAGGAGGATGCCGTGACGAAAGAAGTATATTTCTTTTTGTCTGCCGAATTCAATCGGGGTGACTGCAACGAGGCGGAGTACCGGAAGAGACTGCGAAAGGCGGGAGCGAACAAGGACCTGATCAAGAAGCTCATCCGGATGGAGAATGAGTTCTTCACCGGCGATGCAGCGGACTACATCGTCGATGCAGATAAGAAAATTGTAGATGTCCAATACTGATTAAGGAGAAACCATGAAGGCAGAGACACTCAGACGGTACGCGCAGGAATTCCTCAGCCGCGAGAAATCTCTATCGCAGAATGAGCTTGCGAGGAGAGCATCAATTCCTACTTCGACATTCTCTAAGTTCCTTACCGGTAAGTTCGCAGAGTTGACCGTGGACCAAGAGGCCAAGCTGCTCGTGATAGTCCGCCCAGAATATAGTGATGTCGATGTTATCGCCGGTAAGATTAAACAGGTGATCGTGCGCCGGTATCCTCTCGCTATCGCCAACGAAGCCATCCTCCGACTGGCCGAAAATATCAAAAAGGCAAGTTGAGCAAATTTGCGTTTTAAGGAGGGCAGGAAGGGGGGCCACATATATACTGCTTCAGGCCTTTTGAAACAACCAGAAACGATGAGAAACGGGAAAGAATTGGTTTCAAGCCATAGTCTAGACCCCGCTAAGTAGGCTTAATTAGCCACCAGCATCAATGCTTGCAGGTTATCCTACACTAAAACACCTAGTTTTATTGGGGTATTTAGACGGAAAAAAAAAGGAAAAAAAAGGGAAAATAATATTGCATTTATCGTACAATAATTCGTATATTCACCTAACAATATAGGAGAGTATATGGTAAAAATTAGTCGGGATCAGGCCGACAGTATATTGAAGCCGTATTATGATGATTTTGTTGGAATCATGCAACAGGCACATAAAGAATGGCTTGAACTTGCTGCGCTTAAACCAGTCCTTTCGCCGCGCACACGTGTTAATGCTATCAACGATCTGATCCGAGCTGGTGTTCGGCGAGTTTTTTCGTCGAACCCTGACACCCGCATCATCGCAATGCGAGGACTCTTTTTCCTTAAAGTCGGTCAAATCGCTGGGCGTTTTAAGCGATTGAGAAATTCTCGTCCTTCCAACATTCCCACATATCAATCTGGGCAGTTGGAAATGCAGCAGCTCAGTTTGGGGCGTGACTTTGAGAGACCACTCATAGTCAATATTGGATATACTCCAAATAAAGCATGGGATCAAATTAAGTATGAGATTAGCTGTGTGAGAGGAAGGGATGTCCTTTGGAGTATTTCTCTTTCTGGCGGTCTTGAAATTGAAAGCCCGATTGAAATTCCGGTTTCCGATATTCCGCCACAAGCACCCAAAAAACGCGTATTCAAAAAACGTCAAAATGAGTAAATATGGAAAGCACGACCTTCTCACAATCTATCAAGAAAGAAAGAATTATTCTTGCAAGAGAATCGAGAGGGATGTCGCAGGGGGAATTAGCCGAGCTACTTGATATTTCAAATGCGAAACTCTCGAAAGTGGAGAATGGGATTATCGCACTTTCAGATACAATGCTATCCAGGTTAGCGTCTGCTTTACAATATCCGGAAGCATTCTTCACAGACTACACCGAAATATTTCCATTGGGATTAAATTACTATCGCAAGAATAAGGGTCTATCCACAAAAAAATATCGACAAATTGAAGCGTTCGTCAACTTGCGCCGTGGAGAAATTGAGAAGCTATTACATTCTCTCGAATTTCAATTTGATCGGAAGGTACCCCACTGCGACATTGACGATGACAAATATGGAAGCCCCTCGATCATCGCAAGCTCAGTTAGAAAGTTCTGGAATATTCCGAGCGGCCCAATTGACAATATGATTCTTTTGCTTGAAAGCGCGGGGATAATTGTGGTCCCTTGCGATTTCGGGACAAGAGATTTTTCTGGAGTGAGCACTTGGACAACGGATGGGGTCCACCTTGTCTTTATAAACAAAAACATGCCGGGCGACCGGATGCGATTTACTTTAGCACATGAGCTGGGACACATGATCATGCATCGCCTCACCACAGAGACGATGGAAAAAGAAGCACATATATTCGCCTCCGAATTTTTAATGCCCAAAGAAGATATTATCCACCAACTTTATAGTATCAACCTTGATCGTCTAGGAGAATTGAAGATGCACTGGAAAGTATCGATGGCTTCGATACTTATGAGATCAAGTGCATTGGGGATGATTTCAGATGCTCGTTATAGAGAGCTTTGGACCTATATGGGGAAGTATCGATACAAGTCGAATGAACCCGTGCAATACAACATTCCTCAAGAGAAACCAACGTTGTTATCAGAGATGATTACCACTCACTTACAAGAATGGGGCTACTCCATTGAAGAGTTGGCATCATTCCTTTTGCTAAACGAATCAGAATTTCGATCCATTTATGGGCTCAAATCATCTGAAGATCCACCAATTCGACCCAAACTTCGTCTTCTGCAATAAATAGAACAAAGCTATTTGCGGTGCCCATAGTACACACTATGGGCATTTTTATTTTACATTTATTCGACTTAGGAATTCTTCGCCGGCAAACTTCGCCAACCGAATCTTCTCCGCTTCCGTCAGCCCCATGAACACCCGCTTCTTCTTACTCTTGCCTGCGCCCATGACGTTGTGGTAGAGCGCGAGTTGTTTTGTGTCGGCGTCTTTCATGCCGAGGATGGCGCTGCTGTCATCGGCGTTGAGAATGCCGAGGTTCCGCATCATCCGCCCGGTCCAGGTGAGAGTCGCCTTCGATGTATCCTTCCCCGCGAGTTCGCGGTACTTCTTGTATCCTCCCTTCACGACGATCCATAGCTGCTTGTTCCCTTGGCGAAATAGTACACCTGTCTCAGTGTTGCGCCGGAGCTCTCTCTTCAGACTGTTCGTCGCCACCGCCGCGTACGGCATCGCGAAGGGCTTCGTCGAGTATTCCCCTGCGTCCGGTGAGGAGCCCTCCAGGAACTGACCTTTGAGAGTCCGCTCCCGGATGATGACGAGCGCTGCGTTCGAGAGCCGCATCACCATGACGCGGTCGATGATCACGTCTTTGAGCTGCAGCACCTCCTGGTGGAATTGTTCGGGCGTGCTCATCTAGATAGTCGCGTCGCCTTCCTGCGGTTCGGTGAAGCCCATCTTCTTATACACCTCGGACCGTTTGAACGGAAACTTCGGATCGATGGACTTCACCTCGGAGAACACACGGGCGTTCGATTCGGCGTCCTGGATCTCGTCGGTGTTGAAACGGAACACTGGGAAAACGTTTGCCGGCTCACCGTAGTTCTTCAGGTAGTCCTGGACGATGTACTGCTCGGTGATGACCTCCTGGAGCGCCAGCAAGTCTCCCCACATGATGTCCGCCCGGACGAAGTTGTGGACCTTCGCGGCCGCGAAGGATCCTTTGTCCTGGACATCCGTTGTGAGGGACTGACCGAGGATGCTGATGGCCTGTTCGGTCTTGATGGTCTCCACCAGTTCCTTGTGAGCGGAGACCGAGCCGGAGCGCATGGATTCCAGGAGCTGAAGCTTCACGTCGTCGGAGAACGCCGCACGGGAATCCGTGCCGAGCTTCTCCAGTCCGTCGACCACGGTCGCCACCTCGGAAGGCTGTGCTCCTTTCCGGTACGACGCCCAGACCATCGGGTCGGCGAACTTCTCGTTGCCCTTGGCCCAATTGAAGTAATCGAAATACTTGATCCAAGAGTAGACCAGGTTCGTCCGCATGATGGAGCCGACGAAGTTCTCTTCGATGCCGTCGAGCGGATTGTATCGGACGATGATATGCGTTTCCGGATCGACCGGCCGGCGTGTGAAGAGCTGCGTGTTCGTGTTGGTGTCGAGCTGATCGAGGGCGCCGTCCTTCTCGATGTCGTGGTCCAGATCGGTCAGGGAGTAGCGCTGCTTCTTCGAGACCATAGTGCCGAGCGGTCCGTTGCCCCAGACCAGGCGAGTGGCGCTCATCCCGAACAGACGGCCGTTCATGATGGCGTTGAAGAGCGCTGCGATGCCTCCCCGCGAGAACCGGAGTTTCATTTCAGCGATGCGCTGCTCGTCCTGCGAGTTCACCGCGACGCCGTCCGGCATCGTGATCGTGTAGTCGAAGCCGAGCACCGCGAGCTTGCGCGTCTGGACCAATCCCAGGAGATTCAGATCGGTCTGGAGGATCCGCTGGAGAGTGCTCATCAGAGGCCGCACGTCACGGTACCGCTTGTCGATGTTATTCGCGCTGCGGATGTACCGGCGCAGCTGGTCGAGCGTGGGCAGCAGCGAGTTGTTCAGATCGGAATTCTTGTAGGCCATGGATTTCCCTGTGACGATTAGAGTGCTCGTTGAATGTTCTTCTTCGATACGCTGGTGAACGCCGGCGCCGTGCCCCCGATCAGGTTGATATGATACTCCTGCATCAACTCCAGGGCGCTGATGAGGGAGTCAGGAGCATCATCCTTCTTCGCCGCCTTCTTCAGCCGGAACTTGAACATCTGATCGGTGTACCGTTTCCCCTCCTCGGTGCGCCGGAAGCCGGGAGGGAAGAGGAACTTGCCGGCCTTCCACTCGTTCTCTGCGACCGATGCCAGGTCATCGACTCGATAGCGTTTGAACTCAATGTGTGGCAGCGGCATATTGAAGAGCCGGGAGAAGTTCAGCAGCGAGTTCGTCCAAGTCGCTTCCTGGGCGACGTTGCCGTCGAACGCCTGGGAGATGATGGAGATCTCGCGGATCTTCTCCGCCGCGCGGAGGGTCAGGAAGTCCCGAATGAGTTCGTTCGGATTGGAGTAGCTCTTGCACCGGGCGCTGGTGATGAAATACTTCTGCATCATCGTCGACCAGCACAAGCAGGTGATGGCCGTGGTGTCCCCCTTCTCTTTGAGAGAACAGTTCGGATCGGTGAAGATGACGCCGCGCAGATCCTCCGGCAGCTCCGTCCACTCATGGTAGTGCTCCGAAGGGAAGATGTCGCCGCTCTTCACGCTGGGCCGTCCCTGGAAGTTGCCGTTCCAGTCATGGTCATCCATCGGCTTGCACTGCGAACGCATATCCGCTTCGCTCTTTGCGGGGAAGCGCTCGAACCAGATCGAGCGCCGGTTCCCTTTGCGAGAAGGATCCCACGCCGGAAACCGGTGGAGGATGAACTCTTCGGAGAGGATCCCGCGCTCCTGTTCCAGGAAGAGATGATTCATCGCGCAATCGACTGAGAAGTTGTTCCCCTCCCAGAGGAGCGTCCCCTTGGCGGCCAGCGATGTTCTCATCTCGTTGACTCGCTGGATACGTTTCTCCACCGCCTCCTTCGTGACCGATGAAGTGTTGTTCTCGAAGTCGGTCAGATAGATCAGGTCTGGCCGGAGGAAGAACGCTCGCTGCTTTCCGCGGGAGGAGCGGTCCTCGGACAATGCTCCGATGTAGGTGCCGGCCGGATTGGTGACGGACCGGGCGAAGAGGTTCTCGCTTGAGGCTTCGTTCCATTGGAGCTTGTAGTCGTGTTTCAGTCGTTCGTTCGACTCCAGGATGTAGAGCATATCGACGATGGCGGTCTGTGCCGGCGCGAGCGTCTCCGAACCGATCAGCTGGTAGTGCCGCTTCCCGTGCAGAAAGTTGTAAAGGAACTTCTTCTTCGCCGTACCGGTCTTCGCGCTGTCGCGCGGACCGTGCAGCACATGGGCCTTCTTATCGCCCAAGTCCATGAGTCGGACGATCTCCTGGTGGAACCATCCCGGAGGGAAATACTCATCGTACATCTCCGCGGGGAAGTAGACCTTGTCCCAATAGAAGAAGTCGTCGTCGGACCGCTTGAGTCGATCCTTCACTGCGGCGGCAGTCCGCTCCTTCTCGGTGAACGGAAGGATGACGCACATTTGAGCATCGATCTCCGCCCGGAGCCGACGCTGCTCTTCTTCGGAGGCGAGCTCCAGGTTCGCCCGGCGCTGCTCTTCCAGCTGCTGCAACAGTATGTCTGTCGTGTTGAACGTCTTCATGATTCCTTCGCCAGTTTGATTTGCTCCTCCTTCACAATGCGAATGATGTCATCATCGGTCAGCTTCTGGTCGAACCGCCGCATGATCCGAGCGACCAGGACCGCGTCGACGTTCTGGAGATGCTTCTCCAGTTTGAGCGCCTGGAGACTCTTCTGCATCGAGGCGAGATCTTTGATCATCTTCAGCCGCTCCTCGGCGCCGAGCTTCGTCTTGTTCATGGTCCGGGCGACCAGAACGATCTGGTGCTCCATGAAGTCGTGAACGTCCGAGAAGCTCTCCAAGTCGACCTGCTCGGCCAACTTCTCATCCTCCCGAACTTTCCGAGAGATCCCTTTGTCCTTCCGGTACGAGTAGCGGGTCTTCACTCGTCCCTGGATGACATTGTAGACCTTAAAGTAGGAGAGGCTCATTTCGTCCATGATCTCCTGAATGCTCCAATCATCCTTGAAGAGCTTCAGGATTTTCTTCCGTGTTGGAATCGAGGTCCGCGGCATACTATTCACCTCCCACAGCATTGATATTGAAGTACAAGTTCACCTGGATCACGCACTGCTCGGCGGAGTTCCGCAGAATGGTCACCGGCCGTCGACGCAGCATCAGATCTACCTCCTCGTCCTCGACGCTCAATACTCCTTTCAACAGCGCGATGGACTTCTCGGCCATCGCCCATGCCTGTTGAAACGAGAGAGCAGCGGACTTGTTCTCCGCGGAGGCGCAAAGGACTTTCACCTCCACCGGCACGTCCATCAGCACATTATCCCCCGTCTCTGCGGAGCTCTCTTCCTCGAAGTCGACAATGACGCCGATATAAGGAGGACGCAGCGGTTTGGCGTCGGTGTCTTCGGACAATGATGCCGCATCAGTGACACCGACCGTCTGTTTGTGCTCGATGAGTTTCGAGGCGACTGCTTCTGATACCTGGTCAGGAGTAATCATAGTGCGCTCGTCATTCTTTGTGTGGAAGAGAAGAATGGCGTCGGCGCCGTGGAGAGCGCGGTCCCGTCGCCATCCAGAAGAGGTTCATCTCCGGACCGGATCGCTTCCAGCTGGGCCATGGCGTCGTCGTACTGCTTTCGCCGGCGGCTCAGCTCGAACTCGTCGAGCTTGCCCTGCATCCCGCCGGTGAACCACACCACAAGAGCGCACGCAATATTCCGCAGCTTCGGGTTCGCGTCGCTGGGATCACTCGGAGCGGCGATGCGCGTCTTCTGATAGATGATCGCATCCGCCTGATTGATCGCCTCTGCGAGACCGGCCGGAGCCTCAGCCTTGGTGAGAAAACTTTGGTCTCCGACGTACGCCTGGAGAATGGTCTGATCGATGAACGGCATAGTGCTCCTCTCTTATTGTCGATGCAAAGGTAACTGGCGCTGTCAAAAAAAAATGGGTACCCGTGACAGGTACCATTTTTGTTTCTGTGGGCCGATGTAACTTGCCCCCGTCATTGATCACCCACTATCCGAAGAGGAGACCATGAAAGAGAAACTGATCGCGCTGTTGAAGTCACTCGGACTGCTCACCGACGACAAGGTGGAGGCCGTGAGCAAGGAGCTCGACAAGCTGGAGCTGGAGAAGAAGCCCGACGCTCCCATCGACGCATCGAAGATCACGGATCCCGCTCTCAAGGCGGTGATCGAAGGGTTGCAGAATCAGAACGCTTCGCTCTCCCAGCAGATCAAGTCGCTCACCGACACGCTGGCGGCCGAACAGACGGACCGGGCCAAGGCGATCAAGGTGCAGCAGGACCAAGCCAAGAAGGATAGGGAGCTGAAGGTCACAGAACTGGTCACCCGCGCTCTCAAAGAGGGGAAGATCGTGAAGGCGAAAGAAGAGTGGCTGAAGAAGTATGCCGAGAACGATCTGACGGCCGCCGAGGAGTGGGTGAAAGAGGCGCCGGTGGACAAGAACTTCAAACCGGAGCCGACGAAGGACAACCCTCCGGCCGGCGGCGGCGACGACAAGAAAGCCAAAGGACCGCTCGGCAACGTCAATGCGACGATCCTCGGCAAGGTCATGGAACAATCATCCATCAACTAAGGAGTACCAAGCATCATGAACATCGCACAGATCTCCAGTCTCACCGGGCGCGGCGCCGGACTCCTGGCCGCTATGATCGAAGCGGCTCCGCTTCTCTCCGTGGCCGAGTTCCAGGAAGAGGCGTCGGACCATCTCCTGGCCACCGGCCGGGAAACGAAGTCCGGCAGCGGCGTCCGCAACGAAGGGGACACGGCCAACCGCACGGCGGTCACGCCGGATGTCACCCCGCGCAAGCTCCGCCTGTACTCCCGCGAGGTGGCGGTGGACAACGTGCGCCGGCAGGATGCGATCCGTGGCGTGTCGGCGCCGCAGGGTCTGAAGAACTTCTACGACAATCAGCTGAAGGTCGAAGCCCTCGGCATCGCGGAGGAGTTCCAGGACGAAGCGCTCGCCGGCACCGACACCACCAACGGCGGCGGGAAGTACCGGATGCTCGGATTCTCCGAGTTCATCAAGGACGCCAACGCGGCCGGCCAGACCTCGCGCTTCGGGTTCTCGACCTCCGACCTGGCGGCCATGAACTCCCAGCTCTCTCTGAAGCTGGACACCGACGCGAACAAGAGCGCGTTCGTCGAGGCGCTCATGAAGCTCATCGCCCAGGTGCCGGGCGCCAACGCGATCCTGGTCAACCCGAACCTCTCGGCCCGGATGACCACCATCGGCAAGCAGCTCGGCGCGGCCGGCGAGTCGGTGACGAGCTTCGGCACGAAGGTGAAGACCTTCGACGGCAAGGCGCTCGTCGAACTGCCGACCAGCGCCATCCCGCAGAACGAGAGCGACGGAACGAACTCCGATTGCACCTCGCTCTACGTGGTGCGCTTCGCCGAAGGGACCGGCGCCGCGTTCACGACCAACAGCGGTTTCCTCTTCACGGATTTCGAGGAGACCAGCCAGCTCCCGTCGGGCATCGCCCGGCTGGAGATGTTCGTGAACCTCGCGGTCCTGAAGCGCAATGCGGTCCGCCGCATGTCGCGCATCCGGCTGTAAGATGACCATCGCGGCATCGTGTTTCCGCCGACCAGCGTCTACGTGGGGGACGCTGGCGGCGGATGCCGCGACCACCACCAACTATGCATGAGAGGACAACCATGAAAGACCTGTTCAAGAACACCTTCATCGCGGTGCTGATGCTCGTCATCACCATGATCATGATGACCTGCACGCCGGCGCACGCCCAGGGCTGGACCACATACAATGCGGACGACATCTACTCGGACGGTGACGCCGGCAAGTCAGTCCGCTTCCAGGGAGTGATCGATTCGACGCTGACCACCTATGTGAGTGCCGCGTTCCAGCTCTCCGGATACCAGGGGGAAAGCTTCACGACCTATCCGGTCCATTACCGGTATCGGCACGTCTCGGCGGCGGGGACTCCGTACGTCACGCACATCATCCAGGGGAACATGGGAGATTCGACCTGGATCAATATCGATACGCTCTGTGTGCGGGATTCGACCGAAGCCAATCAGCGAGGAACCATCGACTTCAACGGGGTGAAGTGTCACGCCTATCGATTGTCGTCTGCCGGAGGGACCAGCGGGAATGGAGGGAAGAACCGAAGCGACACCGTCGCCGAGGTCACCTTCTACGTCCCACGGAAAGACCCGGAGTAAGTTGTTCTGCTGCCGTGCGGGTGAACAACCCTGCTGCAGCACTAGATCAGCCACATCAAACCAGACGGATGACTGATGATCACGATGGACGCATTTGCGGTAGTTATAGGGGTGTTCGGACTTCTCGGCGGGATGATCGCCTTCGTCTCTTTCGTCTCTCAGCGGCCGACCCGCAAGGAGATGAACGAAGCGATCGAACGTTCGAGCAGCCAGCTGGCGGACGAACTGAAGTATCTGCGGACCCGCATGGATGAGATCTACGCCCTGCTTCAGGAGAGGCGCTGATCATGCGAGTGACTCTCAACCGGTTCGTCTCTTCCGCTGATGATTCGCTGTCGATGCTCTGCATCAACGGCAAGTTCTCCGCCTTCATCATCGAGGACGAGTACCGCCAGCAGAAGGTCAAAGGAGAGACCAGGATCCCGGCCGGCATATACAAGCTGGTCTTGGTGGATAGTCCGAAGTTCTCGCCCATCTATGGTCACAAGATGATCATGCTGGAAGCCGTGCCGGGCTTCACCGGAATTCTGATCCATCCGGGCGTGAGTCAGAAGGACACCGAAGGCTGCCTGTGTCCGGGGAATGTGGCGAGGTTCAATCCGATGGGCGAGAGCCGCCTGGAGGAAAGCAAAGCGGCCTATTTCAGGATCTATCCGATCATTGCCCAGGCCATCCAGACCGAGGGCGCAGAGATCGAAGTCATCGATAGCGACCTGTGATGGAAACGATACGACCGATACAACCCGATGGATTCAAGCAGATCCCGCAGAAGCCGAAGGCCGAAGAAACGTTGCCGGCAGTCCCGGAAGTGCAGCCGGTTCCCGTCGACGTGAATGTGGGATGGTTCAGACTGATCACGCTTTGGCTGAAAACGAATCTCGCCGAAGACATCATCAACTTCTTCAAAGGAGCTCCCATGGAATCCAAACTCTGGTACACCTCAAAGGTCCTCTGGACGAACCTCATCACGCTGCTGTGGACCTTCCTCGGTCCGATGATCGGAATCCCGGTCCTGGATCCGGAGATCGTGGTCGCGATCCTGGGCGTGATCAACCTGGTCCTGCGGATCATCACGAAGTCGCCGGTGACGCTGAAGTAGCTCGCCGGACCCGGTGACCGGTCCTTTGCCGGACCGGTCATCGCTACTCACCAATCGTAAGGAGAGCTCTACCATGCCGAAAAACATCGCCAAGATCCTGAAGCAGACCAGCGACAAGATCTACATCAAGGAGTCGACCACCGGAGCCGAGCCCTCCTGGGTCGCGGCCGACGAGATCGGTTACACCGACGAAGCGTCGCTCACCCTGGAGTCGAAGAAGTCCGTGCTGTCGGAAGGGGGCGGCGCCTCGATCCAGGTCAACAGCGACTTCAGCGGGAAGATCAACGCACTCCAGGTGCTCGATCAGGCGACCATCCTGGCGCTGAAGAACAAGAACGTCTGGATCATGGTCAAGCCGAGCGGGACCGTGTCGGCCACGAACCAAGAGATCAAGATCAAGAACGTGATCCTGAACGTGGAGCCGAAGCTCGATGCCTCGAAGAACAACAAGAGCATGCTGGTGCTCTCCTTCGAGAAGAGCGAGTACGACGAGGCGAACGTCTATGCCTTCGCCTCCAACTCGACCACGGTCTCCTAAGCAGGCCGCGACCACTGACACGGCGCTCTCCTCCTGGAATGGGGAGAGCCCTTCATTAAAGGACTCCCATGCCGAAAGATGTCAATAAGATCCTCAAGGGCGCGACCGATGTCGTGCTGGCTGCCGTCGACGAGAGCGGCGCCGCTGCGCCGGCCCAGGTCGGCGATACGTTCCCGCTGCTTTCGATGGAGTTCGTCGACCAGGACTCCATCCAGTCCGAGGAGAAGAAGCTCACCCAGAAAGAAGGGGGAGGGAATCTTCTGCAGCTCGGCTCCATCGCTTCGGTGACGATGAAGTCCCTGAGCGGCGCTGGCGCGGCCGTGGATGCCGCCAAGAAGTTCAAGAATGCCCGGTGCAATATCTATGGGTTCGGACCTCAGCAGAGCCACAAGCTCACCGGGTTCATGATGAACCTGGAGACCCCGCTGGAAGGGAAGAAGGACGGGAAGGAGATGCTCGTCTTCACCACCGAGAAGAAGGTCTCTCCGGACGAGACTCTCGGCACCATCGGTCAGACGGCCGCATACTTCGCCGCGGACGCAGCGTACCGATACAACCAGATCATCCGGATGATCCGTCAGGAGCATCTGGTCTTCGCAGCGCTCCCGTACCTCGGTAATTTCGGACAGTCCGGGAAGTTGTATGATGCCTCCGATGCCAGAGTCACCGGCTCGCTTTACAACGGTCCGGTCTGGGGAACGGCGCCGGACGGCGTGAGCTCGAAGTTGCTCTTCGACGGCGTGAACGATTATGCGGATTTCGGTGACATCCTGGATGACGACGGAGTGAGCGATGTGGTCTATGAGTTTTGGATGAAGTCCATCGCCGCCGACGGCACGCTGCAGCGGCTCTTCGCCAAGAAGACATCGTTCGGAGCATCGGCCGGAATCTGGGTCTGCCGGTCGGTCAGTAACAAGATCGAGGTGTATATCGGCGATGGAACGAACAGCGTTGCGATCGCATCGACCGCGAACATCCTCCAAAACATCTGGAATCATGTGGTCATCGCCATCGATCGTAACGGGACGATGACGATCTATATCAACGGTGTCGCATCCGGCACTTCTACATCGATCGCCGGAGTGGCTTCGGGAGCGAATGCGCTCTCTTTCTTCATCGGTCGGGACGGTGGCGGAGCGATGGGCAACTATGAGCTCGGAGCGTTCCGCGTTTACAACTTCGGAGCAGGGGGACTCCCCTCAGACATCGTCAGCATCGCCGCACGGCACTACACAGCCGAGAAAGCGATCTTCGGCCTATGAGATACCTGATCGGACCATTGAACATCCTGAAGGAAGTGTTCCCGGAGCATGATTGGGAACATGCTCGGAAGTCCGTCGATGGCACCGAAGCGGTCATCGAATACGAAGTGACTCCGGATCTCGAACAATTCCTTGCCGCCGAGGAAGTCATCGCGCTGGAGCATCAGGAAGCTGTCGAGTATCTCTCTGACCCGGACCAGGAAGGCATCTGGTACATCACCCACGAGGAAGAAGCATGAACAGCACCACCTACGCGATCGGCGGCCGCGATCTGTCGCTGGCCGAGCCCACACCCAAACGTATCAGCGCGTTCCTGGAAGTCTTCGGGAAGCAGCGACTCTCCGAGTTGTTCCTTCCGGCCGCGGAGAAGGTTGATGAAGCCGGCCGCCAGTTCGGCAAGATCGCGCTTGATATGACCGGCGATTCTGCGACGGCGGCAAAGGTGCTCACCGCCTGTCTGACCGAGCCGGTCGATGAAGAGACTGCCGGCGGCCTTCCGGTGGACCTCATCAGCCGGGTGACCATGGATTTTTTTTTAACCTTAATGCTGACCTATTACGGGCGGGGGAAGTAGCCCGGAGCTTCAGTGCCGGCAGCACATCAGATGGATCATCCAGCGAGGTCGACGAAGATTTTAGGCATCATCTTCGCGACCTCGTTTTCGTTTGTGGGTCCGGCCGCGCTGACCTGTGGCGGCAGCTGTGGACCGACTGGCGGTATAGTGAGCTCATTGAGTTCCGCTCAATGAAGGCAAAAGTGCAGCACCGCGATATGGATGATCTGGCGTCGCTGGAGATCGAGTATAGCGAGCAGATGATCACAGTGCTGCTCTCAAAAATATTGCAGAGGCTTTCATGAACACTGTCGAAATCAGACTGGTCATCAACGGTAAGGAAGCGATCGCCACGCTCGAACTGACGGACGAGAACGTGCAGAAGGTCGCCGAACGGCTCAACGTGCTCGGCGCGAAGGGCGGGAACTCCATCGACCTGCTCCGACAGAAGGCCGCCATGCTCACCCAGCTCCTGGAGAATGCGGAACTCGGCAGCCCACAGTTCAATGAGCTGGCCACGATGACCCAGAGCGCATACAAAGAGCTGGAAGCGGCCGAAGCGCAGCTCACCAAGGTCACCGGGACCAGCGGAAACGCCCGGATGGCGGTGACGGCATTCTCCCAGACGCTCTCCGACTCGACGCAGTTCCAGAACGGGTTCCGGTTCGGTGTGATGGCCATCTCCAACAACCTGGAGCAGATGTTCTCCGCGCTCGGCAGGGTGAAAGCGGAATCCGCTGCGACCGGTCAGTCGATGACGAAAACTCTCGCCAGTGCGATGGCCGGACCCGGCGGCGTGATGATCGCAATCTCGTCAGTGCTGCTCCTTTTGCAGATACTGCCTCAAATGTTTGAAGAAAACGGGGAGAAAGTGGAGGAATTCTCCCTCGAAACGGTCCACGGGACCGGGACTCTGTCGAGCTATGCTCAGGCGCTCCAGAACGTCGAGAAGCAGCTCAAAGAGCTCTCTGTCGATGAGATCAAGGACAAGATCATCGAACTGGATGCACAGATCCAGCGATCCAGGGAGAAGTCTGTCGAGAACATTCAATCGTGGACCGGCCAACTCAAACAGTTCTTCAATGCGCGGTACGGTACCAACTTCGACATTACGGGAGGGGAAGCCGCCCAGGGCGCATTGCTGCAGCGGTCGAAGGACCTGGCGAATGAAGAACTGGCAAACCGCAGCCGGGTGAAGGTGCTGGACGATGAGATCTCCTCGCTCCGAGATGCGCAGAACAAGAAGGGCGCGGATGCCCGTGCCATTGCCGATGAGATCGAGAAGAAGGAGCGGGAACGTGCGAACCTGCTGAAATCGACCAATGAGCGTCTGGACGAACAGGCGGCCATCAGCATCCGGATCCAGCGTGCTCAGGTCGATGCAATGGCCGAAGGGTATGACAAGCAGCGTAAAGCGGCCGAGGTGTCTTTCAACGAGCGGAAGGTTCAGCTCGATGAGGAACTTCGGACCGGCGTGCTCAATCAGCAACAGTACACCCAGCTGCTCACCGCCGAAGAACAG
Source organism: Zoogloea sp. (assembly GCA_009026175.1). GTDB lineage: Bacteria > Pseudomonadota > Gammaproteobacteria > Burkholderiales > Rhodocyclaceae > Zoogloea. Next base: position 3,726 of record WBTZ01000061.1, on the reverse strand, counting down.
AAGAGAGACAATGCCTTCCGCAAGGCGGAACAGGATAAGAACGAGTTCTCCATCAAGGTGAGGACCGAGGCTCTGAAGAGGATGGCCGATGCGGAGAGCAGCGAGATGATGTCCCGGCTCAACCTGGATGAACGTATCGCCCTGTCCAAAGCGCGGACCGAAGAGGAGCGGCTCGCCATCACGAAGGACTTCGCCATCAAACGCATCGAGGCGGAGGCGGCGGCACAAGCTGCGATCCTACAGATCGAGCGTGAGGCAATCCAGGCGAAGATCAAGAACACGCCAGAGGGCAGCCGGGAGCGTGAGGAGTTGATGGCACAGCTCGCGTCCACCAATGCGGCACTCGCCAGCATACAATCCACTGCCCAGATCAAGAAGACAGAGATATTGACTGGATTCAAACTGGACTTCGCTGGCATCTCCAGTTCGTTGGATACCATCATGGGGCGCGAAGAGGCGCTCGCTCAGGCACAAAGAGAGCTGACTCAAGCCACAACGCAGGAACAACGTGAGGCGGCGAAACAGCGGGTTGATGAGCACAAAAAGGCATTAGATCGAATGTCCTACTTTGAAAAGGACTTCGCGAGAGATGTATTTGCCGGAATTAGTGATGTGTTCAGTAAATATCAGCAGCTACAACAGCAGCGGGTTCAGCAGGATGCTGAAGCAAAACTTCAGTTCATCGAGGGAGAGAAAGAAAAGGAACTGGCCGATCTGGAAGCGAAGAGGCAGGAAGCGCTGTCTCATGCGAAGACTCAGTTGGAAAAGGATGCAATCAACAAGCAGTACAACGCGAATAAGTTGAAGGCGGAACAACAGGCTGAGGCGCAAAGTAAGGCCGTGAAGCTGGAGGCGTTCGAGGCACAGAAGTCCATCTCCCGGACGAATGCTGTCATCAGTATCGCGGAAGCGATTGTTAAGACGATGGCATCAGTACCGTGGCCTTTTAGCGCCCCCCTGGCTGCACTTGCGGCCGCGGCAGGATACATGCAGCTGCAGATTATCGAAGAAGCGAAGCCTGCTTTTGCTGGCGGCGGTCTGGTCCGTGGTCCGGGCGGACCGAGGGAGGACAAGGTGAATGCCTGGCTCAGTGACGGTGAGTTTGTCATGAATGCCGAGGTGACCAGTAAGAATCGGGCCGCATTTGAGGAGATCAACAGACGCGGATTGACGGTGTCCGATTTCGCGTCTCGGATGTTCGCCACAGGAGGATATGTGCGCTCTGCGGCGGACAAGGCTCTGGAACGGACGCTACTCTCGGTGCCGACATATTCACCAAAATTACCGATGATGTTCTCATCGGAATCTAGCCGAGAAATAAACACGATCCCGATTGAGAAAAAGCTCGATGCCGTCGTGGAAGCGATCTCGAAAATGCAGTTTGTCCTTGGAATTGACGGCCGCGAACTGGTAACGACCATCGAAGAGATCCAGCGAGTCCAGGCGAAAAGGGAGTTCTGATGTCCATGACGTCGAAAGATCTAGGCGCGATTGCCTCACCGGCCGGAACGGTGAGGGTGACCCTTTTCTATGATGATGCTGTGATCTCCAATGCCAGCCACATTCCATCGGCGGCTGAGTCACTCTTGAATATTGGTGAATTCATTGAAAAGCTGGAGAAGAAGTCGGGGGTCTTTGAATTCAGTTCCGTGAGCATTGAAATCAAGGACTCTTACGACAATTACACTGCTGGTGTGTGGTTCAAACTCTTAAGCAGCGCATCAGAGGTGCAATTTCGGTTCTACCTGGTCGAAGGCAGCACCGATACATTTCTTTTCTGGGGGATGGTCCAGAAGGATGGTGTGATCGATTTTAAGGAACGGTACATCAGCAATCCGGGTTCGTCTGGTCGCTATGTGCGGACCGGGAGAGTATCCCTGGTATCGATGCTATCGAAGCTGAAGACGACCAGCGTTTCGAGCGTTATCTCACAGATAGCAGCGAACGATGCAAACGATTCGCTCGGCGGTACATCGATCCAGTTCAACAGCTTGATCGGCTGCATCGCCGTAGCCGCATTTGGAGCAGATGCGAGCATCACGGACAGCGGAGTCTTCCCATCGGGGGATGCCGAAATCCAGTTTCAGTCCACCACCTCCACCTGGTTGAACATCAACGAATTGTATATCCGGGTGCAGCTATCGAATTCCCCAATTACCGTCTCACCGTATTTTGACTCGCTTGACGTCACCGGCCGGTATTGGGTGGGCAGGTTCACAAATGCTCTTGAACTGCTCTCTTTCCTCGCAAAATCGTACGGTTATCTGGTGCGATATTTCTACGGCCAGTCGGACGGCACAATAGGAGCGTCGAGCAATTACCATCGCATCCAGTTCGTTCAACGGGGGAAAACGGGGAATGTCGTCACCATGGGTAAGCCGAAGGAATCATCGATGTCCTTCGACAATATCCTGACCCCCACAAAGATCTATTTCGCACGTTTCGATGACACCTATGCGTACGGAAGCGACGGGGGGGACATCGAACAACGGATGGACTTCTTGTGGGACAGTGGTGCGCTCAATAACTTCGAGAAATTATACTATGCTGGCGGGAATCTGGTGACTTCGGTTCGGTTCTTCAATTATTCTACCGGCGACTATGCGACATCCGGCCACACTACCGAAGCGATGTATTATTATCACTTCTACAAGATTAACGCAGAGACCAGGAAGTATAGAAGGGATTATCGTGGTGTAAAGGCCACCTTTTCGAGTACCGAGAGTCACCGTCACCTGGTTCCGGCATGTCGGCATTCGATTCATGATGGAATCAGCAGCCGGGACTTCTACGCCAACGAGGTCCGGAAAAATATTATGAAAAACACATCAAAAATCGAATGGGTGGAGGAGTAAATGGCAACGCTATGGTTATACTATTCCGCCACAAACGCCGCTCCATTGTCAACGGATCCGATTCATTATCGGCAGTTCACTGTCGATTATGTGAACGATAGGGAAGTGGAAGAGGTCCGCATCCAGCACAAGATGGTGGATGAATCCATCGAGATGGATCTTCTTGGAATCCGGAGGAAGTTACATTTTCATCTGCGAGTACCCGACATAAAGGCGAATGTCGAATTTCTGACTTCATTTCTTAACGCACCGTTCAAATGGGCACTCGTGCCAGACGCAGGATATTATTTTAACCTTGGGACCATTGCATCCCCAATCCCAGTTCCGGTCGTTCTGGATGGAGAAGCGTTGAAAATCGATGTCCCAGGATTATTGGAGAGCGGGATAAAGTTGAAGTCTTCGGAGATCTATCAGCGTCCATCACCCCCGACAATTTCAGAATTGGGGAAAACGGATGATTCGGTGGAGGTAACTTTCACGGGGCTGGGATTGGTGCAGAAGCTTTATCGAAGTCTCACTTCGGGGGGAACCTATGTTTTCGCGGAATCCGATACCGACAATGTTATCCTCCACGGCGGCCTGAATCCTTCTACTGCGTATTATTTTAAGGGCACCGTGGTCTCAATAGGTGGGGAAAGTGAACTGTCTGGCTATATTTCTATCTATACGTTGTCATAGTGTCAGTGCCAAGGTATCTCGTCTCAGATTGATGGCACAGCCGTCTCAAAATGATGGCACGTTACAGAAACGTGCCACGAACCTGAGACAAAACGGCCTGATTCGCCGCAAAAGAAACGCCCCTTTTCAAGCGCTCTAAGTGCTTCCAAATTGCGGACTTACCGGGCTTTTTGCAAAACAGAATCGGCGAACG
>WBTZ01000248.1 GCA_009026175.1 Zoogloea sp. | reverse complement strand
CCCCCTGGAGAGCCACGGTGGCGCCTGAGACCCGCAAGACCGTGGCCACCGCCCACCTGGCCGCCGCGACCCTGGCCCAGGCCCGCAGCTGCAGCCGCCTCGCCGGTGGCCTGCTGCTCCTCGGCATCGCCAGCCTGCTGCTACCGCCGGCCGGCCCGGCCAGCACCCTGCTGACGGCCCTCGCCATCGGCGCCGGCCTGGTGCAGCACTACTACGCCCTGCGCTGCGACCTGGACGCCCGCCTCTTCGCCGCGTGGGCCGCGCAATGGGAACGGCCCGACGGTTCGCCTGGCGCAGACCTGGCCGCCTTCGACCAGGCCCTCGGCACGCTCTTCGGCAAGTCCCCGCCGCCACGTCCGCTTGAGGAGCGGGCCCGGGCCGCCCTGCGCCTGTTCCGTCATCAACTCGTCGCACTCCTCGTCGAGCTTGCGGCTATCCTTGGCGCCGTGGCCTGGCGCCTGCTCCAGGCAGGAATGAACTGATGCCCCTCGACCGCCTCCTCGGCTCCCTGCTGTGCGGCTTCGCCCGCCTGCTCACCGGCGTCCGCGCCCTGTGGCTGGGCTGCGAGCCTGCGCCCCGCACCCGGGTGTATTTCGCCAACCACCGCAGCCACGGGGATTTCGTGCTGATCTGGGCCTCGCTGCCGCCGGCCCTGCGCCACCGCACCCGCCCGGTGGCCGGCGCCGATTACTGGCTGACCACGCCGCTGCGCCGCTTTCTGATCGAGCGGGTCTTCAACGGCGTGTGCATCGACCGCCGCCCCGAGCGCCACGGCCCCAACCCGGTGGAGCAGATGGGCGCGGCCCTGGCGGCCGGCGAGTCCCTGATCCTCTTTCCCGAGGGCACCCGCAACATGGGTGACGGCCTGCTGCCCTTCAAGAGCGGTCTGCACCACCTGGCCCGCGCCCACCCGGAGGCCGAGCTGGTGCCGGTGTGGATCGAGAACCTGGGCCGGGTGATGCCCAAGGGCAGCCTGATCCCGGTGCCCCTGCTATGCACCCTGAGCTTCGGCCCGCCCCTCGCCCCGGTCGAGGGCGAAAGCCGCGACGCCTTCCTGACCCGCGCCCGGGCCGCCCTGCTCGACCTCGCTCCGCCTGCCGACTGACACCATGAACGCCTCCTCCGACCTCTTCACCGTGTTTGCCGGCATCTTCGGGCTGCTGGCGGTCTTCAGCCTCATCGGCGCCGGCCTCAAGTGGCGCATCTCGCCTGGCGCGCCCCACGCCGTCATCGACAACCTCAACGCCCGCATCAAGGCCTGGTGGGCCATGATCGCCCTGATCGGCGCGGCCATCTGGCTCGGCAAGGGCGGAGTGATCGCGCTGTTCGCCTTCATCTCCTTCCAGTGCCTGCGGGAGTTCATCTCCCTCACCCACACCCGCATCGGCGACCACCGCGCCCTGCTGTGGAGCTTCTTCGTCTTCCTGCCGGCCCAGTACATCCTGATCGGCATCGACTGGTACGGGCTGTTCTCCATCCTGATCCCGGTCTATGCCTTCCTGCTGCTCCCCATCTCCGCGTCCCTCGGGGCCGACACCACGCGCTTCCTGGAGCGGGCGGCGAAGGTCCAGTGGGGGCTGATGATCTGCGTGTACTGCCTGTCCCACGTGCCGGCCCTGCTCACCCTGGATATCGACGGCTACGCCGGGCGCAACATGCTGCTGATCGTTTTCCTGGTGCTCACCGTACAGTCCAGCGACGTGTTCCAGTACGTGTGGGGCAAGCTCATCGGCAAGCGCAAGGTGTCGCCGGCCATCTCCCCGTCGAAGACCGTCGAGGGTCTGGTGGGCGGCGTGCTCACCTCCACCGCGGTGGGCGCCGCCCTGTGGTGGATCACCCCCTTCACGGCGCTGGAGGCCGCGCTGATCGCCCTGGTCATCAACGTGATGGGCTTCTTCGGCGGCTTTGTCCTGTCGGCCATCAAGCGCGACCGGGGCGTCAAGGACTGGGGCTCGATGATCGAAGGCCACGGCGGCATGCTCGACCGGGTGGACTCCATCAGCTTCTCGGCGCCCATCTTCTTCCACATCGTCCGTTACTGGTGGGTGGCATGAGCGCAACCCTGCCCGACTGGCTGGAACGCTTCCGGGCCCGGCTCGGCGCGGAGGTCATCGAGACCCACATCTCCTGGCTGCTGCTGGCCGACGGCTTCGCCTGGAAGATCAAGAAGCCGCTCAGCCTGCCCTTCCTCGACTACAGCACCCCGGCCAGGCGCCACTTCAACTGCACCGAAGAGCTGCGCCTCAACCGGGTCTTCGCCCCCGACCTCTACCTGGGCCTGGAGCCGGTGGACGACAGCGGCGAATGGGCCGTCAAGATGCGCCGCTTCGACGAGGGCCAGCGCCTGGACCATGTCTGCGAGCGCGGCGCCCTGAGCCCCGCCCACCTCAGCGGCCTGGCCAGGGTGGTCCACGCCTTCCAGCGCCAGGCGCCGGTGGCCGGGCCGGGCAGCCCCTTCGGCGAGCCCGGCGAGGTCATGGGGCCGGCCATGGACAACTTCACCGCCCTGCTCAGCCTCGCCCCCGCCGCAAACAACCGGCTGGACTGCCTGGCCGGCTGGACGCGCAACGAGTTCGCACGGCTGCGCGACAGCTTCGCGACGCGCAAGGCGCAGGGCCGCATCCGTGAGGGCCACGGCGATCTGCACCTGGGCAACCTGGTGCTGCTGGGCGGGCAGGTCACCCCCTTCGACTGCATCGAGTTCAACGACAGCCTGCGCTGGATCGACGTGGCGTCCGAGCTGGCCTTCACCTGGATGGATCTGCTCGACCGGGGCCGGCCCGACCTGGCCAGCTGGCTGCTCAACGAATGGCTGAGCGAATCCGGGGATTACGAGGCGGTGCCGGTGCTGCGTTTTTACGCGGTGTACAAGGCCGTGGTGCGGGCCAAGGTGGCCGCCCTGTCCGGCGACCCGGCCGGGCTGGAGCGCTACCTGGCCCTGGCCGAGCAGCTGACCTGCCCGCCGCCGCCCCGCCTGGTGATCACCTGCGGGCTGTCGGGCTCGGGCAAGACCACCCACAGCAGCCAGCTGCTGATGGCCGATCCCCACGCGGCCACCCTGCGCCTGCGCTCCGACGTGGAACGCAAACGCCTGCATGGCCTGGCGCCACTGGCCCGCAGCGATACGTCCCCGGGGGCCGGCATCTACACTGCGGACGCCACCCGCCGCACCTTCTCCGGGCTGGCCCGCCAGACGGCCATGATCCTCGATGCAGGCTGGTCGCTGATCATCGACGCGGCCTTCCTGAAGCGGGCCGAGCGCGACGACTTCCACACGCTGGCCGCCAACCACGGCGCCAGCTTTGCCATCCTGGCCTGTACGGCCCCCTACGACGCCTTGGTCGAACGCCTCGAAAAACGGCGCGGCGACGCGTCCGAAGCCACCGTGGCCGTCCTTCAGAAGCAGCTGGAATGGATCGAGCCCCTGACCCCCGCCGAGCTTCAACATGTGCTGCCCTGGCCCCCGGCGGACGGCACGGCCTGACATTCCCTGCGCGGAAGAGGGCCCGATTGAGGCATCATTGCACGCCTTGAGGATCAACCGGCACGAAGGCCCCACCATGTACCCGACCAACGATATCGACGCCCAGTTGCTGCTGGCCACCCTGATTGCCTCCAAGAGGCGGCCCGCCGAGCTGGTCGAGATCGTGGCCGCCGCCGACGTGCTGGGCTGCCCCGTCACCTCCGGCAACCTGTGGGCGGAGTCCTTCCGGCGCTTTGCCACCCACGGCCTGATCGTGGCGGCCGAGGGCGGCTATGCGCTGACCCCGGCGGGCCAGGCCCTCGGTGAAAAGCTCCCCAAGAAGGCCGACACCAGCGAGCGGGTCTTCCTGGTCCGGGAACGCCTGTCAGCCTATGTGCCGGCCGAGAAGAGCCCCTCGGTACCGATGAGCGCCGAGCAGTTCGAGGAAGCCATGGCCGCCCATGCCGTGGCGGCCAAGCAGGGCGGCAAGAACCTGCTGATGCCCAAACCCAAGGTGGACGAGGACGCGCAGCGCGGCCGCGGCCCCGGCCGGCGGCCCTTCGGTGCCAGCCGGCGCCGCGGCTGAACCCTCCGCAGGTCCGGCC
>WBTZ01000247.1 GCA_009026175.1 Zoogloea sp. | reverse complement strand
GGTGGCTACCACCCGTTCCTGAATCGCTACCAGTGGGGCATCAACCCCGTATCACTCTTCAACCCCGACGATGGCTCCATCACGTCGCACTTGATGCCACCGATCCTGATTGCTCACCCCTTGTGGCCGATCCTGACTTCCCATCCACAGTACTCCTGTTCGGTGGGCGTCACCGCCATGCGGGAAGGTTTCATTGTCCAGTGCGCCGGCTTCCCCGAAGCGGGGCTTTACCACTGGCAGCCCGGCCAAGACAACACCGTCACCGCGCTGGCGCAGGGCGAAGAAACGGATCAGCACGGACAAATCTCGCCCGACGGCTGCCGCTTCGCCTTTGTGTCCTGGAAACCCCGGCGCATCAGCCGCACCAGCGATATTCCCGAACGTGACAAGACGCTCAAAGTGATGAACCTGTGCGGAGAAACCCGGCAATGAGCGATGCCCCTGCCATCACCGCCAAGCCGCCGCTCGATACCGCCCGCGCGGTCAAACTAACCATGGCAGACGCTGGCGATCCGAAGGGATTTTATTATCTGGCCATTGCCTATGCGCTGAACCATCAAGAAGAGCCCGACGCAATACTCGAAATCAAACGGTGCTACGAAGACGCCGTGGCCAGAGGCTCCAATGACGCCAAAGTGGCGCTGGGCTTGATGTTGGCAACGGGTAATTCACTTCCTTTTTTAATGGACCGCCGCTTACCGCTTGAGTACCGTGATCCGGAGAAAGGGCTTGCCTTGCTCAAATCGGCAGAAGCGCAGTCCTGTTCCTTCACTCAGCCCTTGGTATCACTGGATCGATGCAGTGAGCGCGAGGAGTCGATCGCATCGGAAATATCCAACATTTATTTCAATGGCGCGCACACCTGGATTGCCGATGAAGCCGCCAAGGCGCTGTGCAAGCCGAAGGACTTTGCCTGCGTGAGCAAGGCGGGGCATTGGCAACAGGTTGTGCCTAAAGATCGACAATTGTCAGAGGAATGGGCCAGGCGACGTGACGCGTGCTGCGAGAAGATTGCCGCGATTAATCGCGCGCGTCAGTGCTTTTGACCCTACCGGGAGCCATCATGGCCGACACAATGATGAACACACGATCAAGCGGCTGGCGAAGCCTGCTGCGCTTTCTGGGAGCGGCCACCTTGTTTCTGTCCGTTGGCACCGCCGTCGCCAGCGAAACCCCGGATATCGCCAGCGGCATCCTGGCACGCGTCCTGGCCTTCAATCTGAAGGCCGCTCAATCCACTGCAGCCTTGGCCGGCGTACCCAAGACTCCTCTGCCGGTTGTCGACTCCGGCGCGTACACCCACATGAACGCCGTGTGGTGGATGGACAACCATCGCCTGATCTTCAATGGCAGCGCGCCCGGCGTTCCGCCCAATGAGGCCGACCCACAGTCCCGCCGCTTCGGCATTCTCATTTGGGATATCCGAGATAATTCAATCGAAGTGTTTCAGGACAATAGAGGACGGAAGAAGGATGAGGGGTGGGAGCTTGTCTGTGTTTTCCACAAGAATCAGTGGGTAGACTACCAACGAGAAGAATTCACAAAACTAAGACCATTCAAAGAATGGCGGGGCTACGTACGGCGGGGCGTAATAGGTTCAGAAGTAGAAGAAGTAGGCCTCGGAGCAATGGCTCCTACGCCACAAAACACTCGCAGGATCTCCAATCCGGCGCGTCATCCCTATACCTGTGAGCCGAAACCAGAAGGCTATGCCCCAAGGCAGCTAGTTGAAGGCCGTTCAACCGTAACCTTGCTCGAAGAGCATGGATATGTGGACATCGGTCCCTATCCCAGCACACCCAAGACACTCAAGGAATCACAAGACATTTACTACAAGGTCGGCTCCAAGCCCATTCCCTTGAACTTTGAAATGGGACGCCCATTCGGAGACCGTTTTTTCTACTTCCCTGAAAACGGTGGCTACCACCCCTTCATTAACCGTTACCAGTGGGGCATCAACCCCGTATCACTCTTCAACCCTGACGACGGTTCCGTCGCGTCGCACGTGATGCCGCCTATCCTGGGTGCTAGCCCCCTGTGGCCGATCCTGACTTCCCATTCGCAATTCGCCTGCTCCGTGGGCGTCACCGCCATGCGGGAAGGTTTCATTGTCCAGTGCGCCGGCTTCCCCGAAGCGGGGCTTTACCACTGGCTGCCCGGCCAAGACAACACCGTCACCGCGCTGGCGCAGGGCGAAGAAACGGATCAGCACGGACAAATCTCGCCCGACGGCTGCCGCTTCGCCTTTGTGTCCTGGAAACCCCGGCGCATCAGCCGCACCAGCGATATTCCCGAACGTGACAAGACGCTCAAAGTGATGAACCTGTGCGGAGAAACCCGGCAATGAGCGACGCCCCTGCCATCACCACCCGGTCGTCAGTTAATACCGCTCGCCTAGTCAAGCTGGCGCTGGTCGCCTCCGATGCCGCCTACGCCGGGCACTTGGCGACGCCGGGCATGCCTTTGGCGGCCTACCGGGACACCCCGGCGTATGACAATCCCCAGCCCTTTCAGACCCCGCCGGGGTTTGTGGTTGATCGCGTCTTTGAAGACCCGACCACCGGCTACAAGGCCGTGGCCTACGTCAACCCGGAAACCAATGAACTCCTTTTCGGACAAGCGGGAACCGACGGCCCCAACAAACAAGATTGGGCCGGCAACATGCTGCACACCGGCATCAACCAGTGGGAGAACAACAAGGCCAATGTCCTGGGCTATCTCGAGGGCCGCATGCTGGCGGACTCCACCACGCGCTTGAATTTGGGGGGGCAAAGCCTGGGCGGGGTGCTGGCCGATTTCGCAGCCCATGATGTGCTGCGCAACCTCAGCCAAACAGCCGGCTTCGACTCGTCCCGCGTGACCTTGGTGACGTTCAACGGCAGCGCATCGGAATACGCACTCAAGACCCGCGCCGTCAACAACCCCGATGACCCCAGCTGCGCCTATGCTCCGGATGTGGTTGCCAATGCGGTCAGCGGAGGCGCCGTACTGCTCAACACGGCCTTGCAGGACGACATCGTCAGCTACCTGGGCGGGCAGCCCCTGTCAGGCCGCACCCTGATCCTTGACCAGCCGCTCAACCAGAACGCCGAGCAATACAACTGGACCCCCAACCCGAATGCGACGGACCCGACTTACGCGCATAGGATTGAGACGGGTTTGTACGACGTGGTCGGGAAGCTGAATAAGTTGTCCAGTAATTTTCGGGATGCACTGACCCTCAACTCTCTAACAGATAACCCCGAGCTATTCATCGACGCCAACCGCGTCCCTCTCAACCTCCAAGAAACCCAAGCCGTCGGCAACTGGCTGGCCGGTACCCGCAGCGGCCAGTATGGTGAAACCGAAGGCCTGATCCGCATCGGTCTGGGGGGCGTCGGCGGGGTGATCTTGGCGACGCCGGGGGAGCCGGGCGGGGCCTTGGCATCGGCGTTCCAGAAACTCGGCGTGGAGACCCCGCTCGCCAATATTGGCGGCTACGGTGCGGAACTGATCCTCAAAGGCCTGTGCGTGGCGGCACCCGTGCCCTGCACGCTGACCTTGGCGGCGGCCCATGGCACGGCCGATCTGATTGGCATGCTCGAGCGCAGTGGTCTGCACGACGCGGCCGAGCAGTTGCGCAGCCAGAATTTCGTGGAAATCGGCAAGACGCCCGATGGCGCGACCCGTCGGATTGAGCTGGGCAACGCTTACGACGACCCTCAGCTCATCGACACCTACCCCGACAAGACCGTCACCATCAGCCTGCGCGATCAATCGCAGACCATTTACGACAAGACCACGCAGGAGGTGGTGAGCTTACCGGGGCTGCACATTGAACACGGTTCAGCGGACGGCCATTCAGCCATCGTTCTACCCAGTGGCCAACGTGTTGAGTTTGACCCGCAGCAGGATGCGCTGTCGAGCAAGCCGGATGGCTCCTGGACGGTGCAGCGCAGCGACGGCAGCAGCACCCTCGTAGAACCCCTCTCGGACAAGCCGTTTCAGTATGCCGCGGTCGATCATCCCGCCCCCGCGCCGGTTGAGGCCGATACAGCCCAGCCGATTACGCAGGACGCCTCGGTCGCCCCGCCC
>WBTZ01000060.1 GCA_009026175.1 Zoogloea sp. | reverse complement strand
CCAACAGCCCCAACAGCCCCAACAGCCCCTACAGCCCCTGCAATAGGGCTAGTCCTCTCGGACGATGTTCCGCCTTCCGCTTCCACGAAGAATGGTTCCAGATGAAACAAGGGGGCACACCCCGCCGCCAGCGGCACTTCATCTGCATAAAAGCCGTTCCGCTCAAGCAGCCATTCGCACCCGGAAGGAGACACCCAAATGAAAAAAGCCCAGTCATGGGTCCCTGCATTGACCACCCTTGCCCTGTCGCTCGCCGCAGCGAACGTCAGCGCCAAGGTGACCGAGGATGAAGCCGCCAAGCTCGGTAAGGAGCTGACCTGTGTCGGTGCCGAGGCCGGCCCCAACAAGGACGGCAGCATTCCGGCCTTCTCCGGCAAGTGGCTGGGCACGCCGCCTGGCATCAAGTACACCCCCCACGTCGGCCAGCACCCGGTGGACCCCTACGCCGCCGACAAGCCGCTCTTCGTCATCACCCAGGCCAACGTCGCGCAGTACGCCAACCGCCTCAGCGATGGCCAGAAGGCGCTGCTGGCGCGCTTCCCCAGCTCCTACAAGATCCCGGTCTACCAGGGACGCCGCGAATTCCGCTACCCCGACAAGATCTGCGAACTGGCCAAGAAGAACGCCCGCGAAGCCGAGCTCATCGACAACGGCTTCGGCTTCACCGGGGTGATGGGCGCCATTCCCTTTCCCATTCCCAAGCAGGCCATGGAAGTGCTGGCCAACCACAACTTCCCGTACCGCGCCTACACCGAAGACAACCGTGGCCGCGACATCGCCGACGTCAACTCCAAGGGCGTCATCACCTGGGGCCGGCAGTTCAACCGCAACATGAACGTCGTCACTACCCCCGAAAACCTGGGCAAGCCGATGGAAGGCGCCATGGCCTACGCCATGACCGGCACCCTGCTGCCCGAGCGCGACAAGGGCACCATGACCACCTCCATCGAGCCGGTGAACTTTGCCAAGGGCAAGCGCCTCGCCTGGAACTACGACCCCGGCACCCGTCGCGTCCGCCAGCTGCCGCAGTACGGCTACGACACCCCGCTGGCCGGCTCTGGCGGCAAGCTCACCATCGACCAGGACCGCCTGATGAACGGCGCCCCCGACCGCTACGAGTGGGTCCTGCACGGCAAGCGCGAGATGTACATCCCCGCCAACGCCTACAAGGTGCATGACAAGAGCGTCAAGTACGCCGACCTGCTGCGCCCCGGCCACCCCAACCCCGACCTGCAGCGCTACGAGCTGCGCCGCGTGTGGGTGCTCGAAGGCAAGCTCAAGGACGGCTACCGCCATCCCTTTGGCAAGCGCGTCATGTTCATCGACGAGGACACCTGGCACGCCGTCGCCGGCGACTACTACGACACCCGTGGCCAGCTGTGGCAGCACGCGGTCATCAATTACTACTACGCCTTCGACATGAATGCGTGGCACGCCGGCACCAGCTTCTACCACGACCTCAACTCCGGCAGCTACGTGGCCTACAACCTGTTCCAGGAGCGGGACATCGGCCCCGTCCTCAACAAGGGCGACATGAACGCCGACCAATTCACCCCGGCCGCCCTGCGCTCCGCCGGCAACTGACCTCGCTCAGCTCAGGGAGACAAGCACAATGACACTGCATACCACGCTGCGCCCGCTGGCCATTGCCCTGCTGGGCGCCGGCCTTGCCGCCCCGGCCTTTGCCGGCGAAGCCATCGAGTTCGACAACGGCTACAAGCTCGACTGGCGCGTGAATTCCACCTACACCCTCTCCACCCGCATGGAGAACCGCGATCCGAAGATCGCCGCCTACTCCGGCGGCAACGACGGCGACAACAACTTCGACAAGGGCAGCCTCACCGCCAACCGCCTCAGCCTGCTGCTCGACACCAGCTACACCAACGGCGTCACCGGCCTGGTGCTGTCGGCCTCCACCTTCTACGACGACGTCTATCGCCAGAGCAACGACAACACCGAGCCGGTGAACAAGCCGGGTGCAGTGGATGAATTCACCCGGGACGCCCGCCGCTTCCACGGTGGCTATACCCGCCTCCTGGATGCCTACGTCTTCGACACCTACGACCTGGGCAACGGCCGCCGTGCCAACGTGCGCCTCGGCCGCCACGTCGTCTCCTGGGGCGAAGGCCTGTTCTTCCCCAGCATCTCCCTGGCCCAGGGCCCTGCCGACGGCACCAAGACCGGCATCGTCGGCACCGAGACCAAGGACCAGCTGCTGCCCGAAGACCAGGTCTCGGCCCAGATCGAAATGTCGTCCCGCTGGTCCCTGCTCGGCCACCTGCAGTTCGGCTTCCACTCCACCATCGCCCCGGCCCCCGGCTCCTTCCTGAGCAGCGCCGATTCCACTGGCCCCGGCGGCACCTGCCTGCAGCCTTACCGCACGGTGGGTGGGCGCTCGGTGTGTTCCTACGGCCAGCGCGGTCGCGACATCGATCCGGGCAACACCCCGCAGTGGGGCGTGGGCAGCCGCTACCGCCTCACCGAGGAGACCGAAGTCGGCCTGTACTACCTCAATTACCACGACCGCTCGCCGCTACCGGTCATCAACGCCTTCAGCACCACCTCCGGCGCCCTGGGGGGCGGCCTCTACAACGTCCGCTACTTCGACAACATCAAGCTGATCGGCGCCACCTTCAGCACCTCGGTGGGCGCCGCCTCCATCGCTGGCGAACTGTCGTACAAGCAGGGCGCCCCGGTGCTGGTGAAGACCCTGGTCAACCCCCGTGCTCCGCAGGCTGCCAGCAGCTACCTGCCCACGCCCACCCGCGGCGACATCTTCCAGGCCAACCTCAACACCATCTGGAACCTCGAACGCACCGCCCTGGCCGACCAGACCACTCTTACCGCCGAAGTCGCCTACGTGACCATCGGCAGCGTCGATGAAGTCAATGCCCCGGGGGCTGCCAGCGCCACCGTCTTCCCCAAGAGCAAGGAGCTGTTCTTCGGCGCCAACTACGGCCTCGCCGCCTCCGGCACCCTGGCCCTCGGCTACCCGGGCATCTTCGAAGGCTGGGACCTCAGCGTCCCGATCAGCCTCTCCCGCCAGCTCAAGGGCCGCACCATCACGGGCGGTGTCGGCGGCGAAGGCGACATGCGCGCCAGCATCGGCGCCACTTTCACCTACCAGCGCAACTTCCAGGTGGGCCTGACCTACATGGGCTACTTCGGCAGCGCAGAAGTAGCCAACATGCGGGAATTCCGCCCGCTGACGGACCGGGACCAGCTGTCGCTGGTGATGAAGTACTCGTTCTGAGCGAAGCGGTTTGATGAAATAAAGAACGCCCGGCTTGCCGGGCGTTTTTGCGTTGTCTTCTGATCAGCTGCGGGCTGGATCAGACCGCTTCATCCCAAGCGCCACCCCCATCGTCACCGCTGCCCACGTGCAGAGTGAAAAGCCGATGAGGACTGACATGGGGTAGACGTCGATGGAGACCACCCATCCATACACAAGCTCCAGCCCGGCCAGCACATGCCCCGTTCGTCGGCCCGCTTGTCTCGCAACACGCCCGCACACGTAGCCGCCCAGCGCGGAAGAGACCGTCCCGACAATCAGCGAAAAAACGACAAACCCCGAGTCGTAATAGATCTGCCGAAGCGCCTGCGAGAACGCTTCATCTTGAAGACCCGCGTTGTAAAGCTCCACGGCGTAGACAGTTACCCCCAAGCTACTTACCAGCGTGGAGCCTCCGATATCAATGAGCAACCCGAGCAGTACCGCTTTGATCAAGCGCCATGGCGTGGGATTTTCTGGTGTGTGGGATTCGTTGGGGGAGATTTGGGACATGGGATGGGAGGGTGGAGTTTCGAGGGGGGGTAGGCGGCTGTCGACCCAGTGCGGCCGTTGAACTGTGAGGAAAGCAGTCGCTCAACGTAGAAGTCACCGACGCAGCGCGGGCTTTATCGCGCAGCGTCCGTGTGGACCACTGGGTTGGACACGCTGGCGATGAAGATGCTTCGCCAAGTTTGAAATGGAAAGCATCGGATCGGTTCGATGGATGATACGGTGACAGTTTGAGCAAACAATTGCCAGATCACCCAATTCTGTTTTCACAACACCATCAGCCTTGGCTAATGGTTGAAGGTGGTGCACCTCACAAAACCCATCGCCGAATTCTCCGTACACCTCTTTGAAATCGAATCCGCATGCCTCGCAGCAGAGTTTTCCTGTTGCTCGGATGGTTGCATCTTTCTTGGCTTTAACAATCGCCGAATTTCGCTCACGCCGGAGGTGTGCGACGAGACGAGGGTTGCCTTCAAGAATGGACTGGTTCTGATCGACATCAGGGAGGGCCGGAATAACCCCCTCATTGATGAGTGAAGTGACGCGGTTCACTATTTCTTGGCTTTCTTCCTTATCTGCGAACCAAACATTGCTTTGGCCGATTCCGCCTTTTACTGCTCTCGGAATCATTAGTTCTCGCTGTTCGACTGGAAGTAATACCGCCTTATCAGCTGGGGCCTTGATTCGGAAGGTGCTAACGCCGTTCTTTTTTTGAATTGCACTTGGTCTTGAAATTTTCTGAGCTTCGCGAAAGACAGTCGCATCCTTGTACCAACCGACGACGACAGTTCCCCCATTTTCAGGTCCTGCTGTCCATACGACGGTTACACCACTCACAAATTCATCTTTTTTGCCAGCACCCAATTTCTCGATCTTGATTCGCCCAGTAGGCTGGACATATCCGTAAAGAGTGCCGGCATTGGCGCTGAAGTTGCAGACTTCGTGGCCTGTTGAGTGCTGGTTGTATTCGCCACCCCGTTCGATTGAGTCACCGTCAATACCGTTGTAGTGGTTCATCCATCCGACATTACAGAATAAGATTGGCATGGCGACTCCTAAAGTGCTCAACTTGTGATAAGAATCAGTTTTGCTGCCTAGCATCGGCGCGCGCTCCCTGTCACGGCACGACCGACCAGCGAAGATTGGCTTCCAGAGTTGCTTTGCTCGATTCTGCTGCATATATAACCACCATTAACAGAATCGACAAAAACCTCACTCTACAAATTTCAGTTCCGACCCCCCGTACGGCTGCTTTGCGACGGTAAGCCTGAGCGTCCGCTTCTGCTCGATTGCCGACCTTGGAATCACGCCCCTTCACCCCACCTCATACCTCAACTCCACCATCCCACCCCCCATCTGCCTCACCGCCGTCAGCCGCAGCGTCGGACTCAACACCCGCCGCGGAAAGACCTGTTTGCCTTTGCCCAGGGTCACGGAGCCGATCTGGATGATGAGTTCGTCCAGCAGGCCGGCATCGTGGAATTGGCCGGCGAGGTCGCCGCCGCCGACGATCCAGATGTTCTTTGCGCCGGCGGCCGTGCGCATCTGTGCATGCACGTCGCGTACGTCGCCGTGCACGAAGCGGATGTCGGCGCCTTCGATGGCGGGGAGCGGGCGGTGGGTGAAGATCCACGTGGGTTGGGTGTAGGGCCAGGGTGAGCCGGTCTCTGCAGCCACCATGTCGGCGTTGCGGAGCATCCATTCGTAGGTGGAGGCGCCCATGGCCAGGGCGCCGACCTCGGCGATGAAAGCGGGATAGCTGGAGTCGTTGAGGTCGCCGAGGGAGAACAGCCATTCCAGCGAGTCGTCCTCGGTGGCGATGAAGCCGTCGAGGCTCGAGGCGGTGTAGTACTGGGTTTTCATGATTGCGCTTTCCTTCCGCCAGTTTCCGCATTGATCTTCACGATCGTCACACGCCCACCCGGCGCCGTTCAATGAACTGCTTCACTCCGCATCCTTCCAGCCCGGGTCCTTTCTCTTTCAACCCACCTCCATCAAGCTCCAGGCGCCGCGCTCCAAATGCTTCACGCTCTCATCTACATTGAATCTGCACCTGTCACCATGACGATCCAAGCCGTCAAGGATCTGTAGGGGCGGCTTCAGCCGCCCGCGGACGTCGATCAACGCACGCCGGGCGGCTGAAGCTGCCCCTACACGCCCGGTAACGCTGGTTGCTGTCTTATGATGTGAAGCACATGCCAGATGTAGTCTTCTTCATGTTGGGTTGGGCGCTTGAGCCATCGCCTGACAGTAGCTTGGTCGCCGTGCATCGAATTGCGCGCAGGGATGAACCAGATAGCAGCCAGACAGCGGCCATGGCATCCAGCCTGGCCCGCTGCCTGGCAAGTTCACGGAGGTTTCGGTGCTTGTCCGACGGATGGAAGAAAGAGATGTGGAGGTCGTCAGCACACTCTGTATGCGCTCGTTTGCCCGATCGGTTGCAGACACGGTGTCGGAAGAAGGGGTTTCAACCTTCTCACGCGTTGCAGACGGTGGTGCCTTCCTTGGAAGGATGAAGGTCGACAATCTGATGCTGGTGGCGGAGGACGACGAGGCTATTCGTGGCGTGATCGAGCTCAAGGAAGGGCGGCATCTTGCGATGCTTTTCGTGGCCCCCGATTACCAGCGGAAAGGCGTGGGCAAGCGGCTGCTCTCCGCTGCCCTGGACCATGCGAGAGTCAATACCGTGACGGTGAGGGCGTCCTTGTCTTCCGTTCCTGCGTACAAGAAATACGGTTTTGAATGTACGGGCGAGGTGGGCGAATCGGCAGGCCTCACCTATCAGCCGATGGCGCTTCAGCGTGACCGATTGCTGCTGTCGGCCGATTGAAGTGAACCACGCGACCTGTTTCCTTACCCAACACAGGGGTCGTGCCAGGTGACCATGAACTCCCTCCTTGCCCTCATTCAAGCGCTCGAAATCGAGCTGCATCATTCCGGCGTCCGCTGCGATGCGGCGCGCCTCGGCCACGTGCTGCACGAGGACTTCCATGAGATCGGTCGATCTGGCAGCAGGTACGACAGGGCCACCGTCATGGGCTTCCTGGCCGGGCTGAAGGAGGCGCCCCCTGCGGTGTCCGACGACTTCGTGCTTCAGGAGCTGGCGCCCGGGGTGGTGCTGCTCAACTACCGCTCCGCCGATGTCCAGCCCGGCGGTGCCTTGTCCAGGCACACACTCCGTTCTTCCATCTGGGTCAGGGAAGGGGACAGGTGGCAGATCCGTTACCACCAGGGAACGCCGGCGGCGGCACCCTGGTAGGCTGCGGGTTGGCGCGGATCAGGCGTTCATCGCACGATCGGACTGATTCCTCATTCAGCAAACGGCCCCGGCCCCGCCTTCGCCTCCGGGTCTTGCAGCGCAAACGCGCAATCGAAATACTTCTCCGCCTCCGACCACGGCGCGCCTTCCTTCCAGAGGCTCAGGAAGGCCCGGCTTGCATCGACGACATTGGGGCTGCCTTGCAGTGTCTGCAAGCCCAGGGCGTCGAACGTGTCCTCGTGGTCGTGCAGTTTGCCGATCTGACCTGCGTAGCTGTAGAACTGAGTGATCTTGCCTGGTTGCGGGAAGCGGGGAATGGCCTCGCAGGTGGCTCCGCTCTCCGGAAGGCGGTCTGCATGGGCCTGGGAGAAGCTGTCCTGGAGCATGTGCAGCAGGGCGCCGAGGGCGACCTTGTCCAGATCCTTGCGGACCTCCACGATGCCGGTCGCCAGCAGGTTGGTGGCGGTCATGTCGCCGGGGAAGTAGCGCCCCAGCTCGGCGGGCTCCAGGTTGCGGATGAAGCGGTCTGTGGGAATGCTGCGGGTGGCCACCCCCCACAGGAACTGCGCCCACATCTTCATGCGCAGCAGCGTATCTCCGGCGGCTTCTCCGTCGTGGGTCGCCATCGCGTGGAAGAACTGCAGGTCGCCGAAATGGGACCGGTAGAGCAGGTAATCGCCGGGGCCGAAGGCCGGCTTGCTGGCCGTCCTTTGCTTCGCGGTCTTGGCCGCATCGGCGAAGAGTCCCTGCCAGCACTTGGGTTGAGCGGTCGAACGCAGTGTGACCCGGGCATCGCAGCCGGAGAGGCGGGGCGGTGAAGCGCGGTTCAGGGCGAAAGGCGGATCATCCGGCCAGCGGACCCCATAGAGCATCACCTGATGCGCGCGCACGGCATCCGTCGTGACGCATTGATGTTCGGAGCCTGTCGGTGCGCTGCACGCCAGGGCGTTGAGGGTGATGGCCTCATGCACCGGGTTCTTGATCATCGGAAGCGCGTTGCCGACAAACCACTGGCCGATGCCATCCAGAATGCTGTGGCTGCCCAGGCGGGTGAGCTGGCGATCGACGTCGCTGATCCGTGGCAGTACCTGGAAGGCCTGGGCGGCAAGAGGCAGCATCAGCGCGGCGATGGCTAGGGTGATGAGGCTTGTCTTCAGGGGCTTTGCGGGCATGGGGTTGCGGGTTCAGGTTGGATCAACATGGGCCCTCGAGATCGCGAACGATGGCCCATGCTGGCGTCCGCGTTGAACCGCCAATCAGGCGACAGAGCCGTTCCGCATCTACGGTGTTGGCAGGCCCTTGTCTGTTTCATGGAATTGGCTTTGGAGGGCTTGGCGCCCACTCCGGGTATTCCGGCAAGCCACTGGTGATGGGCCACCAGCTTGCCTTTGAACGTGTGAATGCATGGAATGCGAGTTGCGCCTTCACGGGCTCTTGAAGCAGACCGGCCCTGATCCGTACGACATCTGGCAGCGAATCACGCTTGCTGAAAACAGGTGACCCGCAAACCTTGCAGAACGCGCGGATCTTGCCCGGTGAGGACTCGTAAATTTGCAGCAGGTCCTCACCGCGCTGGAAGGTCAGCGCACTGACTTCAACGGGTATGTTGGTTGCGACCGGGCCACCCTGGGCCTGTCGACACTGAGCGCAGTGGCACACCTGAATAGGCTCAAGTGCCCCGGTGATCGTGAAGCTGATGCCTCTGCAGAGGCATGATCCCTGGTGTTTGATGCTCATACTATTTTTAAAGCCGGTGTAGGTCGGGTTAGCGCAGCCTAACCCGACCTACTTGGCTGGAGTCGTTCAGGTCACCGAGGGGAAACAGCCATTCCAGCGAGTCGTCCTCGGTGGCGATGAATCCGTCGAGGCTCGAGGCGGTGTAGTACTGGGTTTTCATGGCTGTGTCGTCCTCCCGCGCGGATTGCTGCCGGCCTGACCCAGGGGTGATGCGCCGGGGCGCGGCAGGCCGCCGCCAAGCCGTTGCCTGACTTGGGTTGCCGCGATGCTCACATGCCTGAGAGTCATCGCTCAATGAACTGTTTCACTTCAGTCCAGGCACGAGTGCAACGCTGCAGGATTCAGGGACACCTGGTGGGAATGGCAGCCAGCAGCGGGTACTCGGTGAGCTGTCGGGGTGTTCCGGGTGTGTCCGAGTTACCTGAACCAAGTCAAGAGTAAGTGTCCTTCGGTATTGGTTCTTTCAAGTGTGGCACTGACCTTCTTGCCTGAGCTGCAAAACAGCCAGTATCGGGACACGTCTGCGCCAAGCCGCGTCGTTCCACCTCGGGGCTTGTTGATTCCATGCTTCCTCTTCAGTTCAGCGTAATCGGGGACAAATCGGCATGGCTCCAGAAGTGCCGATTCTACGACCGCCATGCTCTCGCGCTTGCCCAGCACGAAAGGAGCGATTCGTACCTTCATACACCGCGCGCTGAGCTGACAACTCGTATCACTGGGATCGGGGTCCGCAACAACCGCTCTGCAACCAAGTTGCTCCCATGCATTCACATCATCATTTTCCAAGCAGAGTTGGCCAGCGTCGCGCCCGCTGACGGGCTTGGTTGCCTGTTCAAAGTACGACCGGCCGTTCATTCGCCGCTTCTTTATCTGATACGAATGGAAGTCCTCACCATTTATGCTCAAGGAGAGGGCATGGTCGACGGCGTCAAGCAATGCCACCTGCGTTGCTTGCTCCCCAGTCAGCCATCCCACTTCACGATACACGGAGGAAGACAGTGACTCACCGGAAGAAGCGCAACCACACAAGACAAGAAGTAATGGAGGGAAGATACGCAGGGGAGAATTCACGAACTCTTTGCTGATGGCATCAATCCAGTTCATGGGAAAAACCTCGAAATAGAGTCTGTGAGTAAAGCGAAGTCAGGACTTGCCGCCCGACCAGGATTAGCCCCGGAAGCGTCTTCGTTAGCAGGGAGAATCAATTCATCGATGGGGCTCACCCACCGCTTCCGTCCATCACCACAGCGAAGAAAAAGATGTAGGAGAGGAAGAAGGCGATGCCGAAGGCACCGTAGATCGCTCGGGCCTTCAGGAAGATTGATTCAAAACCCTGGTGCCACCTGTTGGTGACGTGCTCGGCAACGCGGAGCACAAGAGCCAGCGTCATCAGCCCAAATGTGATCCTTCTTATTAAAGCGGGGGGCGAGGCGCACTCATACGGCATCAAGGTGTGGTAGCAGACTGCCCACAAGCACACACAGCACGCAAAGCCTGGCAGCACGGAAACGAACGCGGTTTTCTGCTGATGGTCATCGCTTATTCCCCTGGTTAAGGCTGAGTACTCCAGTTCAAACTGGATGCGCCTCCGCGAGAGCAGGGGGCGGGGCGTCTGGCGAATAGTGCGAGGACGAGCCAGACAAGGGGCAGGCGGGACATGGTTTTCCTGTTGAGTCTGGGCTTTGATTCAGGGCGGTATTCCTGCCCTGGGAGATCCAACGCTCTGACGACGGGGAATCCTCACACGCCCACCCGGCGCCGCTCAATGAACTGCTTCACTCCGCATCCTTTCCGCCCGGGTCTTTTCTCTTCCATCCCGCCCGCAGCAAGCTTCAGGCGCCGCGCTACAAATACAAACGGGTATGGCATCAATATATGCCATACCCGTTTCTTTTGAAGCACCGCAGCCAGAAGGACTCGCAGCCGTGCACTTGCTTGTTGCCGGGCTGCTTATTGCTATGGCAGCCGTGCCCATTGATGTTGCCGCGGTGCACTTTGATGTAGCACCCGTGCCCCTGGATGTATCAGCCCTCTACATGCTCCCCGCAGCCGCGCACTTCTTTCCTGCTCCGGTCCACGAAGCACGTGCACGCGCCTGCATGCTTGATCCCGGCCGCGATACATCACGAGTGGGCCAGTGCCTGCCCCTGCGCCTTCTCCTCGCTCCCCACGCCCAGCCACACCGCCAGGGCGGGCAGCAGGAAGATCGCGCCGAGCACGTTCACCAGGAACATGAAGGCCAGCAGGATGCCCATGTCGGCCTGGAACTTGAGGGTGGAGAAGACCCAGGTGCCGACGCCGATGGACATGGTGACGGCGGTGAACACGGCGGCGGTGCCGCGTTGGCGCATGGCTTCGTAGAAGGCTTCGCGGAGGGGGAGGCCGGTGTGGGTCATTTCGTGTTGGAGGCGTTCGTAGATGTAGATGCCGTAGTCGACGCCGACGCCGACGCCGAGGGCGATGACGGGGAGGGTGGCGACCTTCAGGCCGATGCCGAGGAGGGCCATCAGGGCGTTGCACATGATGGTGACGATGACCAGGGGGACGATCACGCACAGCACGGCGCGCCAGGACTGGAAGGTGAGCCAGCACAGCAGGGTGATGGCGCCGAAGATGGAGGCGAGCATCTGGATCTCGGCGTGCTCGACGGCTTCGTTGGTGGCGGCGGCGACGCCGGCGTTGCCGCCGCCGAGGCGGAAATGCACGCCGGGGGTGTGGTCGGCTTCGATGAAGCGCTGGACCTCCTTGACCACGTGGGCGAGGGTGGGGCCCTGGTGGTCCTTGAGGTACACCTGCAGGTTGATCGTCTTGCAGCCCTGGGTGTTGAGGCCCAGGCTGGGGTTGGCAGCGCGGCCGCCGGTGCGCAGGGCGGCTTCGGAGCGTTGCAGGGCGGCCCAGCGGGGGTTGGCCTCGTTGTTGCCGGCCACGTAGAGTTTGGCCAGGCCGGCCACGGTGGTCACGGACTGCACGCCGACCACGCCGCGCATGTGCAGGTCGAAGCGCTCGACCGCGTTCATCACTTCCCAGCTGAGGCAGGCTTCTTCGTGGCCTTCGGTTTCCACATACACCGATAGCACGTCCATGCCGATGGAGTAGTCGTGCATGATCTGCCGGTTGTCCTGGTTGTAGCGGGATTCGGCGCGCAGTTCAGGCACGCCGCTGCCCACGTCGCCGGTTTGCAGCTGGCGGGATTGCCAGGTGGCGGCGGCGAGCAGGGCCAGGGTGGCGAGGATGCTGAGCATGGCCGGCAGCGGGCGCGACAGGGCCGACAGCCGCCACCACAGGGCGTGGCGCCGGCCGGCATCGGCGCTGCGCCCGAGGGCCGCGCGCTCGAGGTGCAGGTGCGACAGGATGATGGGCATGAACATCTTGTTGGTCATGATCATCATGGCCACCCCCAGGCAGGCGGTGATGCCCAGCTCGCGCACGATGGGGATGTCGATGAGCATGATCACCAGGAAGCCCAGGGCGTTGGCCAGCAGGGCCATGGTGCCGGGGATGGCGAGTTTGCGGAAGGCGCCTTCGGCGGCGTCGAGGGCGGTCTGGCCGTCGAGCACGTCCTGCTTCCAGGCGTTGGTCATCTGCACTGCGTGGGAGACGCCGATGGAGAAGATCAGGAAGGGCACCAGCACCGACATCGGGTCGATGCCGTAGCCGATGAGGGGCAGGATGCCGAGCAGCCACACCACCGGCAGCAGGGCCACGGTGATGGCCAGCAGGGTGAGCTTGATGGAGCGGGAGTACAGCCACAGCAGCGCGGTGGTGACGCCGAAGGCGATGACGAAGAACAGCAGCACGGTGGTGAGGCCCTCCATCACGTCGCCCATCACCTTGGCAAAGCCGACGATGTGGATGTCCACCTGTTCATTGGCGTGGGCCGCGCGGATCGCCTCCAGCTTGCCGGCCACCGAGGCGTAGTCCAGCTTCTCGCCCGTTTGGGGGTCGATCTCGAGGAGGTCGGCCTGGACCAGGGCGGACTTGAGGTCGTTGCCGACCAGGCGCCCGATCTGCCCGGACTTGGCCACGTTGGCGCGCACCTGGGCCAGGCTGTCGGGGTCGGCGTTGAACTGGGCGGGGATCACCACGTCGCCGTTGAAGCCCTCTTCGGTGACCTCGATGAAGCGCACGTTGGGCGTGAACAGGGAGCGCAGCTCGCCCCGGTTGACGCCCGGGATGAAGAAGACCTCGTCGCTCACCTTCTGCAAGGCCTTCATGAAGACGGGGTTGTAGATGTCGCCCTCGCCCTTCCAGCGCACGCTCACCATCACCCGGTTGGCGCCCGAGAAGATGTTGCCGTACTGCAGGAAGGCCTGCATGTAGGGGTGGGACATGGGGATGAGCTTGTTGAAGCCGGGGTCGAGCCGCGTGTTGAGGGCCGAATAGCCCAGGCCCAGGGTCAGCAGCAGGAAGAGGGCGCCGAGGGGGCGCCGCCAGGCGATCAGCATGCGGGCCAGGAAGGCCACCAGGGCGTCGGTACGGGTCATGGCGTGGTGGGTCATCAGGAGGCTCCGGTGGTGGTCGGCGGGGCACTGCGGCCCTGGGTGGCGTCGGCGGTGCGGGTGGCCGGCTTGTGGCGCTGCAGGCCGCTCTCGCTGCTGAGCAGCAGGCTGCCGTCGGCCAGCCGGTAGATGCCGGTGAGGCTGGCGCGGCCTTCCTTGCGGATCACCTGGAAGCTGTGCCCCCCGTCCTGGCTGGCGAGCAGGATGCCGCCCTGGCCGGCGAGGAGCAGGCGGCCGTCCTCGGTCACCGCGTGGGCGTAGGTGGATACCGGCGCCTGCACGCTGGCGGCCTGCCAGCTGCGCCCGCCGTCCTCGCTGTGATACACGTTGCCGCGCATGCCGTAGGCCACCCAGGTGCCGGAGGCCAGCTGCACGGCACCGTAGATCGAGCCCTTGTAGAAAGGCGGCACCACCGCCCAGCTGGCGCCGCCGTCGTCGGAGCGCAGCACGCTGCCGGCTTCGCCGGTGATGAGCCACTGCTTGCCATCGGCCGAGCCGTTGATGCTGTTGAGGTGCCAGTCGCTGAGGCCGGGGATCACGTGGGGCTGCCAGCTCTTGCCGTCGTCCAGGGAGTGCAGGACCCGGCCGAACGCCCCCACCGCCAGCCATTCGCCCGAGGGCAGGCGGGCGGCGCTCATCAGCGGTTCGCCGTTGCTCTTCTCGAACGCGCTCTCTTCCCAGCTCAGGCCGCCATCGGTGCTGCGCAGGATCCAGCCTTCATGGCCCAGGGCCAGGCCGGTGCCGTTGGTGGCAAACACGGTGCGGGTGATGGGGGCCTGGCGGCTCTGCGGCAGATGGGCCGCCTGCCAGCTCACGCCATCATCCCGCGAGACCAGGATCTGCCCCAGTTCGCCGGCTGCCACCAGGCCAGCGCCGCTGCGGGCGATGCTGTTGAGCTGCATCTTGTCCACCGGGATCCGGGCCTGCTCGAACTGCGGCATGCTGCGGGGCGAAAAGGCGTAGAGGCCGGCGGCCGCCACAATGGCGGTCACCGCCACGCCGACGCGTGTGCGCATGGTTGTCTCCTTCTGTACGGGGGCCGCGGGGCCCGATGGCGGGTGCTGCTTCAGGTCCAGCCATTATTGGCAGGCGGTTTTCCGGGGCATCGTCCAAAAGGGTTACTGTCGGGTTGGAGGCCATCCGTCCAGCCCGTTTTCGTTAGTCCGTTCAGACGATGAATCCGGGCTCCCCGCTGTGGAACTCTTCTTCCATCGAAGTGTTTGACTCGCCGGGGTATTTCCGCCGCCGGCACACAGGAGGAGGAAGACCATGGATGCAGTACACAAAGAGCTGTTGATGGACGCGTTTGCCGACGACTACATGACGCCGGAGGCGCTGGAGCTGGTGGCCCGGGCCCGGGCCCTGGCCCCCAGGCTGGCCGAGCGGGCCCGGGAGGCCGAGCGCCAGGGCATGGTGCCGGTGGAGACGGTGCGTGAGATGAGCGAAGCGGGCCTGTTCCGTGTGCTGCAGCCCAAGCGCTGGGGGGGCCACGAGCTGGACCCGCGGGTCTTCTACCGGGTGCAGATGGCCCTGGCCGAGGGCTGCATGTCCACCGCCTGGATCTACGGCGTGATCGGCGTGCATAACTGGCAGCTCCCCCTGTTCCCCGACCAGGCCCAGCAGGATGTGTGGGGCAAGAACACCGGCACCCTGATCGCCTCCACCTACATGCCCACCGGCAAGGCCGAGAAGGTGGAGGGGGGCTACCGCTTCTCGGGCCGCTGGGGCTTCTCCAGCGGAGTCGAGCACTGCGAGTGGATCTTCCTGGGCGGCCTGCTGCCCAAGCGCGACGGCAGCGAAGGCTTCGAGCACACCACCTTCCTGCTGCCCAAGGCGGATTTCCGCGTGGAGCACAACTGGGATGTGCTGGGCCTGCGCGCCACCGGCAGCCACGACATCGTCGTCGACGGCGCCTTCGTGCCGGAGCACCGCACCCAGCGCACCAACGACCACAGCGACGCCGGCTGCCCCGGCCGCGAGGGCAACCCGGGCTGGCTGTACCGCATCCCCTTTACCCAGGTGTTCCAGCGCGCCGTGTCGTCGGCCTGCCTGGGCGCCCTGGACGGCGCCATTGCCGAGTTCCGCAGCCGCGCCGCGGCCCACGTGGGCAAGCACGGCGCCAGGACGGCCGAGGATGTGAATGCCCAGCAGGCCGTGAGCGAAGCCATGATGACCAGCGATCAGCTCAAGCTGGTGCTGTTCCGCAACTACGCCCGCATCGTCGAATGCGCCCGCAGCGATGACCGCATGCCGGTGGAGGAGCGCCTGATGCAGCGCGCCCAGGCGGCCCAGGTGCCCAAGCAGTGCGCCGCGGCCCTCAGCGAGCTGATGCGTGCCTGCGCGGCCTCGGGCACCTACAAGAGCAACCCGATCGAGCGGATCTTCCGCGACATCCACCAGGCCCGCGGCCACATCGCCAATAACACCGACACCTACGCGCGCATCCACGGCGCGGTGATGCTCGGCCTCTCCAACCCGGACCCCTTCGTCTGATCTGCCTTGACGGAGCGGCTCCGGCCGCGCTGCCCATGACTCCAGCCCGCTACCACCGCCTCACGGTCCAGGCCGTGACCGACGAGACCGCCGATGCCCGGTCGATCACCCTGGCCGTGCCGGCTGCGCTGGCCGACAGCTTCCGCTACCGGCCGGGGCAGTTCCTCACCCTGCGCCTGGCCGTCGGCGGGCGGCATCTGCCCCGCAGCTATTCGATGTCGAGCACGCCGGGACTGGATGCGGCCCTGCGCGTGACGGTCAAACGGGTGGCCGGCGGGCGCGGCTCCAACTGGCTGTGCGAGCACCTGCGGCCCGGCGACAGCCTGGAGGTGATGGCCCCGGCCGGCGTGTTCACGCCGGCCGTGCTGGACGGAGACTTCCTGCTGGCGGCGGGCGGCAGCGGCATCACCCCGGTGTTCTCCATCCTGCGGGCGGTGCTGGCCCAGGGCGGAGGCCCGGGCCAGGGCCGGATCCGCCTGGTCTACGCCAACCGCGACGAGGGCTCGGTGATCTTCCGGGAAGCCCTCAAGACCCTGGCCGCGGCCCACCCGGCGCGGCTCCAGGTGATCCACTGGCTGGATTCGGTGCAGGGCACGCCCGGGGTGGCGCAACTGGCCGAGTTCGGCCGCGGCTTCGAGCAGGCCCAGGCCTTCATCTGCGGCCCCGGGCCGTTCATGGACGCGATGGCCAGCGCGCTGGCCCAGGCTGGGCTGGCGGAGTCGCGCATCCACGTGGAGCG
Organism: Zoogloea sp.; assembly: GCA_009026175.1. Classification (GTDB taxonomy): domain Bacteria; phylum Pseudomonadota; class Gammaproteobacteria; order Burkholderiales; family Rhodocyclaceae; genus Zoogloea. The sequence continues at coordinate 14,336 of WBTZ01000060.1, read as the reverse complement.
CTTCATCTCCCTGCCGGACGAGGAGGACGCCCAGCCCATCGAGGCGGCCCCCCCGGCGGTGGTGGACGCCGCCCAGGTAAGCCTGCTGCTCGACGGCTCCGAGCACCACTTTGCCTGCGGCGGCAGCGAGACCCTGCTGGACGCGGCCGAGCGCCATGGGCTCAGCCTGCCCCAGTCGTGCCGGGTGGGCATGTGCGCGTCCTGCATGTGCCAGGTGGAGGAGGGCGAGGTGGTGCTGCACCACAACGAGGCGCTCGACGCCCGCGATCTGGCGCGCAGGTGGACCCTGGCCTGCCAGGCCACGCCGGCCACGCCGCAATTGCGAATCAAGTTTCCGGGCTGACCCAGCCCCCCAAGAAGTCCAACAGGAGAACACACGTGAAAGTATTGGTCCCGGTGAAACGGGTAGTGGATTACAACGTCAAGGTACGCGTGCGCAGCGACAACAGCGGCGTGGACCTGAACGGCGTCAAGATGGCGATCAACCCCTTCGACGAGATCGCCGTGGAGGAAGCGGTGCGCCTGCGCGAGAGCCAGCTGGCCTCCGAGGTGATCGTGGTGAGTTGCGGCAGCGCGGCCAGCCAGGAGACCCTGCGCACGGCCCTGGCCATGGGCGCGGACCGGGCGATCCTGGTCGAGTCGGATGCCGAACTGCAACCCCTGGCCGTGGCCCGCCTGCTCAAGGCGGTGGCCGACCGGGAGCAGCCCGGGCTGGTGATCTGCGGCAAGCAGGCCATCGACGACGATGCCAACCAGACGGGCCAGATGCTGGCCGCCCTGATGGGCGTCGGCCAGGCCACCTTCGCCTCCAAGCTGGTGGTGGACGGAAACGCCATTCAGGTGACCCGCGAAGTGGATGGCGGCCTGGAGACCCTGGCCCTCAAGCTGCCGGCGGTGGTGACCGCCGACCTGCGCCTCAATGAGCCGCGCTACGCCACCCTGCCCAACATCATGAAGGCCAAGAAGAAACCCCTGGAGGCCCTGCCGGCCGCCAGCCTCGGTGTGGATGTCACCCCGCGCCTGCGCCATGGCCGCCACGAGGAGCCGGCCCCGCGCAAGGGCGGCGTCAAGGTGGCCGATGTGGCCGAGCTGGTGGGCAAGCTGAAGAACGAAGCGAAAGTGATTTGAGGACGATGCACATGAAGACGCTAGTGATTGCCGAACACGACAACACCCGCCTGGCCGGCGCCACGCGCCATGCCGTGACGGCCGCCGCCCTGCTGGGGGGTGAGGTGGAGCTGCTGGTCGCCGGGGAGGGCTGTGGGGCCGTGGTCGACGAGGCTGCCCGGGTGGCCGGCGTGAGCCGCGTGATCCGTGTGGAGGCGCCGTTCTACCGGGATCTGCTGGCCGAGAATCTGGCGGCCCTGGTGCTTTCTCTGGTACAACTAAAGTCATACGGAAGCGTGCTGGCAGCTAGCACGGCCTGGGGCAAGAACCTGGCGCCGCGCATCGCCGCGCTGCTGGATGTGGCGCAGGTCTCCGACGTGGTGAAGATCAGCGGGCGCGGGTGTTATCAGCGCCCCATCTACGCGGGTAATGTGCTGGTCGGCGTGGAGTCGGACGAGCCGGTACAGGTGCTGACGCTGCGCACCACGGCCTTCGACGCCGCGGGCGACGGTGCCCCGGTGCCGGTCGAGGTGGCGGAAGCGGGGCCGGACCTGGGCCTCAGCCAGCTGCTCCGGCGCGAGATCAGCCGCTCCGAGCGACCGGAGCTGGGCGCCGCCAAGATCGTGGTGTCGGGTGGCCGCGGGCTGGGCAACGGCGACAACTACCAGCAGGTGCTCACCCCGCTGGCAGATCGGCTGGGCGCAGCGCTGGGCGCATCCCGGGCGGCGGTGGACGCGGGCTATGTGCCCAATGATTACCAGGTGGGGCAGACCGGCAAGATCGTCGCCCCGGGGCTGTACGTGGCGGTGGGCATCTCCGGCGCCATCCAGCACCTGGCCGGCATGAAGGATTCCGGCGTGATCGTGGCCATCAACAAGGACCCGGACGCGCCGATCTTCCAGGTGGCCGACTACGGGCTGGTGGCCGACCTCTTCGAGGCGGTGCCGGCCCTGACCGCGACGCTGTGACCGATGCCTGCGCCCCTCGGGGGGGCGCAGGCCGGGTTGGAACATATAAATATAAAAGTGGAAGGGGACGCAGCGTGGCCAGCATCAATCTCGAAATGGACGTATACGACCGTATCGTCAGCGCCCTCTACGAGGCGGCCCTGGACAGCCGGCGCTGGGGCGCGGCCCTGGAGCAGTTCCGGGAGCTGTTCAAGGCCAATTAGTCGGTCCTGAAATATTCAATTAGCAACTTCCAGCCGCCGGCCCACCGGCCAGGAGCGGTCGTCGCTGAGCACCCGCCGAAGCATTCCAAGCAGAAGCCAGAGCGAACAAAGGGCCCTCAGCCCCAAGCGGGCAATAGCCCGCATCAACCAGCGCAGGTTGTACCCGGCAGCACACAGCACCGGGTGCAGCACATCCCCTTCCGATCCCTTCAGCCAGTTCCGCCGTAGTCCGCAGTCGTCCTTCAGATGCCCGATCACCGGCTCAACCGCCTGACGGCGTTTGAGTAGTCGGCGCGCCTTGATGCTCAGGCTCTTGATCCGGCCGCGGTGGATGATCTCGACCCCCGGCACTTCAACACCCCGATAGCCCAGATCGACGATGGCGGTGCGGGGCTTCGGGGCGCCTTTGACGTCCTGCATCAGGATCGTCGCCTGCTCGATCTGCTCGGCGAGAGTATGGCCGTCGTAGGGATTGCCGGGAAAGGCCCGGGCGCCGACGATCAGGTTGCCTCTCTCGGTGGTGGCAATGCCCACCTTGACCCCGAATTCATAGGGCTGACGGGCTTTGCCCTTGCCGATGCACTCGACTTCCGGTGCGTGCAGGGCGTAGAGCTTGTTCTTGTCCTTGGGCTGCTGGGTGTGGATGCGCCGGGCTCGTTCGAGCCACAGGGTGGCCATCTCCTTGATGCCGTCGGCCATCTGCGGCAGGCGACGCTCCAGGTCCCGCATGACCCGGCCCAGGACCGTGCGTTGGCGCTTGAGCACCCGGCGCAGGCGCCGGTACTGTCTGGCGTGGGCGTAGCCACCGGCCCGCCGCCTGAGGCTGCGACCTTCCTTCTCAAAGGTCTGGCGCAGCACCACGCCAGACCGTTTGGCGATCAGCACCAGCTTGCGCCGGGCCACCTCGAGCAGCCGGCTGTCGGTGGGAAAGGCAATGGCCTTCTCCTGCACCGTGGTATCGACGATGACCCGCTCCAGGTCCTTCGGGGCGATGGCCTTCATCGAGACGGCGGCCTCGATGGTCTTGGCCAGGAGTTCCTCCACCCCCGCGTCCCCCAGCGCACGACGGAAGCGTGTCAGGCCACTCGGGTCGCAGGGCAGTCGGGTCTCGAAGTACTCGCCGCCGCAAAAGAACTGCCAATAGGGATTCTCCGCCCATCGTTGCACAACGCTCTCGTCGCTCTCGCCGAAGGCGTGCTTGAGGTACAGCAGCCCAACCATCAGCCGGATCGGAAGGCGTCGCCGCCCTGCCGGGCTCGTACCCGCTCCGGCCATCTGCAAGCTCGGGCCAAACAGATCCAGGCCTTCGATAGGACGCCCTTGGCGATCCTGACGGGCAAAGCACGGTGCCAGTGCCGATTCGATCTCGGCCCACGGCATGCGGGTTGCCAATACGGCCAGCGGGTGACGTAGGTCGATCATCGCATCGAGCCGGGCGCGGAAAAAGTCCGGAGTCGTCATCGCGAACCTGCACTCCCAATCTTCCAGAAAGTGAATGTGATTGCACTGGAAACTGGAGGATTCGGCAAGCCCTCAGAGGCCCTCAGCCCGCGTGGGGAAAGGGACGGCCTGATTGTTCAGGGCCGACCAATTATGTGACCCTGATCCTCAAGGTGCCGGACCTGTCGGACACGGGCCTGATGATCTCGGTGGGGGAGCTGCCCGGCGGCATTGGCGGCAAGGTGGTCTATCACACCTACCAGCACACCGCGACGCCCTTCGTGAACCAGCCGGCCGACAAGGTGTTCACGGTGGACGACCTGATGACCGAGGCCGAATGGCGCAAAGCGCCGTACTACATCCACTGGTGCCAGCCCTACCAGGTCTTCCACGTGATGGGGGCCGACATCTCGACCCCCGAGTCCGGCAAGCTGCGCTTCCGCATCACCCGCCCCGAGACCGTGGCCGGCTTCTCGCAGGAGGAGCGCCAGCTCTGCGAAGCCCTGCTGCCCCACCTGCGGCGGGCCCTGCACATGCACAACCTGCTGGACCGCAGCGAGTCCCTGGGCATGCTCTATTCCAAGGCCATCGGCCGCCTGTCGGTGGCCACCATCGTCCTCGACGAGACGGGCAGGGTGCTGGACCAGAACCTGATCGCCCAGGATATCCTGGACAGCGGCGATGGCCTCAAGCTGGTCGGCGGGCGCCTGGAGGCCACCTACCCGAGTGACAACCGGGCCCTGCAGCAGCTCATCCGCAATGCCTTCGCCCATCAGCCGGGAGACCGGGTGATCCCGTCCGAAGCCATGTCCATTGCGCGCCCCTCGGGGCAGGTGAGCCTGGGCGTGGTGATCGAGCAGGTGCCGTCGAGCGAGTGGGCCGAGGGCAAGGGCAAGCCGTCGGTGGTGGTCTACCTGCGCGACGCCGCCGGCAAGTCCCTGGCCAGTACGGCCGTGGCCAAGCAGCTCTTCAACCTGACCCCGGCGGAGACCGCCCTGGCGATGGAGCTGACCAACGGCCTGTCGCTGGAAGAGGCCGCCGAAGCCCTCAACATCCGCCGCAACACGGCCCGTGCCCACCTGCGCTCGATCTTCTCCAAGACCGGCGTGCGCCGCCAGACCGAACTGGTGCGCATCATGCTCAACAGCGTGGCGGCCCTCAGCCACCGCTGACCCCGCGGGGAGCCCCCACCCTGCCGTGGGCCGGGCGGCTTCTGCTCAGTTGAGCGGGCCGGCGTAGGCGCCCACCGCGATGATCTGCTTGCCCACCCGGACGAACCAGGTCTGCTTGCGCTCCATCTTCTGGGTCAGGGGGTTGCGCCAGGCGTACTCCAGCCGGCCTTCGTCGCGGGCCCGGGCGGCCTGGATCATCTCCCGGATGAAGGGCTTGCCCGTGGCGTCGGTGAGCTCGCCCACCGGGCGGTCGATCATGCGCGGCATGCCGCCGTGGGCCCGGATGACCTGGCTGTCCATATCGAGCACAAAGACATACAGATCCTCCTGCACGAAGCTGCCGTTCAGGTCATTGAAGCGCTCGAAGGCCCGTTCTCCGTGCTGCTTGAACTCATGCACCGCGGCCCACAGGAGGGAGCGGGCCTGCTCGGCCGTCCCCCGGGAGGTGTAGTAGCCCACCACCAGGATGCTCTCGTCCACCACCCGGTAGCTGGCCGTCTTGCGCTCGATCTGCCCCGAGCGGGCATTGAGCCAGTGGTACTCCACCAGGCCGGTGCGGCGTGTCTTTGCACCATCAAGGATCTCGCGGAAGAACAGCTTGCCCCGGGCGTCGGGCATGTTGCGCACGTTGCGGCCGATCAGGGTGACCGAGCTGCCGCCACTGGCCAGGAAGTTGCCTGCCGGGTCCAGCACATACACGTAGAGCTCTCCGTCCTGGAATTCGCCGCTGCGGCTGAAGGCAGCGTGGGCCCGCTGGCCCTTCTCCCGGTAGAAGGCTTCGGCCTTGTCGAGCAGGGCCTCGGCGCGGGCGATGTCCGCTCTTTCCGCCTTTTCCGGATTGGCCGCGGCGGCCGGCGCACGTGGGGACGGGGGCTCGGCCGCCAGGCCGTGGGGAGGCAGGCCGGCGCCGGCCAATACGCCGGCGGCCAGGAGCAGGGGACGAAGGCAGATCATCTGGAGGAACTCCCGGAGGTGAGCGAATACGCTATCCGCAACGCAGGAATTGTAAGGGCGAGGCCCCTGGGGCCTTCTAGTCCGGCCGGACGATGCCGGGGCGGTGTGCCGTTACGCATACTGGACAATCACGCACCAGGGCGTTCGCCGCCCGGCCTGCCGTCCGTATCCCCCATTTCATTGCCCCACTCGAAGGAGACTTTCCCATGCCCACCACCGTCGTCACCGGCTCCGCCTCCGGGATCGGCGCCGCCGTCTGCCGTCAGCTGCAGGCCGCCGGCCATCGCGTCATCGGCATCGACCGGGCCCAGGCCGACATCGTTGCCGACCTGTCCACCGCCGCTGGCCGGCAGGCCGCGGTGGCCGCCGCCATCGAGGCGTGCGGCGGCGTGCTGGATGGCCTGGTGTGCTGCGCCGGGGTGGGGGTGACCGCGCCCTCGAGTGGCGTGATCGTGGCAGTGAATTACTTCGGCATGAGCACGCTGGTGGACGGCTTGGCCGATTGCCTGCACAAGGGGCAGCAGCCCGCCGTGCTGCTGGTGGGCTCGGTGGCTTCCGTGCAGCCGGGGGTCGAGCAGATCCCCCTGGTGGGGACCCTGCTCTCCGGCGACGAGGGCCTGGCGGTGGCCGAGGCCGACGCCATGGCCCAGCCTGCGGCGGCCTATGCGGCGTCCAAGTTTGCGATTGCCGCCTATGCCCGCAAGAAGGCGGTGGAGTGGGGCCCGCTGGGCATCCGCCTCAATGTGGTGGCACCGGGTGCTGTCGAGACGCCTCTGCACAAGGCGTCCCTGGACGACCCGCGCTTTGGCCAGGCGGTGAAGAACTTTGTGGCGCCCATCGGCCGCGCCGGCCAGCCGGACGAGATCGCCCGGGTGGTGGCCTTCCTGCAGTCCCCGTCGGCCAGCTTCGTGCATGGTGCGGTGATGTTCGTGGATGGCGGCATGGACGCCATGGTCCGCCCGAAGCGCTTCTGACGGCCTATGCCCTTTGAACGAGAACAGGCCATGAGCAGCGAACGTGAGTCGATGGAGTTTGATGTACTGATCGTCGGGGCCGGCCCGGCCGGGCTCGCCGCCGCGATCCGGCTCAAGCAGCAGGCCGCCGCCGCGGGCCGGGAGGTCTCGGTCTGCGTCATCGAGAAGGGCGCCGAGGTGGGCGCCCACATCCTGTCCGGTGCGGTGATGGACCCCCGCGCCCTCGATGAGCTCCTGCCCGACTGGAAGGCCCTGGGGGCGCCGCTGGACACCCCCGTGCGCGAGGACAAGGTGCTCTTCCTGCATGCAGGAGGGGCCCATCAGGTCCCCCACGCCCTGCTGCCGGATTGCCTGACCAACGACGGCAACTACGTCGTGCGCCTGGGCAGCCTGGTGCGCTGGCTCGGCGAGCAGGCCGAGGCCCTCGGTGTGGAGATCTACCCGGGCTTCGCCGGCGCCGAGGTCTTGCATGACGAGGCGGGGGCGGTGATCGGCGTGGCGACCGGTGACATGGGCCTGACCCGCAATGGCGAGCCGGGCCCGGCCTACCAGCGGGGCATGGCCTTGCTTGCCGCCTACACCCTGTTCGCCGAAGGCTGCCGCGGCCACCTGGGCAAGCAGCTGGAGGCCCGCCATGGGCTGCGCGGCAACAGCGATCCGCAGACCTACGGCCTCGGCATCAAGGAGCTGTGGGAAGTCCCGGCGGGCGCCCATCAGGCCGGCCTGGTGGTGCACACCACCGGCTGGCCGCTGCAGTCGGACACCTATGGCGGCGGCTTTGCCTACCATCTGGAGGGTGGGCTGGTGGCGGTGGGCCATGTGGTCGGCCTGGATTACGCCAACCCGCATCTGTCGCCGTTCGAGGAGTTTCAGCGCTTCAAGACCCATCCGGCCATCCGCTGCTACCTGGAGGGCGGCAAGCGCCTGGCCTATGGGGCTCGCGCCATTGCCGCGGGCGGGCTGCAGAGCCTGCCGACGCTGGTCTTTCCGGGGGGTGCGCTGATCGGCGACGATGCCGGCTTCCTCAACGCGGCGCGCATCAAGGGCAGCCATGGCGCCATCAAGTCTGGCATGCTCGCCGCCGAGGCCGCCATCGAGGCCCTGGCCCAGGGGCGCCGGCAGGACCTGCTGGAGGCCTATCCCGCCGCCTTCCGTGCGTCGTGGCTGCACGCCGAACTCCATGCCACCCGCAACTTCAAGCCCTACATGAAGAAGGGGCGCTGGCTGGGTTCGCTGCTCTTCGGGCTGGACCAGAAGCTGCTGCGGGGCAAGGCGCCGTGGACCCTGCGCAACCGCGCCGACCACGACACGCTGCGGCCCGCCGCGGAATGCCCGCGCCTCGACTATCCCAAGCCCGATGGCCGGCTGAGCTTCGACCGCCTGTCGTCGGTGTTCCTGTCCAACACGAATCACGAAGAGGAACAGCCTTGCCACCTGCGGCTGGCCGACCCCGAGGCGCCGATCCGCATCAACCTGGCCCGCTTCGATGCGCCGGAGACCCGCTACTGCCCGGCCGGCGTGTATGAGATCGTGGAAGGCGGCGACGGCGAAGGGCCGCGTCTGCAGATCAACAGCCAGAACTGCATCCACTGCAAGACCTGCGACATCAAGGACCCCACCCAGAACATCACCTGGGTGACGCCCCAGGGCGGGGAAGGGCCGATCTACCAGGGCATGTAGCACCCGTTTCGGGAGAATGCCGGACCCAAACGGGTGTGGGGTGACAGTCCTCCCTCTCCTCAATAGCTTCCCATGCCCGCGACATTCTCCCTTTTTAACAAGCCTGCCGACCTTGCCGGGCGGTGCCAGTCATCGGGCCGGCAGATTGACGGCCGCGACGAGCCAGCTGCCGGTGGCGCAGGCCGGCCCGCCGGACGCAGGTGGCCTACCCGGGCAGGTGACACACCGCTTCGATGTTGTTGCCCTCGGGGTCGATGACGAAGGCGCCGTAGTAGTGAGGGTGGTAGTCGGGGCGGAGGCCCGGTGCGCCATTGTCCTTGCCGCCGGCGCTGATCGCTGCGTGGTAGAAGGCATCCACCTGCGCACGGGTCGCGGCGCGCCAGGCCAGATGGCAGCCTGTGGTCGCGGGCGGACCGCCGTAAGGGGAGGGCCCGTCGATGAACCAGACATCGGCCTTCCTGCCATCAGGCTCGGCAGGGTCAGGGTAGGCAAATCCCAGGATGTTCATGCCGTAGTTGCCCTCGAAGGCCAGGGTATAGCCCAGTGGTGCAAGGGCCACGCTGTAAAAGGCCTTGGCGCGGCCGATGTCGGCGACGCGGAAAGTCATGTGATCGAGCACGATGAGTCACTCCTGAAGTGGGTTGGGCCTATGTGTCGTACATATAAAACTGTATACATGTACAGCATCGATGGCAAGCGCCCTCCCGCTTCGCGCAAGGCTTGTCGCGCCGGTCATCAGCACTTCACTTCAAGCCTTGCGGGGCGGGTCAGGGGCGAGGCTCACAGCACGGGCCATTGCGAGATGAGGCCGAAGGCGTGCACCACGCCGATGACCAGACATGTGCTGGAGGAGACGAGCCAGAAGGTCTGCGAGTTGTCGGGGAATGCTGGCTTGAGAAGCGGGAAGGCGACCGCTCTGCCCAGATACACGGCGCAGATTGCGGCGAGGGCAGGCCGGGTGAATGGCAGAGGCCCGATGATCCCCGCCCCTGCCAGTGCATAGGCCGCCCACGTGAGGAGAATCGCCGTGACCGCGAGCGTGACGAGCGTCGGGCGGAGTTTGCCCGCCTCTGCGGCGCGCGCCATCTTCTCGCCCGCACCCATCAAGCGATAGGCCGGTGCCCCGAGGGCGATGCAGGCGAGGTGAGCCATTGCGGCTGCTACGCTGAGCAGGCCGCCTAGAAGAAGAGCCTGGGTTCCGAATGTCGACATGGAGTGTTCTGAGAGGTCTGGTGCTGGGGGGGTGTGTCAGGCGTGGTCTTCACGGAGCAGGCGGTACAGGCAATGCATGCGTAGCGGACTGCCTTCGGGGACTTGCGGATGTTCGAAACTGCCTGATTCGCGCATGCCGAGCCTTTCCATGACGGCGCGGGAGCGCTGATTCACGACCGCGGTGAAGGACACGATCTCCTGCAGGCCGAGCACCCCGAAGCCGATCCGGAGGACCTCCCGGGCGGCCTCCGTTGCCAGGCCTTTGCCCCAGTGGGGAAATGCGAGGCGCCAGCCGATCTCCACGCAGGGAGAGCAGGGGAGCTGGGCGATGGGGATGTGGAGGCCGACGAATCCGATGAATTCGCGCGAGTCCTTCAGTTCCGCGGCCATGAAGCCCCAGCCACGCTCATCGATCAAGGACTCGCAGCGATCGGCGAGGGCGTCGCTTTCAGCCCGGGTAAGCCGCGCGGGGAAGAACTCCATGACCCGCGGGTCCGCGTTCAGGGCCGCAAACGGAGCGCGATCGGCGGGCTTCCACTGGCGCAGGACGAGGCGCCCGGTTTCGAATTCGATCAGCTCAGGCATCGGCACACCTCTTCAGGGCTTCAATATCGGCGGACACGATGACCGCCAGATGTTTCGAGATCTTTTCAATCGGCCAGTCCCACCAGGCGATCTCCTCGAGCGCCGATACCGTTGCTTGCGGAAAGCGCTCCTTGATGAGCCTTGCCGGATTGCCTCCGGCTACGGTGTAGGGCGGAACATCGGCAACGACGACCGAGCGCGAGGAAATGATTGCACCATTGCCGATCGTCACTCCCGGCATGATGAGGCAGTCATAGCCTATCCAGACGTCGTTTCCAACGACCGTGTCACCTTTGTACGGAAGCGCGCCGGCCTGGGGCATGACCGTCTCCCATCCGTTGCCGAAGATCTGGAACGGGTAGGTGGAGATGCCGGAGATCTTGTGGTTTGCGCCGTTCATGATGAACTTGACGCCACGGGCCAGTGCGCAGAACTTGCCGATGACCAGCCGGTCGCCGATGAACGGAAAGTGGTAGAGGACATTGCGCTCAAAGTTCTCTGGATCATCCGGATCGTCGTAGTAGGTGTAATCCCCGATGATGATGTTCGGATTCGAGACGGTGTTCTTGATGAAGCACACCTGCGGGAAACCCGCCATCGGGTGCTTGTCCAGGGGGCTCGGGCCGTTCAAGGGGACTCCTGTCGGGATGTCTGATCGTTGTCGCTGGCTGTCCGTGTTGAGAGGAGTGGAGATCACTTCCTGCAATTGCACTCCTGGACGATGGTTTGCAGCTTCTTTGTGTAGGCTGCCGTTGCCTGTTCGACGATCGGGCTGTAGAGGGTCTGGAAATGCTGCGAGAACCTGGCCAGTGCCTGGCGTGAGGCGCCGACCTCTTTCTGCGCAAGGGGGGAGGTGTAATGTTCGAGAAGTCGATCAAGCTCCTCATCGTTGAACGACTCTCCATAGTACTGGGCCCAGGCATTCACGATCTCCTGTGCTCCCCATGGGGGCTGGACGGCAGTGGTGAACTCTTCGACTGCAAGTTGCAACTGCGTGCGGAATTGCTCGTTCAAGTTCAGACCATTCAGCAGTTGATCCTGCATTTCCCTGGCTTGCCGCTGGCTGTATTCGCGCCCGGCGCTCAGTTGCTGTTCAAACGTGACGACCAGCCCCTGGGCCTCCATCAAGGCCTTTATCTTGTCGGCGCGCTGATCGGCATGGGCAGGGTGGCAGATCACGAGCGCCGCAAGGGAGGCGAGCAGGATGCGTTTCATGGTGGTCTCCCGGATTTATGAGGAATGGATTGAACCCCACATCCTGTTTCATGACAAGTGGCATCCGCGGGTGCGGATTTGAGTTTCGGGCCGCCGGATTTGAGTTCTGCATGGCGGATGTGAGATACGGTGGTGCTTGAGTCGGTTCGGTGGGGCTGGAGGTGACATTCTTGATGCCTTGACAGGGTCTGGCGATGGCATGCCTGACAAAAAAGAACCCCCGCGGGCCTGGGCCGGCGGGGGTTCTTTTGCATGGAGGGGCGGATCGGGGGTTTGCGGCCCCTGGGGTGGTGCCCGTGGGGTCAGTAGATCTCCCGCGTCTCCAGGAACTTGATGTCGGGGAAGCGTTCCTGGGCCATTTGAAGGTTGACCCGGTTGGGGGCGAGGTAGACGTAGTCGCCGTTGCCGTCGAGGGCGATGTTGGCGGGGGATTTGTCCGCCAGGGCCTTGAGGTCGGCGTCGCTGCCGCGCAGCCAGCGGGCGGTGGCGTAGCTGCAGGATTCGAACATCACGTCCACGCCGTATTCGAACTCCAGCCGGTGAGCCACCACGTCGAACTGCAGGGTGCCGACGGCGCCGAGGATCAGTTCGTTGGTGGTGGTGGGGCGGAACAGCTGGGTGGCGCCTTCCTGGGCGAGCTGCTCGAGGCCTTTCTGCAGCTGCTTCATCTTGAGCGGATTCTTGATCTGGGCGCGGCGGAAGTATTCCGGGGCAAAGCTCGGGATGCCGGTGAATTGCAGGTCTTCGCCTTCGGTGAAGGTGTCGCCCAGGTGGATGGTGCCGTGGTTGGGGATGCCGATGATGTCGCCGGCCCAGGCTTCGTCGGTGGTGTTGCGGTCCTGCGCCATGAAGGTGATGGCGTTGTTGATGGCCAGGCTCTTGCCGGTGGAGACTTGCTTGAGCTTGCCGCCACGCTCGAAGCGGCCGGCGCAGACGCGGATGAAGGCGATGCGGTCGCGATGCTTCGGGTCCATGTTGGCCTGGATCTTGAACACGAAGCCGGAGAATTTGTCTTCGTCGGGCTGCACCTGGCGGGTCTTGGCCGGACGGGCGAGAGGGGCGGGGGAGAGGTCCACCACGGCGTCGAGGAGGCTCTGCACGCCGAAGTTGTTCACCGCCGAGCCGAAGAACACCGGGCATTGCTTGCCGCCCAGGTAGGCTTCCCGGTCGAAGGTGTGGGAGGCGCCGCGGACCAGTTCGATGTCCATGCGCAGCTCGTCGGCCTGTTCGCCGATCACTTCGTCGAGGCGCGGGTTGTCGAGGCCCTGGATGATCTCGGAGGTGCCTTTCTCGGCCTGCGGGTCGAAGAACTGGATGCTGTCGTTGTAGAGGTGGTACACGCCGCGGAAGCGCTTGCCCATGCCGATCGGCCAGGTCATCGGGGCGCACTGGATGCCCAGCACGGATTCGATCTCGTCGAGCAGCTCGATGGGCTCGCGGCCTTCCCGGTCGAGCTTGTTGATGAAAGTGACGATGGGCGTGTCGCGCAGGCGGCAGACATTGAGCAGCTTGATGGTCTGGGCTTCCACGCCGTTCACCGAGTCGATCACCATGACCGCCGAGTCCACCGCGGTGAGGGTCCGGTAGGTGTCCTCGGAGAAGTCCTCGTGGCCCGGGGTGTCGAGCAGGTTGATGACGCAGTCCCGGTAGGGGAACTGCATCACCGACGAGGTGACCGAGATGCCGCGCTGCTTTTCCAGCTCCATCCAGTCGGAGGTGGCGTGGCGCGCGGCCTTGCGGGCGCGGATCTCGCCGGCGACCTGGATGGCGCCGCCGAACCACAGGAGCTTTTCGGTGAGCGTGGTCTTGCCCGCGTCGGGGTGGGAAATGATGGCAAAGGTGCGACGACGGGCGATTTCCTGGGTGGCGGACATGGTGCGGTGCGCAATGCTGAAAAGCCCACGATTATACAAGGCCTTGCGTATTCGCCCCAGCCCGATGGCGAGGTGCCTGCCGTGCCCGTCGTGACCCGGTGGAGCGGCTCAGAACTCCAGCAGCATCAGGCGGCGGCCACCGGCCTCGCGCTTGCCCATCAGGCGGAAGCCGAGCCGGGCGAAGCGGCGGCTGCGGGCCGTGGACACGAGCAGCCGGCCACTGCCGAAGGTCTCCATGACCCAGGCGATGCGGGCGCTGATGAGTGCCCGGGCAATGCCCTGGCCCCGCGCATGTTCGGCGACCGCCGACAGATAGAGGATGTGGGTGTCGCTGGCCCAGTCGGCGGCTTTCACGCCCCCGACGCCCACGACCTCGCCCGCCCGCAAGGCGATGAAGAAGCGGCGGTAGAAGGGCAGGTCGGCGGGCTGCAGCTGCCCCAGGATGCGGGTCCGCCCGTAGCGCTCCGGGTCATTGAAGGCGGCTTCCAGGATCACTGCGGCGGCTTCCCGGGCCGCCTCGTCGAGGCGGTCCAGGGATGTGATGGTGAATGCGTCGGTGATGGTCGTCTCCCGCTCCGGCCACCGGGCCGGTTCGGGCACCATTCAATCCGCTGAGTGTTGCAGGCGTGTTGCGGGAGCTGTCCTGGGCAAGGCGCCGGCAGGGCTCAGGGCACCACGAAGAAGCGGTATTTGCGCGGAAGGTTGGCCCGCACCTGGATGCTGCCGCCGGCCATGCGGCCTGCGGCGGCGGGGTCGCGTGTGAACACCTTGACCCGCGCCGAGGGCGTGGCGAGCAGTTTGTCGGCATCGCAGAGGATGACGCCGCCCTGCATCTGGCGGCTGACGCAATGGGACAGCCAGCCCGGGCCGGCAAGCGGCGGTTCGGGGGGCGCTTCTTCGACGATCACCTCCACATCCTTGCCACCGGAACGGATGGTGGTCGTGGTGGGGG
>WBTZ01000059.1 GCA_009026175.1 Zoogloea sp. | reverse complement strand
GTTCTGGGGGATCAGGGGGTAAGCCGGAACGCGTGGATTACGACATTCGAGTAGGGGCGGGGCTTCACCAACTGCTCGCCACTTCGATCAGTCAATGCTAGGCAGTCCAGCTGAACAGGGGCTGCGATACAAAAAACTAGACATGACCTTTCATGGGCAGGGTGACGATGATCATGCCCCGTCCACAGCGAAGACGTACGCAGCCAGCTCGCTCCTTCGGATGGGTTTCTCCATCATCCGCTCGGCAAGCCCATCCCCGTCAATTAGCTCGACCCCGTTTATTTCCGCTTGCACCCTCGCCGTCCTGTTGAACCGCCGGTTCGTCACGGCCGCAAGGCTGAAGCGTATCCCCGGGTAGCGTTCCCTGTATGCCGCTGCGCCCGCCACCACGTCCTTGACGGCTTCCCAGCCGAGTTCGCGCCCGTCGACGGAGGAGCTCTTGCATTGGATGAGCACCCCGGTCTTACTGGAGATCGCAACGACGTCGATGCCCCCGTCGCCGCTTTGGGGCGTGCGGATCCCAGCGGGTGATAATCTCGTCGCCGAACGCGCTCCCGCCGCCCGGGGCCCCGAGGTCGCCGAAGTCGGCGGGTGTGACGTCGCCCGCCCCGTTAAGCATGTCGCGCGAAAGCTCCCTCTTCCATTCGAGCAGAAGATCCAGCTTGGCGTCGAAGGTAAGGAAGTCGTCGGCGGTCACCACCGGGTAGTAAACGAAAACGTCCCTCGTCTGGCCGATTCGGTAGGCCCGGTCGGTCGCCTGATCCTCCTTGGCGGGGTTCCATGTGCGGGTGAAGTGGATGACGTGGTTCGCGGCCTGAATGTTGACTCCGAAGCCCACGGCCAGCGGGGACAGGATGATGACCCCAAATCCCGGCTTTTCCTGGAAAGCCTTGATGCGCCGTTGCCGGTTGGTGGAGTTGGATGCCGAAGCGGAGGTGTCGCCGTTGATGATATCGGGATGCAGGCCGAGCCTCTCCGAGATCGCTCGCTGCAGGGTTCTTTGAAGGTCCCGGAACTCGCAGAAGACAATAGCCTTTTCCCCGAGCCCCCTGATTTCCTCCAACTTCCGGAGCATCCACGCCATCTTCGGCGAGTGGGTGACGATTTCGCCTAGGGCGGTGGAATCGGTGGAGACTGCACCCGGCGGCTTGGGATCGGAGCAGAGCCTCCGCAGGTATTGGAGCAGTCCGAGATGGTTCTGTATCCCGGAGCCGCCCTCCTTGGGCTTGCGGCGGAAAACGCCGATGGCGTCTGCGTAATGCGCCCGCTGGCGCTCTGAGATGGGGAGCGAGCGGCATTCGGCGGACTCGATTTTCCTCGGCAGGTCCTTGGCGACCTCAGCCTTGGTCCGTCTGAGCAGTTGCGGGGCGATTAACCCCCTCAGCTCATCCACCCGAGCCCTACCCTCGGCTTTGGAGCGCTCGTCCTGATCCTTCTCGACCTCGATCGGCTTCCTGTATTTTGAGCCGAAGTCCTTTAGGGCTCCGAGGAGACCTGGCTGAGCGAAGTCGAACAGGCACCACAAGTCGGTGAGGGTGTTTTCCACGGGCGTGCCCGTGCAGGCAATGCGGAAGCGCGCGTTCTGCTTTTTCGCCGAGCGAGTGACGAGGGCGTTCGGATTCTTGATCTTCTGGGCCTCGTCGCAGACGATGGCGGACCACCTCGTCATGGCGAGGGAGAACTCCATGTCGCGTAGAGTCTCGTAGGTGGTCAGCACGATTTTCGCCCCGCCCAGCCAATCCCTCCGCAGGAGGCGGCCGACACCGGCCGCGGCAAGCTCCTTGCCGATGGCGTCCTTGGGGACGCGCTTTCCCGCAAGATCAGGGCCATAGAGGGTCAGGAGCGGAAGGGAGCCATCCTTGAAGAACTTGCCAATCTCCTCCCTCCAGTTTTCCAACAGAGATACCGGGGCGACGACAAGAAACGGGGCGACGCCCGGATCCTCCTCAATCGCCGAGGCCATGAAGGTCAGCAGTTGAATGGTCTTTCCGAGACCCATGTCATCGGCGAGCAACCCACCCCTGCAATCGGCGGGGGACAGCCGCCAGAGGTTAAGCAGCCACCGCACGCCCTCCCTCTGGTGATCCTTCAACTCTATTTCAGGCTTGAGCGAGCGGGGGAGCGGCGGGTCGAAGCTCTCCGGGACGTGGAGCAGGCCGCGCCTTTCCGAATAGTCGAGCGAGTCCACGTTGGGTTTGACGACGAGCCCCTTGCGCTCGGCAGGCGCGCCTCCGGCCCTCGCCTGCGGATCGAACATCCCCTTGCCGACGTCCTCGACGGCGGCACCGAGGGTCTCGACGATCCCCTTGGCCCATTCGGTCGGAACGGGCTTGGGGCATCCCGGGAAATCGAACTCCCTGCGCCCGTCCCTCTCCGCGTCCAGCGCCGCCTTCTTGAAGTCGGCGAGCGTCTCGTCGCCAAGGACCATGGCCACCGTCTCCCCGCCGCACTCCGGGGTGTAGCAGACTCCGAACTCGACGTTTTCGGGAAACCAGCCGCCGTCCTCGCTTTTCCTAGAGATGAACGGGGAGTAATAGGGCTTCTCGGTCCCGAACCCCTCAACCCGCTCGGAATAGTTGGAGAGATCCAGGATCTCGGACGGGGCAAACCCACCCCTCCCCCCCATGTCGGCGAGAGCCTTGCGGAGGGCCTCCGCCTGATCGGCGGTGTCTCCCAGGATTTCGAGGTCGAAACCCTCCCAGTGGCAGCACTGGGCACCTGACGCGATCCTCTCGTCCAGCTTTCCGAGGAAGCGTGCCAGCTCAGCCGCGCCGTCGAACTTCACTCGCTCGACGGTCGTCTCCCCCCGGATGGTCTCCTCGACCAGGATCGAGACCTCATACGGGAAACCGTTGGTGTCCCTCAGCGCAGAGGCAGTGAAGGTCGCGAAGGAGATCCCCGCGTCCTCTCTCGCCTCCTCGAAGGCCTCGGGGTCTATGACAACCGCCGCCTCCGGGCCAAGGACGGCGAACGGGTTGCGGATGAACGCCTCCGCGCGATCGCCGGCCACGCGCCTGCCCGGCATGCCTTTGATCTCGGCCAGAACCGCCTTGACCGCCGGCGGGATAATCACGTGAACCAGCCCGTCCCCGTCGGGGATATCGTAGCGGTCAGGAACCCCGTCTAGGCGATCGAACATTTCCAGCCACCGCGGGGGCTGGCCCTCGAACCCGGGGCGTATTTCGACAAGGCGCGTTCCCGCGCCATCACCCTTGCGCATTTCCAAGCCCAGCCGCTCTGGCGCGAGCACCACCGTCTTTTTGAGAAAATCCGACAGGTCGGCGCCGGCCTCGACGGCCTTCGCGCGAACGACCGCCCACCCGCGTCGGTTGGATTCGGCGTTCCCGCCGCCGTCCCTGCCCCCGAAAGCCCGTAGAGCCTCGATGGTCTCCCAAGCGGCCCGTGGAAGCAGGGCCCGCGTCGCGCCGCATTTCAGGACCGCCCCATCCAGCCTTACGTTGCCCTGGGGCCTCTTTCCATCCGGCGCGGTCCAGCCGGAGATGCGAAGCGCGAAATCACCGTCCGTGAGGGAGCCGGAGCTTCCGAGGGAGAACCACCAAGCCTCCACGGGCGGCAGCCCCAGCTCAGCGAGGGACGGGCCATACTCACGCGACTCCATGGCGCGGTAGACGTCGGCCCACGACATGCGGTACCCCTCGGCCTCTCTGTCAGCGAACCCCTCCTCCTCCATCTGCGCGAGCAGCAGGGCGGCCTCGGGCTCCCGGCGGCCGGGCGTGGGTGCCCATCCGAACGAGACGCCGGCCTCGTCGAGAGTGGCCTCAACGGCGGAGATATCCGGCTTTCCCTCTGAGGCTTTTTCGCGCTTGCCGAAAAGTGACCAGATCACCCGTTACTCCCTCCACCAGCCCTTGCCGAACCTGTGCTTGAACTTCCAGGCGACGAGCTGGGCCTTGACGTGCTCGGAGAGCTCCTCGCCGTGAACCCACAAGGCGCCCATGAAGACTCGATTGTCCTTGGTCGAGAGGCCGTTCTCCCGAACGAAGGCGTCCCAGTTGGCTTGGTTGAAGGCACCGCGCAGAACTGCTGATCTCGCGGCCCGCGCCTGCTCTACGGCATTGGCCGCGTGTGCAGGGGAGGAGTGGGCTGTAGCCGGCGGTTTGTCCGGCCACAGGCCGATGAGAGGGCAGATCGCCTGGTCGAACTTCTGCTCCCAGCTCGCCCCCTTGCTGGCGCTGTCCTTGTGGATCAAGCGGCTGGCATTTTGGGGCCATTTGAGAAAGGCAATGGGCACTCGGGGTCTCGCGAGCCCCGATGTCAGGAGATTTTCCAGTACGGGCGGAAGAGAGCCCCAGCGGAACATGTAGAAGGCGTTGCCCTTCGCCCCGAACTCGACGGCGAGATACTCTCCTATACGCATCACGAAGGCGTTGTTGTCCGCCGTCGTGCCTTCGAGATCTAGGAGCCGCCCTCGGGCGCGTTGCCTAAAGTCGTTGAAGGACTCGCCTCGAGCATATTGGGCGTCCGACCCGAGGGCGAACCACATGTCCTCGATGTAGGGTGCGAAGCGTAGCCAATATTCGAGGCGGCGCGTGTCCCCCGCCCCATCGGTGCTCAGCAGCTCGAAAAAGTCGGATATCAGCCTGTGTTTAAGCCAGCCGTTGACCATCTCGCGCGCGGCGTTGTCGGGCTTGCCGGAGTCGTCTGTGACGGAGGCGTCCCAGGACGCCCTGCGCAGCCACGGATTTCCGACGATGGCGACCGCCGCGTCACGCAACGCCACATGCTCCGGCCTATCCGGGCAGCGCGAGTAGCGCGAGACGAGGGCCGCGACGCACTGGGTTTTCAGGCCCGGCGAAAGTCGTATGGCCCCCTTGTCGGATGCCAGATCGACCAGCGCCGGCATCGCCGCCCTGAACCGGTCGTGAGGAAGGGCGACGGCGGCTTTGATTTGAGCGAGCGCGGCTTCCTCTTGCACCCAGGAGTCGAGCGGGATCCCCAGCCCCTCGATGGCCGCCTCAAGTTCGGAGGCGTCCCCCGACAGAAGGCCGGCTCCGTATCTGTGGCACGGGTTCTCTCCGAGCAGGTTTTGGTGGGATCTGAGAGTTTCAAACCACCCCGGTTTTTTGCCTGCCGAGACGGAGCACTTGTCCAGCACTTTGCGGAGCCACGCGCGAAGGACCCTCCACCCTTCGGCGGCGGCCGGTGCGGCCTCGCCGGGCCTGAATGTCCAGTAGCCCATCAAGAGCATCTGCATGCATTTGAGTCTGCGCCTCTCCTCAGCCTCTGCGTCGGCGAACTCAAGCAGCTTTGTGAGAAAGGCGGCATCGGCGACGGGAAGCCACCATCTTTCGTCTGGGGAGCAGACCCCGATGCAGGCGTGCTTTAGCCCGCGCCATCCGTCGGGCTTTCCGTTGCGACGCAAGTAGGAGATGGCGACCGCGATTGTCCTTTTGTCAGCCTCGACGGCCGGGGAGTCGTGATCCTTCCGGATTTTGGCAAGGGTTGTGGCCATGCCATCTGGATCGGGCAGAGCCTCGGGTGCCTTCAGCCCCCCGGCAAACCCAAGGGCCAGCCTGGACTCGAGGGATCGAAGGGCGTTGCCTCTCATTTCGAATCCGAGGGACACTTCGCGTCCTCATCCCAACGGATGTCGGGGCGCGCCTTCTTGTCGGCACCGCCCGTTTCGGGGTTGGGCTCCCAGAACTCGAGGCGAAGCTCGACGCGCCTGCTTTGCACGGGGTCGAGCACCTTCTCGGACATGAACGAGGACGCACCGGGGAAGAACAGGGAGCGAATCTGCTTGCGCTGCTCCAAGTCCAGGGCCTCCGGGCCCTTGGAGTCGAGGAGGACGCACAGGATGCGCTGGGATCGCTTGAAGCTCAGGTTAAGGTTGTAGAGGTACGAGCCCTCCTGGCTGGCGTAGCCGTCGACGACCACGCGCTTGAGCCACGCTTGGCAGCTCTTGTGCGTCGCCACCTCCAAAACCCTGGGCACGAAGTGCCGGAGGAACCTCTGCTGTCCCTCGTTGAGGTCGCTGCTGTTGTGGCCAAACTCGGCCAAGGGCCCAAACTCGATTGACGAGTCCTTTACGACGACACCTTTGAACTCGGTGGCCGAGGTCAGGCTCCGGATGTCGCCCACGCAGGAACGGATGGTGTCGGACCTGTCTTTTTCGACTCTCTTGATCTGCTCGAGTCCCTCCGTCACGGCCATCAGGGCGACGGCCATGGCCACAAGAAAGAGCACCATGAGCGCCGTCATCAGGTCGGAAAAGGAGATCCAAAACGGCTTTTCCCCATCGTCCTTCGCGCCCTTGTTCTTACCGGACTTGATACCGAGCATGGGGCGTTATCTCCTCGGCAGATCGTCCAGGGTATCCCCGAGATCCTTGACCGCGCCGGAAACGAGATTCACCGCGTCGCGCAACTCCTTCTGGAACTGGCGGTTGCCCTCGCGCAAGCTGCGCTCGACGTTCTCGGCGAACGACTCGTGGGCTTTCCCGAGCACCTCCGTGACCCCCTCAAGGTATTCCCCAGCTTCCGTCTCCGCATCCGCCAAGTGCTGCGCCGCCACCTCGATTTTTCCGATGATTTCGGAGGTGAGGGCCGCGTCCCTTCTCGCGTTTTCCGTTACCCGCTTCAAATCATCCACCATGGTGGCGAAGGCATCTCGGGTGCGGCCATAGTCGGCGATGATGTCCTTGGCGGCGCCAGTGGCCCCGGCGAGCGTTCCCGCCGCGGAGCGAATACCCTCGACGGCGTCACCGGAGGCGCGCATCGTCTCGGCGACGCCCTGCCCGGCCTTCGCGAAGTCCGTCGCGGCGACGTAAAGGGTGTCGGCTCCGGAGGCGAGTCCGGTTACCGCCCTTTCGGTGGCGTCGGAAAGGCGCGCGACCGTGTCCTGCAGGGAGCGGCTGGTTTCCGCGGACTGGGTGAGAAGCATCTCGACCTCCCCGGAGAGGGAGCCGATAGCCTTGCTAGTGCTCTCCTCGTAGCGCTCCTGCCTGCGCCCCTGACTCTCGGCCGCCTCCTCCGCTTGCTTGCGTAGTTCGGCTACGACTCCGGCCACCTGGTCCCCGACGACCCCAAGGGTTTCCTGAAGTTTGCGTGCGGACTCTCCTTGGGATTGGGCGACCATCGCCTTGATTTGCTCGACGAACTCGCCCATTTGCTTGTTCATGATCTGCTGCCGCGCCTCCATGGACGAGATGGCGTGGTTAAGCCGGTCCGCCATGGCATCCACGGTTTTCCGGCCGGCGTTGTCCATGTTGGCCGCAAGCTGCCCGAAGCGGTCCGCCGTGGCCCTCATCGACTCCGAGGTTTCTTTCAGAAGATCGGTCATGCCCGTCATCTGTCCGCCGAACATGTCCTTCATCTGGGAGCTAAAGCCGGCGAGGACGTCGGTAAGCATGCGGTTCACCGCGTCGCCCTGGTTTGCGCTGACGCTCTTCACAGCCGTCGCGATCTCCGCCATCGGTGCCCCGAGGTGCTCCCCAATCGCCTTGCCAATGTCCACGGAGATTTGACCAGTATTTTTGGCGTGCGCCTCTACCTGCTGCGCAGTCAGCCCGGTCAGGATTTCCTTGAGATCGGCGACCAGCGCGTCCTTAATGTGCCTTGCTTGGGTGGCGTTCGTTTCGGAGGCGACCACAAGCCGTTCGAGGTACTCCTCGCCAGCCCCCGCATCGAACAGACTGTCGATAAGCTGGCGCAGCTCCTCCACCTGCCGATAGCAGGACGTCACGAGGGATTTCTCAATCCAGGTGAAAAGCATCGCCAGACCGATGGCTGCCGCGGACACGAAGAAGGCGTGGCCGACGGAGTTGACGAGGGCCCTCAGCTGCTTCTGCGCCTCGAGCGGATTCAGAGACACATCGAAGTTGATCAGGCCCATGATCAGGCCGGAGAAGGTGCCAATGATCCCGAGGCCCGTCAATATCCCAGGAAGGTGCTTGTAAAAATCGGCTTTAAGCGGCGTGTCGACAAGGGCCTGCTCCGTGAAGAAGGAGTCGGCGAGCGCGGTGGCGCGCCATTTGGCCACGCGCATCTGCACTCCATCATCCTCGCGTTGCGGGTGGAGGGTTTCGGCATACTCGCTCCACAGGTGGGCCAGCCGAGGCTCGGACATCGCTTCGGAGGCGATTTCGCCAAGCTCAATGATGTGACCCTGCGTGCGGTCGCGAATGGCGACGATCGCGCTTATCGAGGCTCGAAGCTCTCTTCCCAGCCTTCGGGCCGGGAACACGAATCGGGCAAAAAAACCGATGGATATGGCGACGAGAAGCATCCCCACAATGCCGACGTGCCAGTAGTTCGAGATTATTTCGTTCATCGTTCCTGTTCTTGGGGGGGCACCTTCAGGGCCGTTGTTGTCATTGTTGCTGGAGTGTTTCGTATTGTATGCCGAATGGGCGCATTCCCATGGGATGGTGAGTGATCGCGTTCTTGGAGTGATCGTCGGCCGTCATCCGCAGGGGGAGGTTGCCAAAGGCGGTCGAAGAGCAAGCTTGCAGACTTAACGACAGCGGTCACTTGGGAGGGGGCGACAGGGCAATGGGTTGGCGGTGTCAATTGGCGTACTGTATAGACCCCCTCGCCACCATTGACACCAAAGACGATCGCTCTCCTGAAACTCGCTTGAGGGTCGGTCTGTGCCGGTCTCGGGGCGGGGGCTCGCGTTGAAGAGGCTAGGTTTCCTTGCCGGTGGCGGCCAGCCCCGGGGGCGCTGGAAAGACGCGTGGAGCCGTTCTGGGGCGGCTTGGTGCAGGATTCTTGGGCTGCAATGGTGGCAGAGTGGCCGGCCACCAAGAAAACCGAATCCAGCCACGCTTGGGCCATTTTGCGAGGGCAGGGCGATACACCCCTGCTGCGCACACGATGACGTCACCCATCGAAACCCAGGACCAGCGATCGACCAGACAACAAAAAAGCCAACCCTCGCGGATTGGCTTTTTTGCTTGCTTGTCTTGGCTCCTCGACCTGGGCTCGAACCAGGGACCTACGGATTAACAGTCCGGCGCTCTACCGACTGAGCTATCGAGGATCTGACGGGTTGGTCACCTGCACGTTGAGCGTGCAAATCACCGCAAATTGTTCTGGCTCCTCGACCTGGGCTCGAACCAGGGACCTACGGATTAACAGTCCGGCGCTCTACCGACTGAGCTATCGAGGAACAGAGGCGCGCATTTTAGAATTCGAACGGGGGTTCGTCAACCCTTTTGTGCGCCTTTTTGCTCCCGGCCGGGCCGGGAGCGGGTGAGGCTCAGGCCTTGATCACGGCGGCGATGGCGTCGGCGACGTAGTCGAGGTTCTTGCTGTTCAGCGCGGCCAGGCAGATCCGGCCGGTGCTGACGGCGTAGATGCCGAACTCGTCCTTCATGCGCTCCACCTGGGCGGCGCTGAGGCCGGTGTAGGAGAACATGCCCCGTTGCTTGATCACAAAGGAGAAGTCCTGGTCTACCTTGCGGGCGGCCAGTTGTTCGACGAGGCCGGTACGCATGGCACGGATGCGGTCGCGCATGCCGGCCAGTTCGGTTTCCCATTCCTGGCGCAGGGCCGGGGTGGACAGCACGGAGGCGACGATCGCGCCGCCATGGATCGGCGGGTTGGAGTAGTTGGTGCGGATCACGCGCTTGAGCTGGGACAGCACGCGGGCGGACTCATCCTTGCTCTGGGTGACGATGGACAGGGCGCCGACGCGCTCGCCGTACAGCGAGAAGCTCTTGGAGAAGGAGCTGGACACGAAGAAGGACAGGCCGGAGGCGGAGAACAGGTTCACCGCGACGGCGTCCGGCTCGATGCCGTCGGCGAAGCCCTGGTAGGCCATGTCGAGGAAGGGGATCAGGCCACGGTTGGCACAGGCCTTGACCACGTCGGCCCACTGGGCTTCGGTGAGGTCGGCGCCGGTGGGGTTGTGGCAACAGGCGTGCAGCACGATCACCGAGCCGGCGGGCAGGGTGTTCAGCTTGGCGATCATCGCCTCGGCGTTGGCGCCGCGGGTTTCCGGGTTGTAGTACGGGTAGGTGTCCACCGGGAAGCCGGCCGCCTCGAAGAGGGCGCGGTGGTTTTCCCAGGAGGGGTCGGAGATGTACACGGTGGCGCCCGGCACCACGCGCTTGATCAGGTCGCCGCCGATGCGCAGCGCGCCGGTGCCGCCGAGGGCCTGGGCAGTGACCACGCGGCCGTCGCGGATGATGGCGCTGTCGGCACCGAAGAGCAGGTTCTGCACGGCGTTGGCGTAGGCGACCGGGCCTTCGATGGGCTGGTAGCCGCGCGGCGGGGCGGCTTCAAGGCGGGCCTTTTCGGCGGTCTTGACGGCACCGAGCAGGGGGATCTTGCCGTTGTCGTCAAAGTACACGCCAACGCCGAGGTTGACCTTGGTGCTGCGGGTATCCGCATTGAAGGCTTCGTTCAGGCCAAGAATCGGATCGCGGGGGGCCATTTCCACCGCAGCAAAGATCGACGAGCTCATGGGTTCTCCAAATGGTGCGAAGGGTGCGGGGCACGGTGTGCCGGCCGCTGGGCGATAATGAGGCATTGTCCGGCATCCTGCCGGGCGCTGCCCACTGACTTGAATCTGAAATTTTATCATGGCCGATCAATCCGATAGCGGACGAGTGGTGGTTTTCGAGGGGAGTCCGTTCCGGCTCCATCAACCCTTTCCCCCCGGGGGGGACCAACCTGAAGCCATCAGGCAGCTGGTGGAGGGCATCGGCGACGGCCTGATGTTCCAGACCCTGCTCGGGGTGACGGGCTCGGGCAAGACCTACACCATGGCCAATGTCATCGCCCGTTGCGGCCGGCCTGCCCTGGTGCTGGCCCACAACAAGACCCTCGCGGCCCAGCTGTATTCCGAGTTCCGGGAGTTCTTTCCTGAGAATGCGGTGGAGTACTTCGTCAGTTACTACGATTACTACCAGCCGGAGGCCTACGTGCCGTCCCGCGACCTGTTCATCGAGAAGGACTCGGCGATCAACGAGCACATCGAGCAGATGCGCCTGTCGGCCACCAAGAGCCTGATGGAGCGGCGGGATGTGGTGATCGTGGCGTCGGTGTCGTGCATCTACGGTATCGGTGATCCGGGGGACTACCACAGCATGGTGCTGCACCTGCGCGAAGGCGAGCGGGTGGTGCACCGGGAACTGGTGCAGCGCCTGGTGGCCATGCAGTACAGCCGCGCCGACGTGGATTTCAAGCGTGGCACCTTCCGGGTGCGCGGCGACGTGATCGACATCTACCCGGCGGAAAGTGCCGAGCACGCGCTGCGGGTCGAGATGTTCGATGACGAGATCGAGCACCTGACCCTCTTCGACCCGTTGACCGGCCATCTCAAGCAGAAGATTGCCCGCTTCACGGTCTATCCATCGAGCCATTACGTGACGCCGCGGGCTACCGTCCTGCGTGCCGTCGAGGCGATCAAGGACGAGTTGCGGGAGCGCATCGAGGTCTTCCAGAAAGCGGGCAAGCTGGTGGAGGCCCAGCGCATCGAGCAGCGCACCCGCTTCGACCTGGAAATGCTCAACGAGCTGGGTTTCTGCAAGGGCATCGAGAACTACTCACGCCACATGTCCGGGCGCAAGGCGGGCGATGCGCCGCCGACCCTGATCGACTACCTGCCCAAGGATGGCTTGATGTTCATCGACGAGTCCCACGTGTCCATCGGCCAGGTGGGGGCGATGTACAAGGGTGACCGCTCGCGCAAGGAGAACCTGGTGGAGTATGGCTTCCGCCTTCCGTCTGCGCTGGACAACCGGCCGCTGAAGTTCGAGGAGTTCGAGCGCCTGCTGCCCCAGACCGTGTTTGTGTCGGCTACGCCGGCTGCCTACGAGAAGGAGCACCAGGGGCAGGTGGTGGAGCAGGTGGTGCGCCCCACCGGGCTGGTGGACCCGATCATCATCGTGCGCCCGGCGACCACCCAGGTGGACGACCTGCTGGGCGAGATCAAGCTGCGTCTGGCGGTGCAGGAGCGCATCCTGGTCACCGTACTGACCAAGCGCCTGGCCGAGGACCTGACCGAATACCTGGCCGAGAACGGAATCCGGGTGCGCTACCTGCACTCGGACATCGATACCGTCGAGCGGGTGGAGATCATCCGCGATCTGCGCCTGGGCGAGTTCGACGTGCTGGTGGGGATCAACCTGCTGCGGGAAGGCCTGGATATTCCCGAGGTCTCGCTGGTGGCCATCCTGGATGCGGACAAGGAGGGCTTCCTGCGCTCCGAGCGCTCGCTGATCCAGACCATCGGGCGCGCCGCGCGCCACCTCAACGGCACCGCGATCCTCTACGCAGACCGGATCACCGACTCCATGAAGGCCGCCATCGGCGAGACGGAGCGGCGGCGGATCCGGCAGATCGCCTTCAACGAGGCCAACGGCATTACACCGAGGTCCGTGACAAAGCGCATAAAGGACATCATCGACGGTGTTTATGATGCAGGTTCAGGGGATGCCGCCGTCAATGCCGCAGAGCCCCGCGCCGAATATGGTGCGATGGACGAAAAGGCATTGGCCAGGACGATCCGTCAGCTCGAGAAGGACATGCTGGACCACGCGCGCAACCTGGAGTTCGAAAAGGCGGCTGCCGCGCGGGACCGTCTGTTCCGCCTGCGCCAGCAGGCGTTCGGGGCTGAGGGGCACGATGCATCCGCTTCACCCGACGCCAAAGGCTGAGAGACTCTGCATAAATTGGTACTCGCACTTGTACGTTCCGCCCGCCGGCTGTTTAAATTGTCGGGAGGAGGGACACCTACAATGAAAATACTGTTTGTGTGCACCGGCAATATCTGCCGGTCGCCGACGGCAGAGGGCGTGGCACGCCGGTGGCTGGCGATGTCGGGGCTGGAGGAGGCCGTGGGGGTGGATTCGGCCGGGATCCAGGGTTTTCACGTGGGCGAGGCGCCCGATCCGCGGAGCCAGGCGGCCGCCCTGCGCCGGGGCTATGACCTGTCCCGCCTGCGGGCCCGCAAGGTTCAGCCCAAGGATTACGCCGAGTTCGATCTGCTGCTGGCGATGGACCGGGAGCATTTCGAGTATCTGCGGGATCGCGCGCCGGAGGGCTGCCGCCACAAGGTCCGGATGTTCATGAGCTACGCCCGCGAGTCACGCCGGGATGACGTGCCGGATCCGTATTACGGCGGTGCCAAGGGTTTCGATGCGGTGCTCGACCTGTGCGAGGATGCCGTGCAGGGACTGATCGAGGACATCCTGCCCGAGGTCAATCGGCGCCGCAGGTCGGTGAGTTAGCGGCAGCCTGAGGCTGGCGGGAGGTTCGTCCGTCCGCTGCCGGGAGCCGGAATGCAAAAGGCCAGCCCCTCGGGGCTGGCCTTTTGCTTGCTGCGTGCAGGTCTTACTTCTGGTCGGTTTCCACCTGGACCAGCGGCTCATCGGCAATCACCGGTGCGCTGCGACGGCGGCGCCCCAGGGGCTGGGCCGGTGCGGCGGCAGCGATTGCGTCCTGCGCGGTGCTGCGGCGGGTCTCGATCAGGACGAGGCCGCTGCCTTCAAGGCTGGCGGACAGGTCGATCGGAGCGCTCGGCGCAACGGGGGCCGGAGCGGCGGCTGTGGGAGCCGGCTCGATGCTGGCCGGGGCGGCCTCGCTGGGCGCTGCCACGCTGGCTTCCACCGGTGCGACAGCTTCCTCGATCACCGGCTGGGTGGCCGGGGTTTCGACGGGGGCGACCACTTCGACAACGGCGACCGGAGCCGCTGCGTCTTCCACTGCTGCCGCGGTCTCGAGCGGTGCCACTTCGATGGGGGCTGCTTCGACTGCTGCCACTTCGAGCGGAGCGGTGTCGGTGGGCGCGGAGACTACCGGCGGCGTCTCGACGGACGCATGGCTGATGGCTTCCATGGCCTTCTCGATCAGGTCGCCCGCCGGTGCGCTGCTGACGACCGGTTCCGGCGTGGTGGCCGGGGCGGCGACAGGGGCTGCTTCGGCGGCCGGAGCCGCTTCCGCCTCGGCGATCACCGCCGGTTCGCTGATGCTTACCGGCTGGGCGGGTGCCTCGGCCTGCTCGGCAGGGGCTGCGACAGCCACGACTGCTTCAGCCGCGGGAGCCTGCGCCTGCGCTTCGGCCTGGACCTCGGCCTGTTCGCCGATGGCCAGTTCGCCCTGGGCGGCGCCTTCCGCGGTGCCGGCCTCGTCGTTGCGGCGACCACCGCGACGGCCACGACGGCTGCGACGGCTGCGCTCGGCACTGGCTTCGCCTTCGGCGGCACTGCCGGCCGCGACCGCGTCGGGGGTGGCCACTGCAACGGCGGCGGCGGCCGTCAGCTGCTCGGCGCTGGCCACGACGCCTTCGGCCTCGGTGGCCTTGGGGGCGGCGCTGTTACGGTTGCGGCCGCGTTCGCTGCGCTCCGCGCGTTCGGTACGCTCGCCGGCACTGCGCTCGCCGCGTTCGGCGCGCTCGCCGTTGCGGCTTTCACGATCGCCGCGTTCCTGCCGTTCGCCACGCTGGCGCTGGGGCTTCTCGCGGGCCTCGGCCGGTGCTTCGGTGCCGTTGTTGCGGGCGTTGTCGCGGTTGCCGTCACGGGCTTCGCGGTTCTCGCTGCGTTCGCCACGCTCTTCGCGCGGGCCGCGGCCGCGGCCGTCACGGCCACCTTCACGGCGACCGCGCTCGTTGCGGGGGCGGGATTCGCGTCGCGGGGTTTCGGGCTGGGCCACCACCGGTGCCGGCTCGGGCTGCTTCTCGCCGCGGAAGAAGGCGAAGATGCGGGCGAGCAGGCCGGGCTGGCTTTCCGGCACGGGGGCCGGTGCGGGGGCGGCCTTGGCCTCGACCACCGGGGCCGGCTGGTCGGGCGTGATGCCCTTGACGGCAGCTTCCTGGCGGGCCGGCTTGTCGGTGTTGGCCGACGGCGGGGTGTAGTTCTCGTCCGCAGGCTTGGTGGCCATGCGGTAGCTCGGGAGGCTGGCGTCTTCCAGGTTGAGCTGGTCGTGGCGCAGGCGGACGATCTCGTGCTGCGGCGTCTCGAGGTGCCGGTTGGGGATCAGCACCAGGCCGACCTTGTGGCGGATCTCGATCTTGGCGATGTCGTCGCGCTTCTCGTTGAGCAGGAAGGTGGCCACGTCGACCGGGACCTGACAGTGCAGGGCTCCGGTGTTGTCCTTCATGGCCTCTTCTTCGAGGATGCGCAGGATGTGCAGGGCCGAGGATTCGGTGCTGCGGATGTGGCCGGTGCCGTTGCAGCGCGGGCAGGGGATGTAGCTGGTCTCGGCGAGGGCCGGACGCAGGCGCTGGCGGGACAGCTCGAGCAGGCCGAAGCGGCTGATCTTGCCGGTCTGGACGCGGGCCCGGTCGTAGCGCAGGGCGTCGCGCAGGCGGTTCTCGACCTCCCGCTGGTTCTTCTGGGACTCCATGTCGATGAAGTCGATGACGATCAGGCCACCGAGGTCGCGCAGGCGCAGCTGGCGCGCCACTTCGTCGGCGGCTTCGCAGTTGGTCTTGAAGGCGGTTTCCTCGATGTCGGCGCCACGGGTGGCGCGGCCGGAGTTCACGTCCACGGAGACCAGGGCCTCGGTGTGGTCGATCACGATGGCGCCGCCGGAGGGCAGGCTGACCTGGCGGGAGTAGGCCGACTCGATCTGATGCTCGATCTGGAAGCGGGAGAAGAGCGGCACGTCGTCGTGGTAGCGCTTCACCCGGTTCACGTTCTGCGGCATCACGTGGGCCATGAACTGGCGCGCCTGTTCGTACACGTCGTCGGTGTCGATCAGGATCTCGCCGATGTCGGGCTGGAAGTAGTCGCGGATGGCGCGGATGACCAGGCTGCCTTCCTGATAGATCAGGAACGCGCCTTCCTGGGCCTGGGCGGCGCCATCGATGGCACGCCACAGTTGCAGGAGGTAGTTGAGGTCCCACTGCAGCTCTTCGGCGTTGCGGCCGATGGCGGCGGTGCGGGCGATCAGGCTCATGCCGCCCGGTACTTCGAGCTGGTCCATCACGTCGCGCAGTTCGGCGCGTTCGTCACCCTCGACGCGGCGGGATACACCGCCGCCACGGGGGTTGTTGGGCATCAGCACCAGATAGCGGCCGGCCAGGGAGACAAAGGTCGTGAGCGCGGCGCCCTTGTTGCCGCGTTCGTCCTTCTCGACCTGGACGATCAGTTCCTGGCCTTCCTTCAGGGCTTCCTTGATGGAGGCGCGACTGGCTTCCACGCCGGGCTGGAAGTAGGCACGGGAAATTTCCTTGAACGGCAGGAAGCCGTGGCGCTCCGCGCCATAGTCGACAAAAGCGGCTTCGAGACTGGGCTCGATGCGCGTGATGACGGCCTTGTAGATGTTGCTCTTACGTTGTTCCTTGGCGGCCGATTCAATGTCGAGATCGATCAGTTTCTGACCGTCGACAATGGCAACGCGGAGTTCCTCGGCCTGCGTTGCATTGAAGAGCATGCGCTTCATTCGTCTTCTTCTCCCGCGCAGCACACGGGCAGGACGAACCGCGCCGCCGCTCAGTTGCGGTGACTTAGTTTGGCGTTGTCGCGACTATCCTTCATCGGGGGAATCAAACTAGGTGGTGAGCGGCGGAAGTTCGTCTATGCACCCTGAACCGCGAGGTTCGCCGAGGGGAGGGGAGTGAGGCTGCTACACGACTGGTCTCGCGGATCAGGAGCGGGGTATCTAACCGCCACATGCCTTTTCGCGACCTCGGGCTTGCTGCTTTGACTCACTCACCGCCCCTGCATTCAGGGCCGTCAATCTGCGTGTGCGCTGGCGCGCAATAGGTACAAGTTTATTGTCGAATACAGTACCATCGCCCTCTTTTTGTCCGGCGATGGACCTTCCTTTTGGTTCTTCGGGAGCGGGGACGGGACTGGCTGGGCCAGGACCGAGTCGCTCTGGGGCGGCGAGTGCCGGTGTTGAATTCTGCACAACACGCATCTGGCGGGCGCGACGCATCAGGACCGAAAAACCGTTAATTAGTATATTTCAAAACGATGGCCTTGAGTAAAGCACCCGCGGTAAGCCGTGTTTCCGTCGATGAAGGCAGCGCCGGACAGCGCATCGACAACTTTCTGGTGCGAATCTGCAAGGGCGTGCCCAAGAGTCACGTCTACCGCATTCTGCGCAGCGGCGAGGTCCGCGTGAACAGCCGGCGGGTCGACCAGACCTACCGCCTCCAGGAGGGGGACGAGGTGCGCATCCCGCCGATCCGCCTGGCCGAGAAGGCCGAGGTGGCGGTGCCGGTCGGCAAGCCCTTCGATATCGTCTACGAGGATGAGGCCCTGCTGGTGCTCGACAAGCCGGCCGGCCTGGCGGTGCATGGGGGGAGCGGGGTGAGCTTCGGGGTCATCGAGCAATTGCGCAGGCAGCGGCCGGAGGCGAAGTTCCTGGAACTGGTGCATCGGCTCGACCGGGAAACGTCGGGCCTGCTCATCGTTGCCAAGAAGCGCAGCGCCCTGACCGTGCTGCACGACATGATGCGCGAGGGGCGGGTGCAGAAGCGCTACCTGACCCTGGTGGCGGGGCGCTGGCTCAACCTGCAGCAGCACGTCAAGCTGCCGCTCTACAAGTACCTGACCGAGGACGGGGAGCGCCGCGTCAGCGTGAATCCGGAAGGCAAGCCGGCCCACAGCATCGTGCGCCTGCTGAAGCGCTGGCAGTCATGCAGCCTGGTGGAGGTGGAGCTGAAGACCGGGCGTACCCACCAGATCCGCGTGCATCTGAGCCACCTGGGCTTTCCCCTCTTCGGTGATGACAAGTACGGGGATTTTGCCCTCAACAAGCGTCTCGACAAGGCTGGCCTCAAGCGAATGTTCCTGCATGCGGCGAAGCTGGCCTTCCGCCATCCGCTGACCGATCAGCCGATTGAACTTGCCGCGGGCTTGCCGGCCGAACTGGAGGCGTACGTGGTGGCGGTGGAGCAGGCCGAGGAGAGGGAGTATGGCTAAGCGTTTTGATCTGATTGTCTTTGACTGGGATGGCACCCTGCTGGATTCGGCGGCGGCCATCGTCCATGCGATCCAGGCGGCGAGTGCCGACCTGGGGTTGCCGGTACCGCCGGATGCGCGTGCCCGCCACGTGATCGGGCTCGGCCTTGGTGATGCCCTGCGCCATGCCGTGCCGGAGCTGGCGGAGGCCGATTACCCGAAGATGGTGGAGCGCTATCGCCATCACTACCTGGCTTCGGACCATGAGCTCAACCTGTTCGAGGGGACCCACGAGCTGATCGAGTTCCTGCATGGGCAGGGGCGCCTGCTGGCCGTGGCGACGGGCAAGAGCCGGAAGGGGCTGGCGCGGGCCCTTGAGCATTCGGGGCTGGGGCCGTTCTTTCATGCCACCCGCTGTGCCGACGAGTGTTTCTCCAAGCCGCATCCGGCCATGCTGGAGGAGCTGATGGACGAGCTGGGGGTGGCGAGCGAAGCCTGCCTGATGATCGGCGACACCACCCACGACATGCAGATGGCCCGCAATGCGCGGGTGGCGGGCCTGGCGGTGAGCTTTGGCGCCCACCCGGTGGCGCAGTTGCTCGCCGAATCGCCCCTGGCCTGCGTGCATACCCCGGCCGAGCTGCGCGCCTGGCTGGAGGTGCATGCGTGATCTGCGCGTCCGCGGATCTGCTTGATGGTGGGGAGGGTGTGCGTTTCACCGTAACCCGCCCGACCGGCGAGGAGCCGGCTTTCGTGATCCGCCACGGAGGGCGGGTGCGCGCTTACCTGAACCGCTGCGCCCATGTGCCGGTGGAGCTCGACTGGCAGCCTGGGCGGTTCTTTGATGCGGAGCGGCACTATCTGATCTGCGCCACGCACGGCGCCCTCTACGAGCCGGGCAGTGGCTATTGCTTTGCCGGCCCCTGCAAGGGCAGGACCCTGGTGCCCGTCGAGGTGGAGGAGCGGGACGGCGGCATCTACCTGGTGGGGTGACGCGGTCTCGTTGTGTGGGGTTCGGGCTCTGCCAGGATCAGGAATACCGTCGGCCGGCGCGCCAGGTCGGGGGCGTCGCCCTTGCGCCATTCGGCGATGCTGCGGCTGGCAATCCACTCTTCGCCCTGGGTCAGGTCGCGGGCCACGCACAGGCGGGTGCCGGGCTGGCAGTGCTGGCGCAGGGCCTCGAACAGGCGGTCGTTGCGGTAAGGCGTCTCGATGAACAGCTGAGTGCGGGCGAAGCGGGCGGACTCCGCCTCCAGGTCTCGGATGCGCCGGTCGCGGCCTGCCTCGTCCACCGGCAGGTAGCCGTGGAAGGCGAAGCTCTGGCCGTTGAGCCCGGAGGCCATCAGGGCCAGCAGCAGGGATGAGGGGCCCACCAGGGGGGCGACGCGGATGCCCCGCTCGTGGGCGCGACGGACCAGCAGGGCGCCGGGGTCGGCCACGGCCGGGCAGCCGGCTTCCGACATCAGGCCGGCATCGGTGCCTTCCACAAGTCGGGCGAGCAGGCTGTCCAGATCCGCCTGGCCAGGCTTTTCTGGCAGCTCCCGGATGTCCAGGTCGCGCAGCGGCGCGGGGTGCTCCAGGCGTTTCAGTTCGGCGCGGGCCGTCTTGGCGTTCTCGACGACGAAGTAATCGAGCTTGCGTGCCACCGCGGCCACGTCGGCGGGGGTGGTCAGGCTGCTGGCCGTGTCGAGGCCCAGGCTGGCCGGGATCAGGTAGAGGGTGCCGGGCATGGTCAGGGCAGGGCGATGCCTTCGTTGCGCAGCATGCGGGCCAGGGCGATCAGCGGGAGTCCCACCAGTGCGTTGGGGTCGTCGCCGCTGAGGGCCTCCAGCAGGGTGATGCCGAGCCCTTCGGACTTGGCGCTGCCGGCGCAGTCCAGCGGGCGCTCCTTGTCTACATAGCGGACGATCTCCTCGTCGGACAGGTTGCGGAAGCGGACTTCCGTGGGGACGGCGTCAACCTGGATCCGCCCGCTGCGGGTGTTGAGCAGGGCCAGCGCGGTGTGGAAGATCACGCTCCGGCCGCTCATCGTCTTGAGTTGTGCCACGGCACGTTCCACGGTGCCGGGCTTGCCGAAGCGGGTTGCGCCCAGGTGCGCGACCTGGTCGCTGCCGATGATCAGTGCGTCGGGATAGTGGGCTGCAACGGCCCGGGCCTTCTGCTCGGCGAGTCGTTCGGCGGTGGCGGCAGGGCTCTCGTCGGGTAGGGGCGACTCGTCGATGTCCGGCCGCGCGGTTTCAAAAGGCAGGCCGAAGCGCTGCAGGAGTTCGCGGCGATAGGCCGAAGTGGAGGCGAGGACGATTTTCATGGGAGGCCGGCGCCGGCGGGCAGGCCCGACGACAGTGATGCAGGGTTTTGACACAGGGAGCCGAAAATAATATCATGCCGCGCTTATGTCGCAAGAAAGCTTCATGACCGATCTGCGAGCGCTGGCCAGAGATGGGCGTCGCGTGCAGGCTACGGTTCCGGTAGAGAGGTTCGGCCGTTTGGTCGAGTCCCTGCTCGAGCCCGTCGGGACGGTGACTTTCGAGTTTCAGGGTGAGCGTGACGACGAGGGCAAGCTCTACGTCGATCTGTCGATCCGGGGTGACCTGGTTCTGCAGTGCCAACGCTGTCTTGAGGCTGTGGTGTGGCCCTGCGAGGTGCAGAATCGTCTGCTCCTGCTGCGTCCCGGCGAGGCTTTGCCGGAAGACGAGCTGGAGAACGACGATGTGGATGCCCTTGAAGTGGAGCCCTCGACGGATCTGCTGGCCCTGGTGGAGGATGAAGTGCTCCTCGCCATGCCTCTGGTGCCCCGCCACAATGATTGCGAACCGCCGGTGAAGGCCGGCGTCGATGAAGAGATTTCGCCCTTCGCCGTCCTGCGCCAGTTGCGCGGCAAGGTTTAAGTATTCCTCAAGGAGTGTTTCATGGCTGTCCAACAGAACAAGAAGTCCCCGTCCAAGCGCGGTATGCATCGTTCCCACGATTTCCTGGTTGCCCCCCCGCTGGCCGTCGAGCCGACCACCGGCGAAGTGCACCTGCGTCATCACGTGTCGCCGTCCGGCGTCTACCGTGGCAAGAAGGTTGCCAAGGCCAAGGGCGAGTAATCTCCCTGCTTCGGAAGCGGCGCGACGCCTTCGGGCGATCGCGCCGTTTTTGCAAATGAAATCAACTTTCTGCGCCGTATGACCGTCACCCTGGCGATTGATTGCATGGGGGGCGATCACGGCCCCTCGGTGACCGTGCCCGCGGCCCTGCATTTCATGCGGGGTGATCGTGAAGCACGGATCGTACTGGTCGGGCGCGCCGAGGCCATCGAACCGCACCTGGGCACCGCCCAGGCCGAGTTCGGTGAACGCCTGCGCATCCAGCGCGCCTCCGAAGTGGTGGGCATGGACGAGCCGCCGGCTCTGGCCATGCGCAGCAAGAAGGACTCGTCGATGCGCGTCTCGGTGGATCTCGTCAAGTCGGGCGAGGCCCAGGCGGCCGTGTCTGCCGGCAACACCGGCGCGCTGATGGCGATTTCCCGCTTCGTCCTCAAGACCCTTCCGGGCATCGACCGTCCGGCGATCTGCAGCACCCTCCCCACCCTGCGCGGGCAGACCCATGTGCTCGACCTGGGCGCCAACGTGGACTGCACGCCGGAGCACCTCCTGCAGTTCGGCATCATGGGGGCCATGCTGGTGGCGGCGGTGGAGCACAATGAGCGGCCCAGCGTCGGCCTGCTGAACATCGGCGAAGAAGAGATCAAGGGCAACGAAACGGTCAAGCAGGCCGGTGAGCTGCTCCGCAACAGTGGTCTCAACTTCTACGGCAACGTGGAAGGCAACGACATCTACAAGGGCACCGTGGATGTGGTCGTCTGCGACGGTTTCGTCGGGAACGTGGCCCTCAAGACCTCCGAAGGCCTGGCCCAGATGATGGCGACCTTCCTGCGCGAGCAGTTCTCCCGCAACTGGCTCACCAAGCTGGCCGCGATCTTCGCCATGTCCGCCCTGAAAGGCTTCAAGCACAAGCTCGACTCCCGTCGCTACAACGGGGCGGCCCTGCTCGGCCTGCGCGGAGTGGTCGTCAAGAGCCACGGCTCCGCTGACGCCTTTGCTTTCGAGCAGGCGATCTGGCGTGCTGCCGAGGCTGCCCGCAACCGACTCATCGAGCGCATCAGTGAACGAATGGAACGCGAAAGGTCTGCCGCATGATCCATGCACGCGTGGCCGGGACAGGCAGCTTCCTGCCCGGCAAGCCCGTCACCAACAACGATCTGGTGGCGCGGGGTATCGAGACGTCCGACGAATGGATCACCGAGCGCACGGGTATCCGTGCCCGTCACCTGGCCGAGCCGGATGTGACGTCCAGCCAGCTGGCCTATGAGGCCAGCGTCCGGGCGATCGAGGCGGCGGGCTGCCAGCCCGGCGATATCGATCTGATCATCGTCGCCACCTCCACCCCCGATTGCATCTTCCCCAGCACCGCCACCTTGCTGCAGGCGAAGCTGGGCATTACCAATGGTGGTGCGGCCTTTGACTTGCAGGCGGTGTGTGCCGGTTTTGCGTACGCGCTCGCCACGGCAGAGAAGTTCATCCGGTCGGGCAGCCACAAGCGTGCCCTGGTGGTCGGTGCCGAGGTGTTCTCGCGGATCCTGGACTGGAACGACCGCGGTACCTGCGTGCTGTTCGGCGACGGGGCCGGCGCCATCGTGCTCGAAGCCTCGGATGCGCCGGGCATCCTGGCGTCGGCGATCCACGCGGATGGCAGTTACAACCCGATCCTGTGCGTGCCTGGCCAGATCAACCGTGGCAGCGTGACCGGCGACCCCTTCCTGCGCATGGATGGCCAGGCGGTGTTCAAGTTCGCGGTCAAGGTGCTGGCCGATGTGGCCCGGGAGGTCGCGGAGATCGGCGGTGTGCCCCTCGACGAGGTGGACTGGCTGATCCCGCATCAGGCCAACATCCGCATCATCCAGGCCACCGGCAAGCGCCTCGGCGTGTCCATGGACAAGGTGATCACCACCGTCTCGCACCATGGCAACACCTCGGCCGCCTCCATTCCCCTGGCGCTCGACGAGGCCGTGCGGGACGGCCGCATCCAGCGTGGCCAGAAAGTCATCCTTGAAGGCATCGGTGGCGGTTTTGCGTGGGGTGCCACGCTGCTGCGGTTCTGAGCCTTTTCAATCCGTCGTGCTTGTTTAAGCCCATTCAAAGGTAGGCAACGATGAATTTTGCTTTCGTGTTTCCGGGGCAGGGCTCCCAGGCGGTCGGCATGATGGCCGCCTATGGCGAGTCCGCCGTGATCCGCCAGGCCTTTGCCGAGGCCTCCGAGGCCCTGGGCCAGGATCTCTGGCAGATGGTCGCCGAAGGTCCGGCCGAAGTGCTGGCCCAGACGGTCAACACCCAGCCGCTGATGCTCACCGCTGGCATTGCCGTGTACCGTGAGTGGATCGCCCGCGGTGGCGCCACGCCGTCGCTGGTGGCCGGTCACAGCCTGGGGGAATACTCCGCGCTGGTGGCTGCCGGGGCCCTCGATTTTGCCGAGGCCGTCAAGCTCGTGCGCCTGCGTGCCCAGGCCATGCAGGAGGCCGTGCCGCAGGGTGAGGGTGCCATGGCGGCCTTGCTCGGCCTGGATGAGCCGGCTGCGGCCGAAGCCTGTGCCGAGGCAGCGCAGGGGGACGTGGTCTCCGCCGCCAACCTCAACAGCCCCGGCCAGATCGTGATCGCCGGCTCCAAGGCTGCCGTGGAGCGTGCGATTGTCGCGGCCAAGGCGCGCGGCGCCAAGCGCGCGTTGCTGCTGCCGGTGAGTGCTCCCTTCCACTGCGCGCTGATGAAGCCCGCCGCCGAGCGCCTGCAACAGCGCCTGGCCGAGATCGAGCTGCGGGTGCCGTCGATTCCGGTGCTCAACAACGTGGATGTGGCTGTTGAAGATCAGCCTGTCCGCATCAAGGACGCCCTGGTGCGCCAGGCCTATTCGCCGGTGCGCTGGATCGAGACGGTGCAGGAGATTGCCCGCCGCGGTGCCACCCATGTGTTCGAGTGCGGGCCGGGCAAGGTGCTGGCCGGCATGACCAAGCGCATCGAGGGCAGTCTGCTGGGCGGCGCCATCGCCGACGCGGCGAGCCTGGAAGAAACGTTGAAGACCACGGGGGAAGCATGAGTCAGGTACTGCAAGGCCAGGTCGCGCTGGTGACCGGCGCATCCCGCGGCATCGGCCGCGCCATCGCCCTCGAGCTGGGGCGTCTCGGTGCCACCGTGGTGGGCACCGCCACCTCCGAGTCGGGTGCTGCCGACATTCAGGCAGGCCTCGAGGCGGCAGGCATCACCGGTCGCGGGCTGGCCCTCGATGTGACCAACGGCGAGGCCTGCGAAGCGGCCATCGCCGACATCGAGAAGACCCTGGGCGCGGTCGCCGTGCTGGTCAATAACGCCGGCATCACCCGCGACAACCTCTCGATGCGCATGAAGGATGCCGAGTGGGATGCGGTGATGGACACCAATCTCAAGGCGGTCTTCCGCATGTCCAAGCTGGTCATGCGCGGCATGATGAAGGCCCGTGGTGGCCGCATCATCAACATCACCTCGGTGGTGGGCAGCTCCGGCAATGCCGGGCAGGCCAACTACGCGGCGGCCAAGGCCGGCGTGGCGGGCATGACCCGGGCCCTGGCGCAGGAGCTGGGCAGCCGCAACATCACGGTCAATTGCGTTGCGCCGGGCTTCATCGATACCGATATGACCAAGGAATTGCCGGAAGCCCAGCGCGAGGCCCTGCAGGGCAAGATCGCCCTCGGCCGCCTCGGCAAGCCTGAAGAAATCGCCGCCGTCGTGGGCTTCCTGGCCTCGCCCGCAGCCTCCTACGTGACGGGGGCCACCCTGCACGTAAACGGCGGTATGTACATGGCGTAAGTCTCGCCGCGCTGGCGAGGGTGCGCGTTTTTGGTAGAATGCGGGGGTTTTTGAATTCACCCGCCAAATTGGGAAGGAGTTACACAAATGGAAAACATCGAACAGCGTGTCAAGAAGATCGTTGCCGAACAACTCGGCGTCAACGAATCCGAGATCAAGAACGAATCCTCTTTCGTTGATGATCTGGGTGCTGACTCCCTTGACACCGTCGAACTGGTGATGGCCCTCGAAGAAGAGTTCGAGTGCGAGATCCCCGACGAAGAAGCCGAGAAGATCACCAGCGTTCAGCAGGCGATCGACTACGTCACCGCTCATCTCAAGAAGTAAGACTCCCGGAGCCTGCCTTGACCCGTCGCAGAGTCGTCGTAACCGGCCTTGGCGTCATTTCGCCGGTCGGTAATACCGTGGCTGAAGCTTGGGACGCCATTATCAACGGGCGTTCCGGCATCGGTGAAATCACCCGCTTCGATACCTCGTCCTTCCCGGTGAAGATTGCCGGTGAGGTGCGTGATTTCGATCTTGCGGCCTATCTTTCTCCGAAAGAGGCACGCCGGATGGATGGCTTCATCCATTACGGCCTCGCTGCGGGCATCCAGGCTTTCCGTGATTCGGGCATCGAAGTCACCGATGCCAACGCCCACCGGATCGGTGTCAACATCGGTTCCGGTATCGGCGGCCTGCCGATGATCGAGGATACGCACAACGATTTCCTCGCCGGTGGCCCCCGCAAGATTTCCCCCTTCTTCATTCCCGGCACGATCATCAACATGATCTCCGGCAACCTGTCGATCATGTTCGGTCTCAAGGGCCCGAACCTGGCGGTGGTCACGGCCTGTACCACCGGCCTGCACGCCATCGGCATGAGCGCCCGGATGATCGAATACGGCGATGCCGACGTGATGGTCTGCGGCGGCGCCGAATCCACTGTGACGCCCCTGGCTGTCGGCGGCTTCGCCTCTGCCAAGGCCCTGTCCACCCGCAATGACGATCCGGCCACCGCCAGCCGTCCGTGGGACAAGGATCGCGACGGCTTCGTGCTGGGCGAAGGCGCCGGTGTGCTGGTGATCGAGGAATACGAACACGCCGTGAAGCGCGGCGCCCGCATCTACGCCGAGCTGGCTGGCTTCGGCATGAGCGGCGATGCGTTCCACATGACCGCGCCGGATACCGACGGCCCCCGCCGCAGCATGGTCAACGCCCTGCAGAACGCGGGCATCAATCCGGACGAGGTGCAGTACGTCAATGCCCACGGCACCTCAACGCCGCTGGGTGACAAGAACGAAACCGAGGCCATCCGGCTCGCCTTCGGCGCGGAGGCGGCCAAGAAGCTGGTGGTCAACTCCACCAAGTCGATGACCGGCCACCTGCTGGGCGGTGCCGGCGGTCTCGAGTCGGTGCTGACGACGCTGGCGGTCTACAACCAGGTTTCGCCCCCGACCATCAACATCTTCGAGCAGGACCCTGCCTGCGACCTGGATTACTGCGCCAACGTAGCCCGTCCCATGAAGATCGACGTGGCCGTGAAGAACAACTTCGGCTTTGGGGGCACCAACGGTACGCTGGTGTTCCGCAAGGTCTGAAGGTGAGGCCGGCCTCGGGGTGAGGGAGTCTTCCTGATCCCGTGAGCGTAGTCATCCAAGTCATGAAGCCGTCGCGGCTGTGCTTCCTCCTGCTCGGGGGGATGCACGCCGCGGCGGCTTTGTCGTTTCTGCTGCTGCCGGACGTCACTCAGCGGGCCTGGGTCTGGCCGGTCCTGGCGGCGTCGATGGGGTGGCACGTCTACCGGCGCAAGACGGGTGTCCGCCGTCTTGAACTGCTCGAGGATGGGGGGGTATGCCTGGAGCCTGGTGCGCCGGACCAGCGGACGGGGCTGCTGGCGCCGTCGTCCGTGGCGCTCGAGCACGTGTTCTGGCTGGCCTGGCAGGGAGAGGAGGGGCGGGGAGCAATGATGCTGTGTGCCGACCAGTTCCTCCCTGAGGACTGGCGGCAGCTGCAGCGCTGGGCCCGTTTGCGGGGGCCGGCCCGGTCCGGCGCTGAGCCGGCTCCGGGCGGTGAGGGCGTCAGTTCCGTCCGCGACCGGGCTTGAGCACGGTGTCCCGGGCGCGGGGCAGGGTCTCCGGGTAGTCGCGGCTGAAGTGCAGGCCGCGGCTTTCCTTGCGCTTGAGGGCGCTGCGGACGATCAGGTCGGCGGTGAGCACCAGGTTGCGCAGCTCGATCAGATCGTTGGAGATCCGGAAGTTGCTGTAGAACTCCTCGATCTCCCGGGTCAGCAGGCGGATCCGGTGCTGGGCGCGCTGCAGGCGCTTGTTGGTGCGCACGATGCCCACGTAGTCCCACATGAAGCGCCGCAATTCATCCCAGTTGTGGGAGATCACGATGGCTTCGTCCGAGTCGGTGACCCGGCTTTCGTCCCATTGGGGCAGGGCGTCGGGAAGTGTCCGCGGTGTGCCCGCGATGTCGTGGGCTGCCGCTTCGCCATACACCACGCATTCCAGCAGTGAGTTGCTGGCCAGGCGGTTGGCGCCGTGCAGGCCGGTGCAGGCGGATTCGCCGACGGCGTAGAGGCCCGCCACGCCGGTACGTGCCTGCAGGTCGGTGACGATGCCGCCACAGGAGTAATGGGCCGCCGGCACCACGGGGATCGGCTGGCGGGTGATGTCGATGCCCAGCTCTGCACAGCGGGCCAGGATGTTGGGAAAGTGCTCCTCCAGGAAGGCCGCCGGCTTGTGGCTGATGTCCAGGAAGACGCAGTCAAGGCCATGCTTCTTCATCTCGAAGTCGATGGCGCGGGCCACCACGTCGCGGGGCGCAAGCTCCTCGCGGGGGTCGTGTTCCGGCATGAAGCGGCTGCCGTCGGGGCGGCGCAGCAGGCCGCCTTCGCCACGCACGGCTTCGGAGATCAGGAAGGATTTGGCCTGAGGGTGGTACAGGCAGGTGGGGTGGAACTGGATGAACTCCATGTTCGCCACCTGGCAGCCGGCCCGCCAGGCCATCGCCACGCCGTCGCCGGTGGCGGTGTCGGGGTTGGTCGTGTACAGATAGACCTTGCCGGTGCCCCCCGTGGCCAGCACGGTGTGGCGTGCCGCGAAGGTGATCACCTCGTCCCTGGCGATGTCGAGCACGTAGGCGCCGAGGCAGCCCTCGCCCGGACGGCCGATCTTGTCACCGATGATCAGGTCGACGGCAATGTGCTGCTCGAAGATCGTGATGTTCGGATGGGCCCGGACCTGCTCGGTGAGGGTGGCCTGCACGGCGGCGCCGGTGGCGTCCGCCACGTGGATCACGCGCCGGTGGCCGTGGCCGCCTTCCCGGGTGAGGTGGTAGCCGATCGCCGAGCTGGCGTCCGCGGTGAAGGGTACGCCGTGGTCGATCAGCCAGCGGATCGCCCGTGGGCCGTTCTCGACCACGAAGCGCGTGGCGCTGTCGGAGCACAGGCCGGCGCCGGCCGTATGGGTGTCGGCCACGTGTGCGGCGGTGCTGTCGGTCGGGTCCAGTACGGCGGCAATGCCGCCCTGGGCCCATGCGCTGGCGCTGTCTTCGAGGGAGCGTTTGGTGACCAGGGCAACCTTGTGGGTGTCGGCGAGGCGGAGAGCGATGGATTGTCCGGCGAGGCCACTGCCCAGGATGAGGACATCGAAAGCGGTCACTTCAGGGGGTTGCCACAGAGGGCGATATTACGAAGCGGCGACTATAGCATGGGGTATCCGGCGGGCCGAAGCACACAAGACCCCTCCGGCGACTGAACTATACGCAGATGCCGCAGTCTAGAAGACACTTTGGCGAGGAATGCAGGGCTCTCGCGGTATACTCCGCGGTCGGTGGCCGGTCCGGTCACGGCAACGAAGGTTTACATTCCCCGACCATGAGTGATCGCGAAATTGACCAGCAACTGGTCGAGCGTGTGCAACGAGGTGACAAGCAGGCTTTCGGCCTGCTCGTGACCAAGTATCAGCGCAAGCTCGCCCGGCTACTGTCGAGATTGATCCGAGACCCCGCCGAAGTGGAGGATGTTGCCCAGGAAACGTTCATCAAGGCTTATCGGGCCCTGCCGTCGTTCCGGGGGGACAGTGCGTTCTATACATGGCTCTACCGGATAGGGATCAACACCGCCAAGAATTACCTCGTATCCCAGGGCAGGCGCGCGCCCACATCCACGGATTTCGACTCCGAGGAGGCGGAAACCTTCGAGGAGGGCGATCAGCTCCGCGACATCAATACGCCCGAACGGCTCCTGATGACCAAGCAGATCGGCGAGACGGTCAATGTGGCCATGGAGGCGCTGCCTGAAGAATTGAGAACTGCGATCGTGCTGCGAGAGATCGAAGGTTTGAGTTACGAAGAGATCGCCACGATCATGGAGTGCCCGATCGGCACCGTCCGTTCGCGGATTTTCCGCGCACGGGAAGCTATTTCCGAGAAGCTCAAGCCGTTGCTCGATACGGCTCCGAACAAGAGGTGGTAAGACGATGAAAGAGAAAGTTTCTGCCCTGCTGGATGGCGCCCTCGACGAGACGGCATCCGAACGCATGCTGGATACCCTAAAGCGGGATCCTGCCCTGCGCCGGGAATGGGAGCGCTACAGCCTCATCGGGGACGTGATGCGGGACGAGCCGGTCCTGTCCGCCGATTTCACCAGCCGCCTGATGGCAGAGCTGGAGCAGGAGCCGACAGTGCTGGCGCCGGTTCGTACCGATAACCGCAACAACTGGGTGCGCCACCTGATGCCCATCGCGGCGTCGGTGATGGGGGCCGCGGCAGTGGGCTGGGTCGCGATGATGCTCAATGGCGGTGGCGCCGCACCGGCACCGTCCGTGGCGGTCGTGAAAGCGCCCGTGCCGGCCGTGGCGGCGGTGGATCCCGCCGTGTCGGCCCGCCTGGCCTCGGCCAGCGCCGAGCCTTCCGAGCGGGAATACCTGATTGCCCATCAGGCCATGGCGCCCTCGGCGGCCATGCCCGGGGTGGCCTATTACGTACGTTCTGTTTCCGATACACGGATGGCCGGCGAACGATGAAGCGCTTCCTGTGCTTTCTGGCACTGTGCTGGGCCTGCATGGGGGCCGCGCTGGCGCAGGTTCCCACCGATCCCCTCAGCTGGCTGGGACGGATCTCCAGTGCAGCTCACCGGCTCAATTACACCGGCACCTTCACCTACCAGAGCGGCAAGCACGTCGAGACCTCGCGGATCACCCACATGGTGGATACCGGTGGGGAGTACGAGAAGCTCGAGGCCCTCGACGGGAGCCCGCGGGAGGTGGTGCGCAACAACGACGAAGTCCAGTGTTTCCTCCCCGAGCAGAAGCTGCTGATCGTCGATCAGTTCGGCGCCCGTCGCAGCTTCCCGGCGCGGTTGCCCCAGTCCCCCAGCGCCCTGGCCGAGCACTACCGCATCCGCAAGGGTGACGTGGCCCGCATTGCCGGCATGGAGAGCCAGCAGATCATCCTGGAGCCTAAGGATGATCTCCGCTTCGGTCACCACCTGTGGGCCGATGTGGCCTCGGGCCTGCTGCTGCGCGCGCGGCTGGTGGGCGAGAAGGGCGACAGCATCGAGCAGTTCGTGTTCACCGAAGTGCAGATCGGGGCACCGATCGACCGGGACAAGCTCAA
The DNA here is from genome assembly GCA_009026175.1 of Zoogloea sp. Lineage (GTDB taxonomy): Bacteria > Pseudomonadota > Gammaproteobacteria > Burkholderiales > Rhodocyclaceae > Zoogloea. Next base: position 711 of record WBTZ01000059.1, on the reverse strand, counting down.
GCCGCGCTTTGCCAGCTCCCCTGACTGGAAAGTGGTGAATGCGCGTGGCAGTGATGTGAAGGTCGAGGACATCGGCTGGGTCTTCCGGAACAGCATCCCCGGCTTCCGCCAGGTCGTGTCGGTGGTCCGGCAGGTCCGCAAGGAACGGGGCGAGGCCTATCACGTGGTCTTCTCGGACGGGCTGGCCGCCATCTCCGTATTCATCGAGCCCGAGTCGGGCAAGGGTACCGTGCAGAGCGACCTGAGCACCTCGGGGTCCTTCAACATCTTCCGCCGCGTGGTGGCGGATCACCGCATCACGGTGCTCGGTGAAGTGCCGGCTCAGGCGCTGGTCCGCGTTGCCGACGGTATCGAGCAGCGCAGACGGTGATGCGTGTGACGGGGGTGGTCAGGCGTCTCGAGGCCGGCGATGCCTGGGTCGATGTGGCAGTGAACGGCGGTTGCGGCCGCTGCAGCGAGCCGGGGGGCTGCGGGGGGGTGAATATCGCGCGTCCTCTCGCCCTGCCGTCAAAAGTCGTCCGGGTGGCCAATCACATCCAGGCCCGGCCCGGCGATGCCGTGGCACTCGTGGTCGACGATGGCGTCCCCCTGCGTGCCGCGCTGCTCGCTTATGGCTGGCCGGTTCTCGGCGTCATCGCCGGCGCCGCACTCGGGACGCTGGTGGCTTCGCCGGGGCAGGGGGATCTGCTGGCGGCCCTGGGGGCGCTGGGG
>WBTZ01000058.1 GCA_009026175.1 Zoogloea sp. | reverse complement strand
CCCCCAACCCCAAGACACCACAAGGAGACCGCCATGAGCACCGTACAACCCATCCCCGCCGGCATGCCCACCCTCACGCCACACCTGGTGTGCCGCAATGCCGCCGCCGCCATCGACTTCTACGTGCGCGCCTTCGGCGCCGTGGAGCTGGCCCGCCTGCCCGCCCCCGACGGGCGCCTGATGCACGCCATGCTGCGGGTGGGCGACTCGCCCCTGATGCTGGTGGACGAGTTCCCCGAGATGGGCTGCCACAGCCCCCAGGGCCTGGGCGGCTCGCCGATCACCCTCCACCTCTACGTCACCGACGTGGATGCCGCCCTGGCCCGGGCGGTGGAGGCCGGCGCCCGCCTCGCCATGCCGGCTGCCGACATGTTCTGGGGCGACCGCTACGGCCGCGTCGAAGACCCCTTCGGCCACCAGTGGTCGATCGCCACCCACATCCGTGACCTGAGCCCCGCAGAAATCCTGGCAGCCTCCGTCCAGGGCTGTCCGGGCGCGGCCTGACGAGGCACCCGCCATGGCTTACCTGCTCCTCATCCATGAGCCCCGCGGCCAGCGTGCCGGGCGCGCAGCGGACGAAGCCCGCCAGCGCTACGACGAGATGATGGCCTTCTCCGCCGACCTGCAGGCCCGCGGCCTGCTGAAGGCCGCCGAGTCCCTGCGCACCGACGAGCACGCGGTACGCATCAACCGGGCCGATGGGACGCTCCGCCTGCTCGACGGTCCCTTTGCCGAGGCCCGCGAGATGGTCGGCGGCTTTTTCCTGCTCGACGTAGCGGACCGCGACGAGGCGCTGGACATCGCCCGGCGCTGCCCCGCGGTCGCCTGGGCCACCGTGGAGGTACGCGAATGCGCCCCCTGCCACGTCCCCTGAGCGCTCTGGCGGTGCGGCCGCGGCACCTTCAGCAACACGCCGCATGCCATCCATGAGCGACCCGGCCGGCGCCCTCCGGCGCCAGCTGGCCGCCCTGTGGCACGTGGAGGCGGCCAAGGTCATCGGCCGGGCCGCGCGCATCGTCCGCGACCTGGGGGTCGCCGAGGACATCGCCCAGGACGTGCTCCTGAGCGCCCTGGAGCGCTGGCCCGACGACGGCATCCCCGACCGGCCCGGTGCCTGGCTGATGACGGCAGCCACCCGGCGCGCCCTGGACCACCTACGCCACCGGGCGGTGATCGCCGACAAGGAAGGCGAGCTCAGCCAGGAGCTGGACTTCCGCCACGCCCTGGCGGCCGAGGAGGCGGCAGAGCGGGTGGATGCCGCCCTCGACGACCCCATCGGCGACGACCTGCTGCGCCTGATCTTCACCGCCTGCCACCCGCTGCTGGCCCCCGAAGCCCGCTGCGCACTGACCCTCAAGGTGATGGGCGGGCTGTCCACCACCGAGATCGCGCGGGCCTACCTCAAGCCCGAAGCCACCATCGCCCAGCGCATCGTCCGGGCCAAACGCAGCCTGGCGGCCGCCCGGGTCCCCTGCGAGGTGCCGCGGGGCAGTGCCCTGGTGGAGCGCCTCGGCTCGGTGCTGGAGGTGATCTACCTGATCTTCAACGAAGGCTACGCCGCCACCACCGGCGAAGACTGGATGCGCCCGGCGCTGGCCGAGGAGGCCCTGCGCCTGGGGCGTGTGCTGGCCAGCCTCCTGCCGGGCGAAAGCGAAGTCCTCGGCCTGCTGGCCCTGATGGAGATCCAGGCCTCGCGCTTCGCCGCCCGCCTGGCCCCGGACGGGCAACCGGTGCTGCTGATGGACCAGGATCGCAGCCGCTGGGACCGGCTGCTGATCCGCCGCGGCCTGGACGCCCTGGCGCGCACCGGGGATCTGCCCGGGCCCCTGGGCCCCTACGCCCTGCAGGCCTCGATCGCCGCCTGCCATGCCCGCGCACCCCGGCCCGCGGATACGGACTGGGTACACATCACCGCGCTCTACGATGCCCTGGTGCATGTCCTGCCCTCCCCCGTCGTGCAGCTGAACCGGGCCGTCGCGGTGGGCATGGCCTTCGGCCCCGCGGCGGGGCTGGAGGCCACCACCCCCTTGCTGGCCGTGGCGGCCCTGCAGGATTACCACCTGCTGCCGGCCGTGCGGGGCGATCTGCTGGCCCGCCTGGGCCGCCACGCGGAGGCCCGCCAGGCCTTCGAGCAGGCCGCCGGACTGGCCCGCAACGCGCGGGAGAAGGCCTTGCTGGCGGCCCGCGCCGCAGCGTGCCGGGAGCCGGATGGAGGGCCCGGCGACGCCTGACCACCGGATCGCGTTGACGAGCGGGGTCACCCTTCGGAATACTGGCGGACGCGCCGGGAATGCGAACATTCCCTTCGCATGACCCGGGTGCCCGGCAAACCTGCCCCGCGCCCCGTACCCCACACCAAGGAAAGTCAATGAAGTCCTCTTCGTCCCTGTTCCGCCTCGCCCTGATCGCCGGCCTGCTGGCTCAGGCGCCCGCCTTCGCCGCCGAGCCGGCCAAGTCCGCCGCCGCCAAGCCCATCGCCACGATCAACGGCGTGGTCATCCCCCAGGGTGCCTACGACGTACTGCTCGCCCGTGCCAAGGCCCAGGGCGCCACGGAGAGCCCGCAGCTCACCAATGAACTGCGCGGCCGCCTGATCCAGGCCGAGCTGCTCAGCCAGGCCGCCAAGAAGAAAAACCTGGACAAGAAGTCCGACGTCGCCCTGCAGCTCGACATCGCCCGCCAGCAGATCCTGGCCAGCGCCTATGTGTCCGAGTTCATCCAGGCCAACCCGGTCACCGACGAGGCCGCCCGCGCCGAGTATGACCGCCTGGTGGCCCAGGCCGGTGGCAAGGAATACAAGTCCCGCCACATCCTGGTGAAGGAAGAGAAGGAAGCCCAGGAGATCATCGAGCGCCTCAAGATGGGTGAGAAGCTCGAAAAGCTGGCCACCCTCTCCCTCGACCCGGGCTCCAAGGACAAGGGCGGTGAGCTGGGCTGGAACGTGCCGGGAGCCTTCGTCGAGAGCTTCGGCAAGGCCCTCGCCGGCCTGACCCCGGGCACCTACACCCAGACCCCGGTGCAGACCCAGTTCGGCTACCACGTGATCCAGCTGGACGAAGTGCGCGACCTGAAGGCCCCTCCCTTCGAGGAGACCAAGCAGCAGATCCTGCAGCGCCTGCAGGCCCAGAAGATCGACGAGCACATCCAGAGCCTCGCCAAGGCCGCCAAGATCAACTGATCGGCGCCAGCCTGGAACGCAGAACGGGAGCCCTCGGGCTCCCGTTTTTCATGGGCAGGCGCAGACCGGACTAGAGGCCGGTGCTGGCCATCTTGCGCCGCAGGAAGGCGATCTGGGTCTGCAGCGGCAGCCCCTTGGGGCACACATCGTGGCAGCCCAGCAGGCTCATGCAGCCGAACACCCCGGAGTCGTCGCCGATGAGTTCGTAGAAATCCTCATCGGTCCGGGTATCCCGTGGGTCGAGCCGGAAGCGGGCGATCTTGTTGAGCCCCACCGCACCGACGAAGTCCTCGCGCATGCGCAGGGTGCCGCAGCCGGCCACGCAGCAGCCGCACTCGATGCAGCGGTCCAGCTCGTAGATGGCCTCGGCCAGCGCCGGCTCCATGGGAGCCTCGAGGGCCGTCAGGTCGGGCTCAGCCTGGGCATGGATCCAGGTCTGCAGCCTTTCGGCGGTGCCCCGCATCCACTTCCCGGTGTTCACCGAGAGATCGCCGATCAGCTCGAAGACCGGCAGCGGCGCGAGGGTGATGACCGGCCCGAGGTCGCGGGTCAGGGCCCGGCAGGCCAGCCCCGGCCGGCCGTCGATGAGCATGCCGCAGCTGCCGCAGATGCCGGCCCGGCACACGAAGTCGAACTGCAGCGACGGCGCCAGGGTTTCACGGACTTCGTTGAGGGCGATGAAGAGGGTCATCCCCTCGGCCTCCTCCACGCGAAAATCCTCCCAGTGCGGCGCCAGCCCCTCGCCTGGGCTGCTGCGCAACACGCGCAGGGTGAGAACGCGCTGATCGCTCATGAACTCTCTCCGATTCGGGCGTTGCGGCCCCGGAAGCACTCGGGAACCAGGTGTTCGTAGGACATCAGGGCCTGCTGCACGGTGAAGCGGTCGGCATGACCGAAGGCCTGGCGGATCGCCGCGATCTCGCTCACCCGCCCCGCCGTGAGGGGGTGCTCGATGGCATCGCGGGCGCCGTAGCCACGCCAGCCGGGCGGCAGCTCCATGGAGGCCACGTCGAGCGCCTCGTAGCTGAGGGTCGGCAGGGTCTGGAAGGCATCGCCCCAGGTGGCCAGCGTGCGCTTGAGCCACTGCGCGTCGTCGCGCCGGGGGAAGTCCTCGCGGTAGTGGGCGCCCCGGCTCTCGGTGCGCTGGAGGGCGCCCCAGGCCACGCAGAGCGCCAGCTTGAGCATCTTCTGCACCCGGTAGGCGGTGACCAGCTCCGGGTTGGCGCCGGGCCGCCGGGTGGCGATGCCGATCTGGCGGCTGCGCACCAGCAGGGCCTGCAGCTCCTCCACCGCCGCGCTCAACAGCTCGCCGCTGCGGAAGATGCCCACCTTGTCGGTCATGATGTCCTGCATGCGGCGCATCAGCTCGCCCGCGTTCTCGCTGCCCTTGCCCTGCAGCAGGGCATCCAGGCGGGCCTGCTCGGCATCGAGGAATTCGCGGACCAGGCCGGTGGACACCTGCAGGTCGCCATTCACCGACTCGACGAAGTCGGCCATGCTCTCACCGACGATCATGCCGGCCACCACCGTCTCGGCCACCGAATTGCCGCCCAGGCGGTTGAAGCCGTGCAGATCCCAGCAGGCCGCCTCGCCACAGGCGAACAGCCCGCGCAACCCACGCGCCTGGCCCCGCGCATCCGTGCGGATGCCGCCCATCGAGTAATGCTGGGCCGGCCGCACGGGGATCAGGTCACGGCTGGGGTCGATGCCCAGGAAGTGCTGGCAGATCTCCTTCACCTCGCGCAGGCGGCCGTCGATATGGGCCGCCCCCAGCAGGGTGATGTCGAGCCACAGGTGGTCGCCGAAGCGGGTCTTCACCCCCTTGCCGGCACGGATGTGCTCCTCCATGCGGCGCGACACCACGTCGCGGGAGGCCAGCTCCTTCTTCTCGGGCTCGTAGTCGGGCATGAAGCGGTGGCCGGCGGCATCGCGCAGCAGGCCGCCGTCGCCGCGGCAGCCCTCGGTGACCAGGATGCCGGCCGGGAAGATGGTGGTCGGGTGGAACTGCACCGCCTCCATGTTGCCCAGCATGGCCGCGCCGGTTTCGAGGGCGATGGCGGCGCCCATGCCTTCGTTGATCACCGCATTGGAGCTGACCCGGTAGATCCGGCCGAAGCCGCCGGTGGCGATGCAGGTGGCCCTTGCCACGTAGGCCGACAGCTCGCCGCTGACCAGGTTGCGCACCACGGCGCCGTGGCAGCGCGTGCCGTCGTGGATCAGGGCGATGGCCTCCATGCGCTCATGGACGGGAATGCCCTCGGCCACCGTGCGGTCGCTCACCGCATACAGCATGGCGTGGCCGGTGCCGTCCGAGACATAGCAGGTCCGCCATTTCTTGGTGCCGCCGAAGTCCCGGGCGGCGATCAGGCCGTGGGCCTCGGGGCGCTCGGACAGGCTCACCCGGCGGCCGTCCATGACCACCTCCCGCTCGCCGGCCGCCACCCGGTTCCAGGGCACTCCCCAGGCCGCCAGCTCGCGCACGGCCTGCGGCGCGGTATGCGTGAACAGGCGCGCCACCTGCTGGTCGCAGCCCCAGTCGGAGCCCCGCACCGTATCCTCGAAATGGACGTCCTCGTTGTCCCCCTCCCCCTTGGCCGTATTGCCCAGGCTGGCCTGCATGCCGCCCTGGGCCGCCGCCGAATGGGAGCGCTTGGGGGGCACCAGGCTGAGGATGATCACGTCGTGGCCGCGCCGCCGGGCCCCGACCGCGGCCCTCAGCCCGGCCAGGCCGCCGCCGACCACCAGCACATCCGTATACACGATTCGCATGCTTACTCTCCCGGCCGTCGCGACAGGGCGAACTCCAGCCCCCCCGGCCGGCCGTGCTCGGCCAGCCTGGAGGAGGCCTTGTGCGGCACGTAGCGCTCTCCGGCCCGGTCCGCGTGGGCGATGCCGAGCTGCACGTAGGCCAGCAGGGTGACCAGCCCCAGCCCCAGGAAGAACAGGCTGAAGCAGGTCCGCGCGATGCGCAGGCGGCGGCGCCCGGCCAGCGGATCCGCGCCCTGCAGCCAGCCCCACTTGAGCGCCAGGCGGTACAGCCCTATCCCCCCGTGGATCTCGACGGCGAAGAGCAGGAGCAAGTAGATGGGCCACATGTTGCCGGTCCAGATCCGGTCGGCGGACTCGTAGGGGCCGATCAGCTCCGGCTGGGTCAGCATGCCGAAGAGATGCACCGAGGCCAGGAAGAACAACGCAAAGCCGGTCCAGAGCTGGATCCACCACAGGCCGGTCTCGCTGTGGCGCAACTGCTCCTTGTGTTCGATGAAGATCCGGTACTGGCGGAAGCTGGCCGGAAACTTCCGCAGGGCCAGCCAGGCGTGAAGCATGAACAAGGCCATCACCACGCCGACCACGCAGGACACGATCCACGGACGGGGCTCGGCGAGGAAGGCGGCCCCCTCGAAGAAGCGGGCGATCGTATGAAACGCCTGCGGGCTGATCAGGATCGACGACACGAAGAACATGTGGGCGATCAGGAACAGGGCCAGCAGCAGGCCGGACAGGCTCTGCAGCAGGTCCAGCCGGGCGGGCCAGCGGCTTGCCCGCAGCCGCGGATGGCGCGGCAGGGCAGCGTCGGCCGCGTTCATCGTGGGCTCGCCGGAAACCGGGCGCGCGACAGTTGATTGCTCCAGGGAACTGGCCATGGCGGGTGCTCTCTCGTTGGACGCCGGCACGAGCGGCGCGCGCAAAAAAACGGCGCCAGCATGGCCGGCACTCGTGTCTCCCGCCGCGCTCACCCAGGGGGATATGTCTGTTGTGAAGCTAATCTAGCACAGTTTTGTTGCGGCGCAACATAAGTATCGTACCGACGTACGCCGGTGCCGCTGGGCTGCGGAGAGGAGCACGGGGTTACACTCCGGCCTTTTCGCCGGGAGCAGTCCATGCACATCTGGATCGATGCCGACGCCTGCCCTGGCGTCATCAAGGACATCCTGTTCCGTGCCGCGGAGCGCCTGCAGATCGAGACGATCCTGGTCGCCAACCGCCTCCTGCGCACCCCGCCCTCACGCTTCATCCGGGCCGTGCAGGTGCCGGCAGGCTTCGACGTGGCCGACGCCCACATCGTCGATCAGATGGAAGAAGGCGACCTGGTGATCACCGCCGACATCCCGCTGGCCTCCGCGGTGCTGGCCCGCAAGGCCCACGCGCTCAACCCGCGCGGCGAGCTGTACACGGAGGCGAACATCGCCGAACGGCTGTCGATGCGGAACTTCCTGGAGGAATTGCGCGGCGCTGGAATCCAGACCGGCGGCCCGGCGGCCTTCAGCCAGGCCGACCGCCAGGCCTTCGGCGCTGCCCTGGACCGCTTCCTGGCCCGCCTCCCCCGCCCTGCCGGCTAACCGGGCGGCAGGCGAGGCTCAGCCCTTGCCGGCAGGCCGCACGGGCGGCCTGCATCCATCGTCGATGCCGTCGATCTCGATCTGGATGGTCGGGTGATGGATGCGGAAGCGCTGCTCCAGTTCCGCCGCCAGATCGGTGAAGAAGGCATCCCCGGGATGGCCGCCGGGCATCACCAGGTGGGCGGTGAGGGCCACGTGGGACGTCCCCAGTGCCCACACGTGGAGATCATGCACATCCTTCACGCCGGGCAGGCGGCGCAGGCAGGCATCCACGGCGGAGAGGTCCACCCCTTCGGGCACCCCGTCGAAAGCCAGGTGCAGGGACTGGCGGAACAAGCCCCAGGTGCCCAGCACGATCACCACCGCGATGGCCAGGCTCACCACCGGATCCAGCCACACCCAGCCGAACTTCAGATAAGCGAGGCCGGCAGCCACCACCCCCAGGGACACCAGGGCATCACCCGCCATATGCAGGAAAGCCCCGCGCAGGTTGAGGTCCTCCTTGCTGCCCGCCATGAACAGGGCGGCAGTGATGCCGTTGATCACCACGCCGATGGCCGCCACGACGATCACCGTCCAGCCCGCCACCGGCTCCGGCGACTGCAGGCGCTGCACCGCCTCGACGGCCAGGGCGCCCATGGCCAGCAGCAGCAGCAGGCCATTGCCCAGCGCCGCCAGGATGGAAGCGCGCAGCCATCCATAACTGCGGGTCAGGGTGGGCTGCAGGCGCCCCGCCAGGGCCGCCCCCCATGCCAGCACCAGCCCGGCCACGTCCGACAGGTTGTGGCCGGCATCGGCCAGCAGGGCCAGGGAGTCCGCCTGCCAGCCATACAGGGCCTCCACCACCACGAAAGCCAGGTTCAGGGCGATCCCGATGGCAAAGGCCCGGTTCCAGTCGGCCGGCGGCGTGTGATGGTGATGACCGTGGGCGTGAGAATGGGCGTCAGAATGGGCGTGACCACCCGCGTGGGCATGGCCGCCTTCCGGGTGGTGCGCCGGATGCCCGTGCCCGTGGTCATCATGGGCATGGCTGCAGGCCGGACCGTGGGTGTGCTGCATGTCGGCTCAGCGCCCTGCGCGCATCGCCCGCAACTGGCGGCGGGCGATGGCCAGGCCGATCTGCTGGATGGGATTGCGGTTACCCCAGGGGCGCCAGGTCTTCACATAGCGGTTGCGGTAGGCGTCGAACTGATAGCCCCGCGGGGCGCAGATGACCTCGCCCCGTCCGAGCAGGATCTTGAGGGACTCGGTGGCCATCACCCCCGCGCACAGCTGGCACGCGGCGATGGTGCTGGGCCCGCGCCGGGCCACGAAATCGACCCTTGAGGGGTCGGCCAGATAGCCCCGTTGCAGCATGGCCGGCGACAGCCCGAGCAGGAAGCGCACCGCCATCTCGTCCTCATCGCAGCCGTCGAGGCGGAAGTACTCCTCGAAGCTCATCCTGCCCGGCAGGAAGCTGAGCACCGCCGTGCCCATGCCCAGGGGAGCGGCAGTGACGGCCGGGATGCCACGCTCCCAGCAGGCCTTGAAGGTGTCGCGGCGGGCCTGGAAGGCGAAGAAATCGAGGCCGTCCACGTAGAGATCCACCCCGTCGAGGAAAGCATCGAGATTGGCCGCATCGACCCCGCTGCCAAAGACCCGGATGTCCATCTCCGGATTGATGTCCCTGGCCATTCCGGCCATCACTTCAGCCTTGGGACGATCCAGCGTGGACATCATGGCCCCTGCCTGGCGGTTGAAATTGACCAGATCGAAGGTGTCCATGTCGGCGATATGGAATGCACCGATGCCCAGCCGCGCCAGGCTCAGGAGGTGCACACCGCCGACCCCGCCGACCCCGGCGATGGCGATGCGCTTGCCGCGCAGGACGGCCTGCTCCGACTCGGTCACCCAGCCGATATTCCGGGCAAAGGCCTCTTCGTAACGAAAGCGTCCGTCGGACATAGGCGGTGTAATCCCAGCGATAGATATTTTCTTATGATACGTCAGATCGGCGCGCCGGCAGCCAACCCGCGCAGGCCGGGCGGTCATCCCATCTTCATGAAAATGCTTCGCTGCAGGATGCAGACTCACGGAACTTGGCGCACACTGAGCGCCGTTGAGCGCCCCCGTCGAGTCGGGGGCCTTCAAGATTTGAGGTCTGGCTGCCGTTGACTGCCAGTCGCCAGCCTTGTTTTCCCACGGGGGAATGACCCGCCATGTCCTTACTTGATCGATTCAGCCTCGGCGAAGGCTTCAAGAAATACTTCGAAATCGCCCCTGCCTTCGACAAGGGTCAGCGCAACGACGTGTTCGGAATCCGCCACGAAGTCTATTGCGAGGAGCTTGGCTTCGAGGCCGTTCGCCCTGACCGCATGGAAACCGACGAGTACGACCGCCACAGCCTGCATTGCCTGATGCGCACGGCCAGCGCGCCGAACACGCTGGTGGGCTGCAACCGCCTGGTCATGGCCCGGCCGGAAGACCCCGATTATCCGCTGCCCTTCGAGCGCACCTGCGCAGCCACGCTGGACCGCAGCATCATCGACCCGGCCCGCCAGCCGCGGGGCTCCATCGCGGAAGTGTCGCGCCTCGCGGTACGCGCCCATTACCGGCGCCGGCGTGGCGAAACCAAGGCGGCGGTAGCCCTCAGCGACGAGGACTTCGGCACCAGCAACCAGCCCCGCTTCCCTTACATCCCGATCGGCCTCTACCTGGCCGTGGTGGCGATGGCCAAGCGGGAAGGCATCGAGACCCTGTTCGTCCTGACCGAGCCCCGGCTGGCCGACCACTTCGCCAAGCTGGGGGTCAAGATCACCCAGATCGGCGGTCCCGTCGAACACCGGGGCATCCGCATTCCCTCCATGATGGACGTGAACGCCATCATCAAGGGCCTGCGTTTCTTCGTCCGCCCGATCTGGCGGGTCATCGAAACCCGGATCGACGAAGGCTACGCAGACCCCGGACGGCCCCAGTTCTGACCGCCGGCCCGCGGGGCATCACGACACCTTGAACGATGGTGGCGGTGAGGTGGTCGGAGACATCGCAGCATCCTTGTCACTCGACTGCAACCGCCGCGGCCTAGGCTTGCGGCCACTCATTCCCGCACGCCCATTTTCAAGGAGTCCCCATGTACCTGTCCCCCACCGACCTGCAGAACGCCCGCCACGCCGCCCTCGACCACCTGCAGGCCGCCTCCCTGGTGATGATCGAGACCGCCGGCAGGCTCGCCGGCCTGAGCCTGGAGGCGTCCCGCCGGGTTCTCGACGAAGGGCACCAGCAGCTGGACGGCCTGATCGCCGGCAGCCCCTCCGGTCTCGAGCCGCCGCCCCTGTCGCGCCTGGTGGCCTGGCGCAGCGAATCCGCCGAACAGCTGCGCGAAGCCATCGGGATCATCGGTGACGCCCACCAGCGCATGCTCGAGGCCACCCGCGAGCAGGTCGCCAGCTTCGACCAGCTCCTGATGCGCCAGATGGATCGTGCCGCCCTGAGCGCCGACCCGGCCGGCGAAGTGGCCATCGACCACGTCCGCAACACCATCCGGCAAGCCGAGGCGGGCTTCAACGAGCTCACCGACGCGGCCGCCCGCAGTGCCGATCTGCTCGAGGAGCAGGTCCGCCAGGTGTCCGAGGCCCTGTCCTCCGACGGGACCAAGGCGGACTGAGCGGCCTTCCTCACCCGGCCGCCCCTGCGCCTCGCGGGTGCACTTGCAGGCTTCCTCGCCCTAGAATGATGGGCTAGTCCGATGGCGCCGGCTGGCGTCATCGGCTCATCAACCGCAAGGAACCCCATGAACGCCCGCGCCTCCCTCTACCAGGCCCGCTACGGCTCTGCCGACACGCCGCTGCCCGTAGCCGGCTCCCCGATCATCGATCACCTGCTGGCCCACCGCTCGGTGCGTGCCTACCTGCCCGATCCGGTCAGCGACGACAGCCTGGCCGCCATCATCGCCGCCGCCCAGTCGGCAGCCAGCTCGTCCAATCTCCACGCCTGGAGCGTCGTGGCCGTCCGTGACCCGGTGCGCAAGGCGCGCCTGGCGGAATTCGCCGGCAACCAGGAACACATCGTCGAGGCGCCCCTGCTGCTGGTCTGGCTGGCCGACCTGGCCCGCCTCGAAAGCGTGGCCCGGCGGGTCGGCGAGAGCCATGACGCGCTGGACTACCTGGAGATGTTCGAGGTCGGCGTGATCGATGCGGCCCTGGCCGCCCAGAACGCGGTGGCCGCCGCCGAATCCCTCGGCCTCGGCACGGTGTACATCGGCGGCATGCGCAACCGCCCCCTGGACGTGGCCGCCGAGCTGGCCCTGCCGCCCCGCGTGGTGGCAGTGTTCGGCCTGTGCGTGGGCACACCCGATCCGGACAAGCCGGCCAGCGTCAAGCCGCGCCCGCCCCGGCCGGTGGTGCTGCACCAGGAGCAGTATTCCCTCGAGGCCCAGCAGCCCGGCCTGCTCGAGTACGACACGGCCATGAGCGGGTTTTACGCGGCCCAGGGCATGAAGGTGCGCGGCACCTGGTCCAACCACTCGGCCAAGCGGGTCCGCGATGCGGCCTCCCTGTCCGGCCGTGACCAGCTGGTGGACGCCCTGCACAAGCGGGGCTTTCCGCTCAAATAGCCGGACTGGCGCCCGCGCGCCGGCCCAATGAGAACGGCCCGGAGCGGCAATGCCGGCCCGGGCCGTCGGATGCGCCGGGGCGCGCCGCTCAGGCGGCTTTCTTCATCTGCTTCTGGTACAGGAACTCCAGGATCGCCCCACGGCACTCTGCAAAGTGGGGGTCATGGGCCAGCGCCAGCCGGTCGCGGGGTTTGTCCAGCTTCACCTCCAGGATCTCGCCGATGGTCGCCGCCGGACCGTTGGTCATCATCACCACCCGGTCGGACAGCAGCACCGCCTCATCCACGTCGTGGGTCACCATCACCACGGTGGCGCCGGTCTTCTCCATCACGCCGATCAGCTCGTCCTGCAGGGACGCCCGGGTCAGCGCATCCAGGGCGCCGAAGGGCTCATCCATGAGCAGGATCTTGGGCTCCATGGCGAAGGCCCGGGCGATGCCGATACGCTGCTTCATGCCGCCGGAGATCTCATGGGGCATCTTCTGGGCGGCATGGGTCATGTGCACCATCTCCAGGGCCGCCGCGGTGCGCTCCTTGAGCCTGGCCTTGCCCTCCTTGGCGCCGAAGACACGCTCGACGGCAAGATAGACGTTCTCGAAACAGCTCAGCCAGGGCAGCAGGGAGTGGTTCTGGAAGACCACCGCCCGCTCCGGCCCGGGGCCGGCGATCTCGCGGCCGCTGCACAGCATGACGCCCGAGGTAGGCAGGGTCAGGCCGGCGATCAGGTTGAGCAGGGTGGACTTGCCGCAGCCTGAGTGGCCGATCAGCGACACCACTTCGCCGCTGCGGATCTGCAGATTGACATCCTTCAGGGCGACGAAGCGGCCCTTCTTGGTCTCGAAGACCATGCCGACGTTTTCGACCTTGACGATTGCGTTCATGACGAAACTCCCCGATCCGGTTATCAGTTGGTGCCGTAGCTGAAGCGACGGGCGATCAGCAGCAGCAGCTGTTCGAGCAGCAGGCCGACGATGCCGATCACGAAGATGGCGATGATGATGTGCTCGACCTTGAGGTTGTTCCATTCGTCCCACACCCAGAAGCCGATGCCGACGCCGCCGGTGAGCATCTCGGCGGCCACGATGACCAGCCAGGCGGTGCCGATGGACAGGCGGATGCCGGTGAGCATGTAGGGCAGCACCGAGGGCAGGAGAATCTTGGTGATGATCTTGAACTCGGACAGGTTGAGCACCCGCGCCACGTTCAGGTAGTCCTGCGGCACCCGCTGCACACCCTGGGCGGTGTTGAGGATCATCGGCCAGATGGAGCAGATGAAGATGGTCCAGGTAGAGGCCGGATCGGCGGCCTTGAAGACCATCAGGCCGATGGGCAGCCAGGCCAGCGGAGACACCGGACGCAGGATGCTGATGATCGGCTCGAGCATGCTGTTCATGAAGGCGAAGCGGCCGATGATGAAGCCCATCGGAATGCCCACCAGCGCGGCCACGCCAAAGCCGACCGCGACCCGCTTGAGGGACGACAGGATGTTCCAGCCTATGCCCTGGTCGTTCGGGCCGTTCCGGTAGAAGGGGTCGGAGAACAGCGTGACGGCGGCATCGAAGGTCTTTGCCGGGCCGGGAAAGTCGGCCGAGCTCATGGCGACCAGGGCCCACAGGCCGATCACAAAGGCAAAGCCCAGGCAGGGCGGGATCACCGCCCGGAAGAACTGGCCGGCGCGCTCGCCGAAGGGGGTGCCGGGCTCGGCGGTGGGCGCCGGCGCTGCAGTCTGGGTGGGCGTCGAAGAGGCCATATCGGATTCCTTGGCAGGGGTGGCTTCGCAGCGGGCCGCCGAAGCCGGGTGAGCCGGTGCGGCCTCGGGCACGATGGCCCCGAGCGCAGACGTGAGGGTTGCTGTATTCATGGTGATCTCCGTGAGTCGCCGGGAGGCCCTGGAGCCTGCCCTTGCACATTGAGCGTTCAGGACGGGGGCACCGCCCCCTGCCGGATCAGGCCGCCTTGATCTTGAAGGAGGCGGCGTACTTCTTCGGGTCCTTGCCGTCCCACACCACGCCGTCGAAGAACTTCGAGCTGCGGAAGTCGGACTTGGGCACCGGCGCACCGACGATGGAGGCCGCCTGCTTGTACAGCTCGGTCTTGTTGATGGCCTTGGCCACCGCCAGGTAGTCCACGTCCTGCTTGAGCAGGCCCCAGCGGCGATGCTGGGTGAGGAACCACATGCCGTCGGACAGGTAGGGGTAGTTCACCAGGCCGTCGTTGTAGAACTTCATGTAGTTCTTGTCCGACCAGCTCTTGCCCAGGCCGTTTTCGTACTGACCGATCATGCGGCTGCGGATCACATCCACGTCGGTGTTCACATAGCTCTTGGCGGCCACCGTCTCGGCGGTCTTGGAGCGGTTGGCGGCGCTGGCGTCGATCCACTTGGATGCATCGAGGATGGCGCAGATCATGGCCCGGGCGGTATTGGGGTACTTGGCGGCAAACTCGGCGGTGGCGCCCAGCACCTTTTCCGGATGGTCTGTCCAGATGTCCTGGGTGGTCATCGCGGTGAAGCCGATCTTGTCCACGATGGCGCGCTGGTTCCAGGGCTCGCCCACGCAGTAGCCGTCCATGTTGCCGACACGCATGTTGGCCACCATCTGCGGAGGGGGCACGACGATGTTCTTGACGTCCTTGAAGGGGTCGATGTCATGGGCCGCCAGCCAGTAGTAGAGCCACATGGCGTGGGTCCCGGTGGGGAAGGTCTGGGCGAAGGTGTATTCCTTTTCCTTCTTGGCGATGAGCTTGGACAGGGAAGCGCCATCCACCGCGCCCTTGTCCTTGAGGGCGTTGGACAGGGTGATGGCCTGGCCGTTGTTGTTGAGGGTCATCAGCACGGCCATGTCCTTCTTGGGGCCGCCGATGCCCAGGTGCAGGCCGTACACCAGGCCGTACAGCACATGGGCGGCGTGCAGCTCGCCGTTGGCCAGCTTGTCCCGCACGCCGGCCCAGGAGGCCTCCTTGCTGGGGGTGATCTTGATGCCGTACTTCTTGTCGAAGCCCATCACCGAGGCCATCACCACCGAGGAACAGTCGGTCAGCGGGATGAAGCCGATCCTGACTTCTTCCAGTTCCGGTTTGTCCGAACCGGCCGCCCACGCGCCGGCAGAGGGGAGCATCGTGCCCATTGCAGCCATACCTCCAAGGGTTGCCCCAGCCTTGAGAAAGCCGCGGCGGGAAAGATTCTTGTCGTCGAAACGCTCGCTCATTGCTCGCCCCTGATCCGAAAATACAAAAAAAAGAGGGCGTCTCACTCCTCCGCGAATGTTTCGCTGAGGAATGGACGCCCTTGTCCAAGTCTGATCGCCTGATCAAGCCGGGCCGCCGTTGGACCGACTTCGAGGACTACTAAGCGAGCTCTGTGCCAGAAAAATCAAACCATTGATTAATATGGAGATATTCAAAAACAACATCCACTTACCCCTTTTGAGGTAAATAAAACACCTCCCACTCATGCACTGCGGCAGTGCAGCATGCACCGCTTTGGCGTCAGACCACCGAAAGCAGGCCCTCCTCCGCCATCAAGCTGCTGAAGAACAAGGAAAAAGGGCGGAAGCCAGTTTCCCGGCTTCCGCCCCACAAGATGCGCGCCGGCCACGCCGGCTACCCCCTTCAGAGTAGCAGGCTGGCCATGTCGATCACGTCGCGCGCCACCTCGGCCAGCTTGCGGCCCCGTTCCATGGCCAGCTTGCGCAGTGCGTGGTAGGCCGCGTCCTCGTCCAGCCCGCGGGCCTTCATGAGCAGCCCCTTGGCCCGGTCGACCAGGATCCGTTCGGACAGCTTGCGATTGGCGTCATCCAGTTCGGCACGCAGGTGCTGGAACTCCTCGAACTGGGCGATCGCCACCTCGACCAGCGAATCCAGGCGCTCGGGTGTAACGGAATCAACCACATAGGACGACACCCCGGCCTTCACCGCACGCCGGATCATCTCGGAATCGGTGTCCTGGGAGAACAGCAGCACCGGCCGCGGGCAGTCGCGGTTCATGGTGGCGAGGTGCTCCAGGGTGTCCCGGCTCGGGGAGTCGGCCTGGATGAAGATCACATCGGGCTTGGTAGCCAGCACCTGATCGGACAGATCGAGCGCGCTCGAAAGCGCTGCCACCACTTGGTGACCAGCCAGAGCGAGGGCCGCGCAGACATCAGCGGCACGCTCGCGGGAAGAATCGACAACCAGTACTCGCAGCATGGCGGAGACCACCGTAAGGACAATACTCTCGGTGTAGCAGGAAGCACGCCATCTTTCCTTCCCCCGGTGCGGCACACCGGCCACCGGCGAGTGCCAGGCCTCAGCCCGGCGCCACCGCAGGCGCCGCACAGTCGAGGAGGAGCACCGAGACGTCGTCCCCTGCCGGCTGCCCGGCCAGGTGGCGGGTCAGGGCCTGACGCAGGATGCCCAGGCGGCTGGCCCGGGACCCTTCTGCCAGCGCACGCACCAGCCCCTCATGGCCGAACGCTTCGCCGGCCTGATTCTCGGCTTCGGTGAGCCCATCCGAGCACAGCACGATCTGCCCCGGGCCATCCCAGGAGAAGGCTTCGCAGACCACCGCCGCCTCTGCCGACGGCAGGATGCCGAGGGGCAGCTGGCGGGACGGGAAGCGCTGCCGCACCTGCCCATCCTCGGTGATCTGCAGCACGTCCGGCACCCCGCCGACCCAGATCTCACCCGCAGGACGGGATGCCTCCAGGCGCACCAGCGCGGACGCCACGAAATGCCCGGGAGGGAGCAGTCCACAGAGCAGGTCGTTGAGCTCGGTCACCAGCCCGGCGAGGGGCAGGTTGCGGGCCGCACCGCGATAGAAGGCGCCCAGCGCCGGCAGCACGCTGACCGCGGCAGCCAGCCCGTGGCCGGTGGCGTCGGCGAGCATCGCATAGAGGGCGCCATCGTTGGAGCGGGCCACCGCCACCACGTCACCGGAGAAATTGCGGGCCGGCATCACGGCATACTGGACGGCCTTGTCATGCAGCCAGTCGGAGCGGATCTGCCGCTCCATGATCTTCATGGCCAGCTCCTGCTCCCGCTCGGACTCGTCGTGGTAACGCTGCAGGCGGGCCGCATCCTCGGCCAGCTGGCGCTGGATGCGGCGGGCTTCCGACACGTCGCGGACGATACCGATGAACATCCGCCGGTTGGGCAGTTGCAGATCGGACACGCCGATCTCCATCGGAAAGGTCGAACCATCCTTGCGACGGCCCGTCATTTCGCGGATCTGCCCCACCACCCGCTTCTCGCCGCCCATCACGTGGCGCTGCAGGTAGCTGTTGCCGGTATCCGATGCATCCGGCGGCAGCAGCATCGAGAAGGGCCTGCCGATCATCTCGGGGGCACCATAGCCAAAGATATGGCTGGCCGCCCGATTGACCGACAGGATCATGCCCTGATCGTCCGCCGAGATGATGCCGTCGATCACCCCGTTGGCCACCGCCCTTACCTGCTCGAGCGAGCCCGACAGACGGCGCTGCATGTCGAGCAGCCGGCGCAGGGCCTTGAAACGGGCGGAGAAGACAGGAAAGGACAGGGGCTTGGCGAGGTAATCGTCGGCCCCGATCTCCAGCCCATGGACAATGTCGCCTTCGCCGCTCAGCGCCGACAGGATGATGATGGGCACCCAGCGATCTTCCGACAGGGCCCGGATCTGCTTGATCGCCTCGAAGCCGTCCATGCGCGGCATCATGAGATCCATCAGCACGATGTCCGGCGACTCCTGGCGAAAGATCTCCACGGCATCCACACCGTCGGCGGCATACAGGGGCGTGCAGTTGAGGTGGCCCAGGAAGGCGCCCACGATCGTCCTGTTCGAGGCGATATCGTCGGCAACAAGGACTCTCAAGGTATTTTCAGACATCCACTGCTCTCTGCTTCTTGGCAGAACGGGCATTCACAGTCCCGGTCTGCGGCAATCCATCGGACGGGATGACAGGAAAGGCCATCCCGGGCGGCTTAAGCGGGCTTCTCCGGCCTGGGCACCGTCACCACGACCTGGTTGCCGGGCGGCAGGTACGTCAGGCTGGCGAAGGACAGTTGCCGCGACAGGGCGATCCCCCGGCCGTTGGGCGCAAATGCCCGCTCGGGGTCGAAGTCCAGGAAACGCCGCCAATCAAAGCCCGGACCATCGTCACGGATCTCGAACACCCAGCGGGTGTCATCTCCCCAGACCTTCAGCCTGACCGATTTGTTCCGGTTCTCGTCCAGGGCCAGGCGATGCGCCACCTCGTCCTCCCAGCGGTCCGCTTCGCGCAGACGGCTCTTCTCGGCAAAGTCGATCCCCAGGTTGCCGTGCTCGATGCCATTCACCAACAACTCGGAGAGCCCCATCGCCAGCGTTTCCGGCTGGGGGCCCAGCAGGGCGACAAAGGACGCCAGATTGCGCGCCTCTTCCAGGGTGCGGATGCTGAAGGCGCCTTCGATCATGCAATTCATCGCCTTGGCGTGGTCGTTGAGGCTGGCCCTCAGCTCGCGCCGCACTCGCATGTCGTCCAGCGCCGAGCGGATGATGGTCTGCAGGGCTTCTCCCTCGAAAGGCTTGGTCAGGTAATAGAAGGCCCCCGCCGCCAGCCCCTCCCGCACCTGCTCAGGCGAGGTCGCGGCAGTCTGCATGATCACCGGGATGCTGCTGAGGCGCTCATCCGCCTTGATCTTGCGCAGCAGCATGATGCCATCCATGCCCGGCATCATGCGATCCAGCAGGACCAGATCGAAGTCCCGCTCCCGTTCGCCGAGCGCCTCCCAGGCCGCGTCACCGGACTCCACCATGACGAGGTCGAAGTCCATCTCGTCCAGGTACTCCGCGACGATGTCCAGGTTGAAGGGTTCATCGTCGACCACCAGTATGCGTGCCCTGCTCATCTATTCTTCCTTCTCCGTCACGCCGCCCGAACCGGGCAGGGACTCCGTTCCAAGGGGCAGGACGACCAAGAAGTCCGCCCCACCCACCGCATTGTTGCAAGCGCTGATCCGGCCGCCATGGGCAGCCACGATCTCCTGGCAGATGGCCAGCCCGAGGCCCGTCCCGCCGGCCCCGGTGCGTGTCCGGCTGCTTTGCACGAACTTGTCGAACACCACGTCGAGCTCCGACAGGGGAATGCCGACCCCCTCGTCCGACACCAGGATCTCCACCGCAGGCGCCCCGTCGAGGCTGGCCACGCCCAGGCACACCCGGATCGAACGCCCCTCCGGTGTGAACTTGCCGGCATTGGACAGCAGGTTGCGTATCACCTGCCCCACCTTCGCCGCGTCGACCATGACCTCCGGCAGCGGGCCTGCCCGCTCCACCCGCACCGTCTGCCGCCGCGACTGGAAGAATGCGGCGAACTCATTCACCCCATCCCGGACGAGCTGCTCGAGATCCTCCCGCGTCAGGGACAGCGTCATGCGGCCCGCCTCGAACTTGGACAGGTCGAGCAGATCGTTGAGCAGCATGAGCAGCCGCTCACCGCTGACCCGGATACGGTGGAAGTAGCTGCGCAACTTCTCATGGCCGACCTGGGTGACCCGGTTCTCGCCAAGGCGCGCATAGCTCAATACACCGTGCATCGGCGTCCTCAATTCATGAGACATGTTGGCGAGGAACACCGACTTGGCCTCGTTGGCCGCCTCCGCAGCCTCCTTGGCGAGCTGGAGATCGTGAGTCCGGGCCGCCACCAGGGACGCAAGGTTCTGATTATGGTCGAGGATCTGGCTTTCCCGTGCCTTCGCGTCGTCGATGTCGGTATGGGTCCCGATCATGCGCAGGGCCTGGCCGTCCGGCGCGCGCTCCACCACCAGGCCACGGATGAGGATCCACTTGTAGCTGCCGTCCTTGCAGCGCATCCGCAATTCCTGGGTAAACACAGGACTATCGCCCCTGAGGTGGGCGTCCTGGGCCGCCAGCGCCGGCTCCAGATCGTCGGGATGCACGCGCGCCGACCAGGCACCGATATCATCGCCGATCTCTTCGGGCGCGTAGCCCAGCATCGCCATCCAGCGCTGTGACCGGAACACCCGGCCGCTCACCAGATTCCAGTCCCACACGCCGTCGCCCGCCCCGTCCAGGGCAAACTGCCAGCGCGCCTCGCTCTCCCGCAGGGCCAGCTCGGCCAGCTTGAGATCGGTCACGTCGCGGATCACCGCCAGGCTTCCCCCCGTGCGGATGGCCCGGAAACGCGCTTCGAAGTGGCGCTCCTTGCCTCCCCGCCGCGACGCATACTCGACCCGCTGCAGCTTGCCGGTACGGGATGCCTGCACCGCAGCCTGGCCGAAGCGCCGGGCCATGTCCGGCGACAGGGCATCCTCCAGGCGATGCCCGAGGAAGGACTCGGGCGGCATCGACAGGGCATCGCCGCTGGGCGCGTGATAGCGGACGATGCGCATGTCGTCGTCGAGCTGGAACAGCATGTCGGGAATCGCCGCGATCAGCGATTCGTTGGTCGCGTGGGCTTCGCGGATGGCCTGCTGCTCCTGCCGGCGCACGGTCACGTCCTCCACGATGACCCAGCGCCCCGCATCGCGCCCGCCCCCCCGCGTGCTGGTCACCAGCACCGGCACCCGATGACCGTTCTTGTGCACCAGTTCGGTCTCGTAGGCCTGCGCAGGTGCCACCAGGCAGGCATCGCCGTCGGCCTGGATGAAGCCGTCGGGCAGCTCCGGCGGTGGCGGCAAGGGCCCCTCGGCGCGGCACAGCTCGTCCTCGGCATAGCCGGTGATGCGGCAGAAGGCGGTGTTGGCCTGCCGATAGCGGCCTTGCCCGTCCACCAGGGCCATGCCCAGCGAGGCATGCCGGTAGAGGGCATCGAGCTTGGCGTGGGAGTCCACCACGGCCTGCTGGGCGCGGCGCAGCTCGGTCACGTCCGACACGGCACCGGCGGTGCGCAGCGGCCTGCCACTGCGATCGAACTCGGTCCTGCCGGCCAGGTGGAACCAGCCAGAACTCCCATCGATGCGCCGGATCGGAATGACGCACTCCAGCAGGGCCCGGTTCTTGACATGCAGACGGAAGGCCCGCAGGAAGGACCGGCGCGCCGGGTGGGTCATGGAACGCAGCACGCCGCGCACACTGCGGGGCAAGCCGCCCCCCGGATAGCCGAACAGGCGGTCACAGCGCAGCGACAGGAAGAGCCCGGGATGACCCGACTGCCACTCCCAGATCCCTTCATCGGTGGCGGACACGGCCAGCTCGAAGCGTTTCTCGCTGTCCCGCAATTCGCCGGTCATCTGCTCGGCGATGGCTACCGCCCGCTTCTGCTGCCCGGCCAGTGCCGCCAGCAGGAAGGCCAGCAGCACGCTGGTGAGCGCACCGCCAAAGGCCAGCAGGGTCGATGACGCAAAGTCGTCGGCGGCGCGGGGAAGCGTTACGCGCACCCGCCAGATCCGCTCGCCGAAGCGGACCTCCCGCTCGATGGCCGCGCCCTCCACCCCGGCAGCGCCCGGTGCCGGATAGAGCCGGATGGCCTCGCCCGACGTGATGTCCTCGACCACCAGGCCGACACCGGGCGCCGACGACTGGAGCACCCCATCGAACAGGGCCATCGCGTTGAGGCCCAGCATGACGATGCCCTCGGGACCGAGGCTCGGCGCCAATTCATCCACCGGCCGGGCAACCCGATAGACCACCACCCCATTCACCTGGGACGCACTGCCCAGCACCACCAGGGACAGGGGCGGGCTCATGGCGATCCCCTTGCTGCGGATCGCCGACTCCATGGCCGTGCGCCGCTGCGGCTCGGCGAAGCTGTCGTAGCCGATGGCCGCTTCGGTCTGCGGCGTCAGGGGCCAGAAATAGGTCAGGGGAAAGGTATGGGGGCCCCGCGCCGCATCAGGTGCAGGCCGGATCCGGATCTCCCGGTCATAGCTTGCCGACAGCACCGCCTCGATGGCGGCGGCCCGCTCCACCTCCACCCGCCGGGCCAGCCCGATGCCGACCACCTCGGGCAGGGCTTCGGTGGGACGCAGGCCCGCCACGTAGCTCTCGAACTCCCGGCGCTCGACCAGGTGCTGCGCATCGAAAAGGCCGGCCACCCCGCGCAGGATGAAATCGACCTTGCCCAGCCGCTCCTCGAACTGATGTTGCAGGCGATCCGCCACGGCCTCGTTGCGGGCCTCGCCGATTTCCAGTTCATGACTGTACAGGGTCTGCCAGCCGAGGCCGGTCAGCAGCCCTCCCAGCGCCAGGGCCGCAAAGAACCAGTGGCCCCGCCCTCCGGGCAGGCTGCCCGGGCGGATCCGGCCACCGGGCAGCCTGAAGATGGAAAAAAATGGACGTTGGCTCATCACGCGTGGTGTACGGCCCCAGCCCGGCAAGCTTGAGTTGCCGCCCCCGCCTCACTACCCGAAATGAGCCACCGGAAGACTCAGTTGCAGGCGCCCCCATCCTTCACGCCACAGCGGCGCAGCACGATCTCCAGCGGACAGAAGCGGGTGAAGCCGCTCTGCAGCAGATTGGCCCCGACAAAAGCAGTGAACCACAGGAACTTGCTGCTGACGAACAGTGGGCTCCCCTCCACCCCGAGCGCCAGGGAGATCAGGACAAACGATCCGGCGAACACCCGGACGAACTGGTTGACGGTCATGATGCCTCCTCCTGCGTGGGTGCCGGGCGCCCCTGCGCCACGGCGAAATAAAGGACTGGAATCACCACGAGGGTCAGCAGCGTGGACACCATCACGCCGAAGATCAGGCTGATCGCCAGGCCGTTGAAGATCGGGTCATCCAGGATGAAGAAAGCGCCGATCATCGCCGCCAGCCCGGTCAGGCCGATCGGCTTGGCGCGTACCGCGGCGGCATGCAGGGTGGCGCGGGCCCGGTCGACACCGGCCGCCACCTGCTGGTCGATGAAGTCCACCAGCAGGATGGAGTTGCGCACGATGATGCCCGCCAGGGCGATCATCCCGATCATGCTGGTGGCGGTGAACTGACTGCCCAGCAGGGCATGGCCCGGCATCACGCCGATCACGGTGAGGGGAATCGGCGCCATGATCACCAGGGGCACCACGTAGCTGCGGAACTGGGCCACCACCAGCAGGTAGATCAGCACCAGCCCCACCGCGTAGGCGGCCCCCATGTCACGGAAGGTCTCGTAGGTGATCTGCCACTCGCCATCCCACTTGACCGCATAGCCGGCATAGGGATCTTCCGGCGGGTGGATGAACCACTCGCCCAGCACTCCTGCCAGGTGCTCTCCGACCAGCGGCAGATCCTTGATCCGGCTGCGGATGTCGAACATGCCGTAGAGGGGCGAATCCAGCCGGCCGCCCATGTCGCCGGTCACATACACCACCGGCAGCAGATCCTTGTGATGGATCACCTGCTCGCGGCGGACCGGCTGCACCTGCACCAGCTCGGACACCGGCACCAGCGCCCCGCCGGCCTCCGCCGCACGGGCCCGCACCTTCATCTGCAGCAGGCTGTCGATGCTCCCCAGGCGCTCCGGCGGCAGACTCAGGCGCACCGGGATCTCGTATTTGTTGTCGCCGCCATGCAACGGTGTCACGTTCTCGCCTCCCAGGCCGAGACGCACCACCTCGACGATGTCCGCCTGGGCCACCCCCAGCTGCGCCGCCTTGGCCTGATTGACCCGCAGCACCAGCTTGGGCGCCTCCTCGTCCACCGTGTCGTCCACGCCGACGATGTCCGGCGTTGCCTCGAAGGCTGCGCGGACCTTGCCGGCCACCGCCACCTGTCCGGCGTAGTCCGGGCCGTACACTTCGGCGACGATCGGCGACAGCACCGGCGGCCCCGGCGGCACCTCGACGACTTTGGCGTTGCCCCCATGGCGGCGGGCGATGGCCTCCAGGTCGGCCCGTACCGACACCGCGATCTCGTGGCTCTTGCGCTGACGATGGTGCTTGTCCACCAGGTTGACCTGGATGTCGCCCATCTCGGGCTGGGCCCGCAGGTAATACTGGCGCACCAGGCCGTTGAAGTTGATCGGCGCGGCCGTTCCCGCGTAGGTCTGGAAGTCGGTCACCTCCTCGACCCGGGCCAGCCGGTCACCCAGCTCACGCAGGACCTCCGCAGTCTGCTCCACCGGTGTCCCCACCGGCATGTCGAGCACCACCTGGAACTCGCTCTTGTTGTCGAAGGGCAGCATCTTCAGCACCACCAGCTGGACCACCGCCAGGGACACCGACAGCCCGATGGCCAGCAGCACGCCGAACCATAGCTTGGCCCGCGCCCGGCGGCCGGTCTCCGGTGCCAGAAAGGGCGACATGACGCGCTGGAACACGCGCTCCAGCCCCTGGGTCAGCCGGTCGGGCGCGTGCCCTGCGGGGTCCGGCCCCACGGGCTTGAGCAGCTTGCCGGCCAGCCAGGGGGTGACGATGAAGGCCACCAGCAGCGAGATCGCCATGCCCATCGAGGCATTGATCGGGATCGGCGCCATGTAGGGCCCCATCAGGCCGCTCACGAAAGCCATCGGCAGCAGCGCCGCGATCACCGTGAAGGTGGCCAGGATGGTCGGCCCGCCGACTTCGTCCACGGCCTTCGGGATCAGCCTCCAGAGGGGCTGGCCCGGCTCCAGCTGCTGCCAGCGGTGGATGTTCTCGACCACCACGATGGCATCGTCCACCAGGATGCCGATGGAGAAGATCAGCGCAAACAGGCTCACCCGGTTGAGGGTGAAACCCCAGGCCCAGGACGCGAAGAGGGTCGCCGCCAGCGTCAGCGTCACCGCCGCACCGACGATCACCGCCTCGCGCCGCCCCAGGGCCAGCAGCACCAGCAGCACCACGGCGGAGGTGGCGAAGGCCAGCTTGCCGATCAGCTTGTCGGCCTTCTCGGTGGCGGTGGCGCCGTAGTTGCGGGTCACCGTCACCTCCACGCCATCCGGCACGATGCTGCCCTTGAGTTGCTCCAGACGGCGGATCACCCCGCTGGCCACATCGGCGGCATTCTCTCCGGGCTTCTTCGACACTTGCAGGGTGACGGCCGGGAAACGGCTGCCCGCCCCCTCGCCGGCCTGCGCCACGCCGGCCTGCACCGCAGCCCCCAGGCCATGCCACACGAAGCGGGACGGCTGGTCCGGCCCATCCACCACGGTCGCCACATCGCTGACGAGCACCGGCCTGCCGGCGGACACCCCGACCACCAGCCGCCGCACATCATCGGCGCTGGCGACATAGGTGCCGGTCTGCACCAGCACCTCCCGGTTGCCCGCCACCAGGCTGCCGCTCGGCTGGGATGCATTGGCCAGCAGCAGCGCGCCCTTGAGATCCTGCGGGGTGATGCCGAAGGCGTTCATGCGGGAGGCATCCATCAGCACCCGCAGCACATGGCCCGGACCGCCGAGGGTGCTCACATCGCGGGTGCCGGGCACGCGCTTGAGCTCCAGCTCCACCGCCCGCCCGACCTGCTGCAGCTCGAAGGCCGAGCGCGTGTCGTCACGGGTCCACAAGGTCAGCGCCACCACGGGCACGTCGTCGATCCCGCGCGGCTTGATCAGCGGCTCACCCACCCCCAGCTCGGGCGAAATCCAGTCCCGGTGGCTGTGCACGGTGTCATACAGGCGCAGCACCGCGTCCTGGTTGCGGACCCCGACCTTGAACTGCACGGTGATCACCGCCATGCCCGGGCGGGACACTGAATACACGTGATCCATGCCGGTGATGCGCGCCAGCACCTGTTCGGCCGGGCGGGCCACCAGGGCCTCCACGTCCTTGGCCGAGGCCCCCGGAAATGCAACCAGTACGTCGGCCATGGTCACATCGATCTGGGGCTCTTCCTCCTTGGGCGTGACCAGCGTGGCGAAGACACCCAGGAGCAACAGCACCAGGGCCAGCAAGGGTGTCAGGGCGTTGCGCTGGAACAGCGCGGCGATGCGGCCGGAGATTCCCATGGTTCAAGGCTTCCGGCGCAGCAGCCCGGCGCGGACCGGGTCGAGGGCCAGCTCTTCACCCCCCGCCAGACCGGCCAGGACCTCCACCGAGCCATCGGCCTGGGTGCTGCCGAGACGCACCTGGCGCAGCACGAAGCCGCCCTGGCCATCGGCCACATAGACGCCGCTCAGCTCGCCCCGGCGCAGGATCGCCGTGGCCGGCACGGCCAGGACGGGTGCCTCGCCGGACAGGCTGAAATGCACCCGGGCGGCCATCCCCGGCACCACGCCCGGCGCGTCGGCGGGCAGATTGACGCGGATCCGCGCGGTATGGGTACGAGGGTCCGCCGCCGGCAACACCTGGATGGAAGCCGACTCCAGCCAACGGCCGGTTTCCGGAAACTCGATCCGGGCCTTGACGCCCGGACGGGCCAGATCGGCCAGTCGGGCCTGGGGCACGTCAGCCACCGCCCGCAACCCAGCCGGCTCGTAAATGGTCATCAGCGGCTTGCCGGGCTGCGCCATTTCGCCGGGCTCGGTCAGGCGCTGGGCCACCACGCCGGTCAGCGGCGCCGTCACCGTTGCAAAGCTGCGGCCGGCCTCCGCCTGGGCGCGCCCCGCCTCCGCCGCCCGATGCTGGGCCTGGGCCGCGTCAAACGCCGCCTGGGCCTGATCGAGCGCGCTGGCGCTGATGAAATTGCGTGATTTCAGGCTGCGGCTGCGCTCCAGGCCGGCCCGGGCATCGATCAGGCGGGCCTGGGCGGCCGCCACCTGGGCGGCCGCCACCACCACCCCCTGGTCGGCTTCGCGAGTGTCGATACGCAGCAGCACATCGCCCTGGCGCACGCGGGCTCCCGCATCCACCCGGGCTTCGAGCACCCGGCCCTGCACCTGGGCGGCCACCACGGCCTGGCGCTGGGCCTCTATGGTGCCTTCCGCGGAGTAGCTCCGGGCGAAAGCCTGGGGGCGCAGCTGGATGGTAGGAAGATCACCGGCCGGAGCCAGGCCCGGCAGGATCAGGAGAGCACCACCGGCAAAGGCGGCCCGGGTGGCGCGAAGGACGGAGCAGGAAGAAAACATAATATAAGAATACTCTAATATTATGTTCCGTCAACAATGCCCGGACGCTCCAGGCAAGGTAGATTTTGCCTCAGCGTCTGCTCACGCCCTCCACACAGCGGCCGCCATCAAGGAAGACGAGCTCAGGGAAGGCCAGCATCCGCGCGATGGCGATACCACGTCCGTAAGGCTCGACGGAGAGCTCCGCGTTCAGGTCCAGATAGGGTGCGGGGTCAAAACCCGCCCCCAGGTCACGGATCAGGAAGCGCACCTCCCGCGGGCGGCACTCCACCCGCAGCCAGGCAAAACGATCGGCATTCCGGGGCAGGAGCAACAGCCGCTCGACCTCATTGCGCCACTCTCCGGCCGCCATCAGCTCGCGCTTCTGGTTGAAGCCCAGGCCCAGGTTGCCATGTTCCACCGCGTTGATCATGAGCTCGGACAGGGCGATCTGGACCGCCGCCGGGTCGGGGCACAGGCCCGCCACCAGCAGGGACAGGCTGGCCACCTCAGACAGGGTCCGGAAGGGGAAGGTGCCGCCCTCCGGCGTCACGGCCTCGCCCCCCGGCAAACGCAGGGCTGCCCGCAGCGCCTGAGGCGAGGCGGGCTTGACCACGCCCGTCACGCCCAGCCCCACGCCCTCGGCCAGCACCGCCAGATCCTCCACCTCCAGCAGCAGGACCAGTGGCACCCCGGTGGCCCGCAGCGCCAGGAGCAAGCCCGGGCAGCGCGGCAGGACTGCCGCATCCACCACCACGCCTTCGACCCCGAGCCGGCCAGCCCGGAGGCTTGCCAGCGCCTCCTCACCCGACAGGACCGCGCAGGCCAGGCCCCCTGCCGCCAGCTCGCGGAGCAGGCCCGCACTGGCGGCCGCATCGGCCTCAACCCACCACAGGCGCCGCTCGGCAAGCGCGCCGCCCCGGCTGATCCGCGGATCGTTCATTGGCGACTCAAACCCCTGCCGCAAAGGCCGCCATGGCCTGGACGACGCCCTCATCCTCGCCCACCGCCGCAACCAGTTCGATCCGGCAGCCTGGGTGGCGGGCGCGGGCGGCCTCGACGAGCACCGGCACGTCCCGCTTGAGATGCCCCCCCTGGGCAAGGAAGAGGGGCACCACGCGGATACTGGAAGCGCCCGACGCCGCGGCGGATTCCACCGCGTCGGCCAGGGCCGGCTCCATGAACTCGAGGAAGGCGACCTCCACCCGGGTCTCCGGGCGCAGGCTCCGCAGCGCGGCGGCAACCCGCTGCGCGGGCTTGGCCCACTCGGGATCCCTCGCGCCGTGGGCAAACAAGATGATGGCTTCTTTCGACATGTACTCCTCCCGACTCGCCCGATGGCGATGAGCAACAACGGCCCTGCAAAAAAACAGGCCTGCATGGACCTGTGCTCGATGTTGCAAGATGTTAATCCGGCGCAGCACGGACTTATGCTTCAATCCGGCCTTGACCTCGAATTAGCGTAAACATGTGTGAAATAGTCCCCGCAACACGTCATCTTTTCGCTGTGCTGCTCGCCGGCCTGGCCGCTTTTCCTGCGCTGGCCGACCTGCGCCCGGCCCCGGTCCCCGGTGGGGTCGCCAGCGTGGTGGTCGCCCCTGCAGGCCAGGAGCGGCCCGAAGCCCGCTTTGCCGGCAAGCCGGTCTTGCTGCGCAAGCAGGCCGACGGCTGGCACGCCCTGGTGGGGCTGCCTCTGGACACTCCGCCCGGTGAGCAGGTGCTCGAGATCGGCCCGGAGCGGCGCCCCCTGGCCTTTCCGGTCACACCACGCAGCTACCCCGAACAGCGCCTGACCATCAAGAACCCGAAGATGGTCACCCCCGACCCGGACGACCTCGCCCGCATCGAACTCGAGCGGGAGCTGCAGATCGCCGTACGCAGCCGCTACCGCAACGTGGAGGTGCCGCGCGTGGACCTGGATCTGCCCGCCACCGGCCGCCTGTCGAGCCGCTTCGGGCTGCGCCGCATCTTCAATGGAGAACCCCGTGCGCCCCATACCGGCCTCGACGTGGCAGTCCCCGCCGGCACGCCGGTCCGCGCGCCGGCCGACGGGGTGGTCAGCCTGGTCGAGGACTTCTACTTCAATGGCAGGACGGTGTTCGTAGACCACGGCCAGGGCTTCGTCAGCATGGTCTGCCACCTGGACAAGGCCCAGGTCGAAGTGGGCCAGACGGTACGCCGGGGCGCCCTGCTCGGCCAGTCCGGCAGCAGCGGCCGGGCCACCGGGCCGCACCTGCACTGGAGCGTCTATCTGAACGGCGCGGCGGTGGACCCTGCCCTCTTCATCGAGCCGCCGCCAGCGCGTTGAGGGCCCGCGCCGCGGCGAACATGCCCACGCAGGCGGTCACCGTCACCACCGAGCCGAAGCCGGCACAATTGAGCCCGGCCGGCCCGCTGGTCGCCTGCCCTCCTGCTGCCGGCACCTCGCAGGACGCCTCCGGCGCCGGATAACGCAGGGGCTCGGTGGAAAACACCGCCTCCACCCCGAACTTGCGCTTCGGGTCGCGGGGAAAGCCGTGGCCCTTGCGCAACTGGCCGCGCACCTTGGCCAGCAAAGGGTCCTGGATGGTGCGGGACAGATCGTCCACCAGGATCCGGGTCGGATCGATCTGCCCGCCCGCCGCGCCGCAGGTCACCACCGGCACGCCGGCATCCCGGCAGAAGGCGATCATCGCCACCTTGACCCGCACCGCGTCGATCGCATCGATGACGCAATCGAAGCCGCCGCCCAGCAGCACGGCCGCATTGTCCACCGTCACGAAATCATCCACCACCGCCACCTGGCAGGCCGGGTTGTAGCCGGCGATGCGCTCGCGCATGGCCTCCACCTTGGCCTGCCCGAGGGTCGCCTCGGTGGCATGGATCTGGCGGTTGATGTTGGACTCGGCCACATGGTCGAGGTCGATCAGGGTGAGGCGGCCCACCCCGCTGCGGGCCAGCGCCTCCACCGCCCACGAGCCCACCCCGCCGATGCCGACCACGCACACATGGGCCGCTGCCAGCCGGGCCCGCCCCGCATCACCGTACAGGCGGGCAATGCCGCCAAAGCGGCGGGCGTCGTCGGGGGTGTTCAGCGCGGCGGAGTCCATGGCATCACCTTACGGAGTCGGGGGCGCGCAAATATACCCGAGCAAGCGATAATGGCGGGCATCGCCCCATCATCAGCCTTCCTGCCTGCAGCCACCATGCCCCGCTACCGCCACATCCTGTTCGACCTCGACGGCACCCTGATCGACTCCGCGCCGGCCATCCTCGCCAGCTTCCGCGACAGCTTCGCCCGCAACGACGTACAGGCGGTGCGCAGCATCGACGAGAGCGTGATCGGCCCGCCGCTGGTCGAGACCCTGCAGCTCCTCGCCGGCAGCACCGACAAGGCCCTCATCGAGCGCCTGGCCAACGGCTTCAAGGCCAGCTACGACACCGAAGGCTACAAGGCCACCGCCGCCTACGCGGGCGTGGGCGAGATGCTGGCGCGCCTCGCCGGTGCCGGCCTAAGCCTCTCCATCGCCACCAACAAACGCCTCCACCCGACCCGCCTGATCCTCGATCACCTGGGCTGGAGCCGGCACTTCGAGCATGTCTACGCCCTCGACCTGTTCGAGCCCCGGCTGCCCCACAAGGCCGCCATGATCCAGCGCCTGCTGGCCGACCAGGGCATTCCCGCAGACAGCGCGATCTACATCGGCGACCGCAGCGAAGACGGCGAGTCCGCCGATGCCAACGGCCTGCCCTTCATCGCCGCCACCTGGGGCTATGGCAGCATCACCGCCGCAGAGATGCCCGCCCACTGGCGCCAGGCGGCCTCGCCGGCGGCCATGGGTGAGCTGCTGCTGGGCGCCTGAGCGCCACCTGCCCGGGCCCGTCCAAACACCATCGACACCCACGCCATCAAGCCCTGGAGCCCCTCGCCCATGTTCCACCGTGCCTCCCGCCCGACCCTGATCGCCGCCGTCTGCACTGCCGCAGGCCTCGTCCTCGCCGCCACCTCCGCGCCCAGCCACGCCGGCCGTTTCGGTGGAGGCCGCAGCATCGGCATGAGCCGCAGCCTGCCCTCCGGCACGCACGCAGCCCCGCATACATCCACGCACCTGGACACCCACGTCGAAACCCCGGCACCGGGCTATCGCACGCCGTTGATCGTCCACACCCCCGAGCCACTGCGTTACGCCGCACCGGCACGCAGCTACCAGGAAACCCGCGAGGCCACCATGGCCGAGGCGCTCCTGCGCAGCCGCATGCTCGCCGCCCAGCGGCGCCAGCGGGCCCAGGAGAGCGGCATGGCGGCAGGCTTCGGCAGCGCCCCGGCCGTTCCCTACGAT
>WBTZ01000057.1 GCA_009026175.1 Zoogloea sp. | reverse complement strand
TGGTCATGAACCTGTCCGACCGCATCCTGGTGCTCGACTACGGCAAGAAGCTGGCCGAAGGCACGGGCGAGGAAGTGCGCAAGAACCCGGACGTGATCGCCGCCTACCTGGGCGCCCACGCCTGAGAGGGGAAGAGAATGGAAGCCCTGCGCGTCATTACTGAAGAACACCAGAATCTCTGGCGTATCGCCATCACCCTGGATCTCATGGCCGATGAGCTCGATGCCGGCAGCACGGCGGAGCCGGCCTTTTACAGCTCGGTCTTCGACTACCTCGAGCAGTTCGTAGACAGGGTCCATCACCCGAAGGAGGACGACTTCCTGTTTCCCGTGCTGCGTCAGCGCTCCACAGAGGCGGCGGCGGTGCTTGACCGCCTGCAGGCCGAGCATCGCCACGGGCACGCCAGACTCGACGCGCTGCGCCAGGCGCTCGCGGCCTCTGCGGTGGACGCCGCGGGCCGCCGCGACTTCGCTGCCGCCCTCAGGGGCTACACCCAGGGCCTCAAGGGGCATATCCGCAGCGAAGAGACGGACGTCATCCCCCTTGCCAGGCAGGTGCTGACTGGCGACGACTGGGCCGCCATCGACCGGGCCTTCCTCGACAACAAGGATCCGGCGTTCGGTGGTGACGCCAGGGCCGAGTTCCGGGAGTTGTTCCATCGGATTGCAGCCCTGGCACCCGAGTCAGTCGGCCTGGGCGCACACAGTGCAGGGGAGCTGAGGCCTGTCACCCCGCCGGCTGGCGAGGTGCTGCTGAAGGTGGCGGGCATGGAGAGCTGCTACGGCCGCATCAAGGCCCTCAAGGGCATCGACTTCGAAGTGCGCCGCGGCGAGACGGTGGCCCTGGTCGGCTCCAACGGTGCCGGCAAGACGACCTTCCTGCGCACCTTGTCGGGCGTGCAGCCGATGAGTGCCGGCAGCGTCCATTTCGCCGGCGAGGACATCTCCCAGCTGCGCTCCGACATGCGCATGCGCCGCGGCATCTGCCACAGCCCCGAAGGGCGGCAGGTGTTCGGCCCCCTGTCCATCGAGGACAACCTGCGCCTGGGCGCCTACACCCAGCCGAGGGAGCACGTCGCGGAGGACATGGAGAAGGTCTTCGCGATGTTCCCCATCCTCAAGGAGAAGCGGGCCCTGCCAGCAGGCACCCTGTCCGGCGGCCAGCAGCAGATGCTGGCGATCGGCCGGGCCCTGATGGGGCGGCCCCGGCTGCTGTTGTTGGACGAGCCGTCGATGGGCCTGGCGCCCCTGCTGGTGCAGGAGGTGTTCAACGTGGTGAGGGCCCTGAAGGAGCAGGGCATGACCATCATCCTGGCCGAGCAGAACGCCTTCGCCGCCCTGGCCATCGCCGATCGTGGCTATGTGCTGGAGACCGGCTCCGTCACCCTTTCCGGCTCCGGCCAGGCGCTCATCAGCAACGAACAGGTGCGCGCAGCCTATCTGGGCATGTGAGCGCCGCGGTTTTCATTGGCTCGGACCTGGCCAAAGCCATGACAGGTTCTCGGTTTGCATACAAAAACCCTGGAGGAGATCATCCATGAAGACAAGCATCAAGAAACTCGTTGCCGGAACTGCCCTGCTGCTCGGGGCCTTTGGGGCAGTGGCCGCCGAACCGATCAAGATCGGCTCGGTGCTGTCGGTGACCGGCCCGGCGGCCTTCCTCGGCGAGCCCGAGCTGCAGACGCTGCAGATGTACGTGGACGACATCAACAAGAACGGTGGTTTGATCGGCCGTCCGCTGCAACTCGTTCACTACGACGACGGCAGCGATGCCAACAAGGCCAACGGCTTTGCCAAGCGCCTGATCGAGGATGACAAGGTGGATGCGATCATCGGCGGCACGACGACCGGCGCCACCATGTCGATGGTGCCCCTCGTCGAGCGGGCCGGCATGCCCTTCATCTCCCTGGGCGGGGCCGTGGTGATCGTCGAGCCGGTCAAGAAGTTCACCTTCAAGGTGTCCCACAACGACCGCATGGCCGCCGAAAAGATCTACGAGGACATGAAGAAACGCGGCATCTCCAAGGTGGCGCTGTTCTCCGAGACCTCGGGCTTCGGCCAGTCGGGCCGCAAGGAGTCCGAGGCCATGGCGGCGAAGTACGGCATCACCCTGGTCGCCAACGAGACCTTCGGCCCCAAGGATACGGACATGAGCCCGCAGCTCACCAAGATCAAGAACACCCCGGGCGTGCAGGCCGTATATATCTTCGGTCTGGGGCAGGGGCCGGCGATCGCCACCAAGAACTGCAAGCAGCTGGGCATCACGCTGCCGATCTACCACTCTCACGGGGTGGCCTCGGAAGAGTTCATCAAGCTCTCCGGCGCGGCCGCCGAAGGCATCCGCCTGCCGGCCTCGGCCCTGCTGGTGGCCGACAAGCTGCCCGCCAGCGATCCCCAGAAGCCGATTGTCATGGCCTACACCAAGGCCTTCAACGAGAAGTGGAAGGCCGACGTGTCCACCTTCGGTGGCCACGCCTACGATGCGCTGATGCTGGTGACCAATGCCATCAAGAAGGCCAACACCACCGACAAGGCCAAGGTCCGCGATGCCATCGAGGCGACCAAGGGCTACGTCGGTACCGGTGGCCTGGTGAACATGACGGCCGCTGATCACCTGGGGCTGGACCTGACGGCTTTCCGCCTGCTCGAGATCCGCAAGGGCGACTGGAACCTGGTCCAGTAAGGCCGCCGCCGGCTGCCGGAGGTGTTGGCGGGCGGGGCCCGGCGATGCTTCCGGCCGTCGGGTCACCGATGTCGAGGTAAACATGAGCGGATTCCTCATTCCAAGCCGCCTTGAGTCCGAGCGACTGTCCCTGCGCATGTTCCGGGAGGAGGACTGGCGGGCGCTGCATGCGCTCTATGCCAGCGCGGATGCCACCCGCTACACCCTGGGGCGGGCCCTGTCGGAGGGCGAGAGCTGGCGCATGACGGCGACGCTGGCGGGACACTGGCTGTTGCGAGGCTACGGGCCGTATGCCCTTGAGGACAAGGCGAGCGGCGCGCTGGTGGGCACCGCCGGGCTCTGGTATCCGGCGGATTTCCCGGAGCGGGAGATCAAGTGGGCCATCGATCCGGCCCGCTGGGGCCGTGGCTATGCCAGCGAGGCCGCGCGCGCAGTGCAGCGGATGGCGGCCAGCGCCTTCCCGGAGCGCCCGCCGATCAGCTTCATCCACCGGGACAACCAGGCCTCCGTGAGGGTCGCGCTCGCGGTGGGGGCCCTCCTGGAAGACGAGATCGACTTCAGGGGGGCGCGCTTCCAGATCTACCGTCATCCATCCTGATCCGGTGCCCGGAGGGCTTGTGGATGGCCGGGCAGGCCCATCGAGACAGCCCGCGTTGCGCGGGAGGTCAGCATTCGAGCCGCATCCGGGGCGCCGCCGCGGCGCTCCGCTGGCGCTTGTCCGGCCCACCTGAGAGGACATTCATGCGATGACGACCAAGCCGATGTGCTGGCCGGCTCACGAGAGCGGCACGGTAGTCACCGGCGCCGGCAAATGGCTGGATGCCGTCAGCTCCGGCTTCCTGCCCCTGGAGGTTCGACCCGAGCGGCCGCGGGATTTCTGGGGCCGCATCGACAGCCGGACCCTAGGCAGCGCCCGTACCGCCCTGATCAGCAGCCAGGCCCATGAGGTCCGGCGCACCAGGCCCCTGGTCGAACGCTCCGAGCGCAACCACCTCAAGGCCCTGTGGGTGGCCAATGGCCGCTGCGAGGTGGAGCAGGGGGCCAACCGCTCGGTGCTGGAGAGCGGGCAGTGGGCGGTGTACGAAACCGGCCGGCCCTATTCGATCCGTTTCTCCGGCCAGGCCCACTTTGCGGTGGCGCTGCTACCCATCGACGTCTGCGCCGACTGGTGCGTGGTGGGGCAGGCCCTGTGCGCCCGGGCCCTGCAGCTCGACCCGGCCTCCCGTGGCGCCTTCTACACCCTCTTGTCCTCTTTCGAGTCAGCCCTGTCGGTGGGCGCCCAGGGCTTCGATGCCCTCGGCCGGGCCATGGCCATGATGGTGTCGGAATCGCTGCAGGCCCAGGCCAGCATCTTCCTGCCGGCAGATCGGCAGGATCGCCGCCTGCGTGATGCCCAGCGGCTGGTCCAGGCGCGCCTCGGCGACCCGGCGCTGGGGCCGCAGGACCTCGCCGAGGCCCTGCATGTATCGCTGCGTTCGGTGTACTCCCTGTTCCGCCAGCTGGATACCACGCCTGCCAGCTACATACAGGCCGAGCGGCTGGCGCGCTGCCGGGGTGACCTGGCCGACCCGGCCCTGCGCCAGCGCACCATCACCGAGATCGCGCTGGCCAACGGCTTTGCCGACAGCGCCCACTTCAGCCGCCTCTTCAAGGCGCGTTTCGGCGTGACCGCCAGCGAATGGCGCCAGCGCGCAGGGTGAAGGATGTGCACTGTGCTCCAGTCAGGTGTGCACTGAGGGGCAAGATGTCCTGATCCGGCTGCCCCAGACTTCTTCGTACAGGTTTCCACAAAGATGGACATACGGAGGAGATATCCATGAAGCTGAAGTTCAACGCCCTGCGACCGGGAGGCCGCCTGGCAGTGATGTGTCTGATGCTCCCGGCAGGCATGGCCCTCGGCGCACCCGCCGATGTGGATGCCCGGCGCGTGATTGCCGCCGACCGGGAGCCCGGCAACTGGATGAGCCATGGCCGGACCTACGGCGAGCAGCGCTTTTCGCCCCTGAAGAAGGTGTCCGATGCCAATGTGGGCCAGCTCGGCCTGGCCTGGTCCTACAAGCTGGATGTGGATCGGGGCGTTGAGGCAACGCCGATCGTCGTCGACGGCGTGATGTACACCACCGGAGCCCGCAGCATCGTGTACGCCCTGGATGCCGCCACCGGCCGGCTGCTCTGGAAGCACGACCCGAAGGTCCACGGCATCCGCCTCTCGGAGGGCTGTTGCGACGTGGTCAATCGCGGCGTGGCGGTGTGGAAGGGCAAGGTCTATCTCGGTGCCTACGATGGCCGCCTGATCGCCCTGGACGCCCGCAACGGCCGCAAGCTGTGGGAGACCGATACGGTGCTGGACCACGGCCGCAGCTACACCATCACCGGCGCACCCCGGGTCGTCAAGGGCAGGGTCCTGATCGGCAATGGCGGCGCCGAGTACGGCGTGCGCGGCTACCTCTCCGCCTACGATGCCGACAGCGGCAAGCTCTCCTGGCGCTTCTACACGGTGCCCGGCGACCCCGCCAAGCCTGCCGAGAGCAAGGCCATGGAAATGGCCCGCGCCACCTGGTTCGGCACCGAATACTGGAAGCAGGGGGGCGGCGGCACGGTGTGGGATGCCATGGCCTATGACCCGGAGCTCGACCTGCTCTACATCGGCACCGGCAACGCCTCCTGGTGGAACCGCAAGGCCCGCTCCGATGGCCAGGGCGACAACCTCTTCGTCTCCTCCATCGTGGCCCTGCGTCCGGCCACCGGAGAGTACGTCTGGCACTACCAGGTGACGCCCGGCGACATGTGGGACTACACCGCCACCCAGCACATCATCCTGGCCGACCTGCCCATCGACGGGAAGACCCGCAAGGTGCTGATGCAGGCGCCCAAGAACGGCTTTTTCTATGTGCTCGATCGCCAGACCGGCGAGCTGCTGTCCGCCGAGAAATATGCGCCGGCCACCTGGGCGACCCATGTGGACATGAAGACCGGCCGCCCGGTGGTGGACGAGAAGGCCGCCAACTACCTGGAGGGGCCGAAAGTCGTCAGCCCGGCCTTCATCGGTGCGCATAACTGGCATCCGATGTCCTTCAACCCGCAGACCGGGCTGGTGTACATCCCGGTGCAGGAGACCGCCGCGATGCTGTCGGCCACCACCCCGGCCACCCGCAGCCCGCACAAGTCGGTGGTCAACCTGGGGGTCGACGTGCCGGACCTGCCGGAGGACCCGGCCATCGTCAAGCAGATCTCCGACAGCTTCAAGGGCAAGCTGGTGGCCTGGGATCCGGTGCGCCAGAAGGCCGCCTGGAGCCAGGACTACCGGACCATCTACAACGGGGGAACCCTCAGCACCGCCGGCAACCTGGTGTTCCAGGGCACGGCCGATGGCCGGGTGGTGGCCTACGCCGCCGATTCCGGCAGAAAGCTCTGGGAGTCGCCGGCCAACACCGGCGTGATGGCCGGACCGGTCACCTACGAGGTCAAGGGCGAGCAATACGTGAGCTTCATGGCCGGCTGGGGCGGCACCTTCCCGCTGATTCTCGGGCCCCTGTCCCTGGCGGCCAAAGTGAAGCCGGAATCCCGCGTGCTCACCTACAAGCTGGGCGCCACCGGCCAGCTGCCGCCGCCCCGCAACGAGGCCCAGCCGCTGCCCGTGCCGCCGGCCCTGACGGCCGGACCCGAGGACCTGAAGGCCGGACGCGAGCTGTTCAACGCTTACTGCGGCGGCTGCCATGGTCTCAATGCCGTGTCGGGCGGGGTGATCCCCGACCTGCGCTACCTGGACGCCACCCGGCACGGCCAGTTCGAGAGCATCGTGCTGCACGGCTTGCGGGCGGCCAAGGGCATGCCGCCCTTCGCCAGCGTCCTGTCACCGGAGAACGCCACGCGCATCCACCAGTACCTGATCAAGCGCGCCCACGACCTCAACACCGAAATCGGCGCCTCGGCCAAGCGCTGAGCGCCCCCCATCGCCGGAGGTGGTGGGCGTCGCCACCGGCCAATCACTACCCACAGGGCCGGCAAGGCCCGAACGAACGGAGACAAGAACAATGAGCAAGACCTCACGCAGCCTCATCGCGGCCCTCGGCCTGTCCTCCCTGGCATGCACGGCTGCCGCCGACGTCAAGCCCGACGGCGGCGACTATGCCGCCCTGCCGCCGGGTACCGATCTGCTGGTGATGTACTACCAGCACCCCACCGCCGACCGCCTC
The DNA here is from genome assembly GCA_009026175.1 of Zoogloea sp. Lineage (GTDB taxonomy): Bacteria > Pseudomonadota > Gammaproteobacteria > Burkholderiales > Rhodocyclaceae > Zoogloea. Next base: position 24,433 of record WBTZ01000057.1, on the reverse strand, counting down.
AACGCCGGTGGCAAGCGCGTCACCGACAATCTCGGCCTCGAGATGGATGTCGGACTGCTGCGCTACGTGCATTACACCAAGTGGGGCGACTACATCGTCGATCCGCAGATCATCGTGCCCGTTGGTCGGCAGAAGATCGGCCTGGCCGACAAGGAAACCTCCGGCCTGGGTGACGTGATCTTCGGGGCAACCCTATGGACGATTGCCGACATGCAGAACGGTGAGCACCTCGGCTGGTCCGTGTTCTTCACCGCGCCCACCGGCAGTGACAAGAACCAGGGCTTCGCCCTCAGCAACAACCGCTGGGCGACCGACTTCCAGGTCGGCTACGTGAAACGGATTGCGCCGAAGTGGTCGGTGGATGCCATCGGCGAAGTGGAGTTCTACCAGCATGACCAGGACAGCGGGGCGAAGCGTGATCCGCTCTACCAGGCCCACGGCCATCTGCGCTACCACGTCTCCGACGCCACCCACCTCGGCCTGTCCTACCGCCACAGCTGGGGCGCCAAGGACACACTGCACGGCGTGGCCCAGACCGACAGCCGCAACAACGGCAATGTCACCCTGAGCGCCGCAACCTTCATCGCTCCGACCTGGCAGGCGATGGTCCAGTGCAGCCACGACACCCAGGTCCAGGATGGCCCGCTGACCCGCGCCATCCAGACCCGCCTGGTGAAGGTGTTCTAGGCGGCGCGCACCCATCGGAGCGTTTCTCCCCGTGCCGGGCTGCCTCCCGGACGTTTGCCCGGCCGTCCCTGGATCGCCGGGCTTTTTTGCCCTTCGGAACAGCATCTTGCCATTTCTGGCTATTGACTTACTAATATCGTAGTGATCAAATTGCTACTATGTTAGTGAATAGATCCGGTTCATGATACGCCCGGGGGCGCACGGAACCTCAGGATCAGATTCCCGCACCCGGCGGCCGTCGCCCGGACGGCACCGAACAGCCTAGGAGAGAGTGGTGGAAGCTCACAAGCCCGCAGTCAGCGGAGCGGTTTACGGCGTCATCCTGAACGACCGGGATAGCCTCCAGCGGATGGGGGCGGCCCTGGCCGATGCGCCTTACAAGGGGGTGCCCAAGGCGCCTGTCCTGTACATCAAGCCCGCCGGCACCGTGGTGGGCAGCGGCGCCGTGGTGAGCCTGCCGGCCGGCGAGTCCGCCGTCGAGGTGGGGGCCACGCTCGGCATCGTGTTCGGCCAGGGCGCCGCGCGCCTGGCGCCGGAGGCGGTGCCCGCCGCCATCGCCGGCTACGTGGTGGTGGCCGACCTGAGCCTGCCCCATGTCAGCTACTACCGCCCGGCCATCCGCGAGAAGTGCTTCGACGGCGCCTGCCCGGTGGGCAGCCGGGTCGTGCCGGGGGCCGAGGTGGGGGACCTGGCGTCGATCACCCTGCGCACCTATGTGGATGGCAGCCTGGTGCAGACGCGCAGCCTCGCCGACCTGGTGCGTGATGTGCCGACCCTGGTCGCCGACGTGTCCGGGTTCATGACCCTGCGCCGCGGCGACACGCTGCTGGTGGGGGTGACCTGGCAGGCCGCGCAGGCCCGTGCCGGTTCCCGCGTGCGGGTCGAGGCCGATCGCCTGGGGGCCGTGGAATTCGAGATTGCAGCCGGGGAGGGCGCAGCATGAAGTTCGGACGCATCGCCTGGCAGGGCGCCATCCATGAAGTCACCCCGGGCAGCGACGCTAAGGTCCGCCTGGCCGACGGCCGCGAAATCGCCGAGGGGCAGTTCACCTGGCTGCCGCCGGTGGAGGTGGGCACCGTCTTCGCCCTCGGCCTCAACTACGCCGACCACGCCAAGGAGCTGGCCTTCAAGGCCCCCGAGACGCCGCTGGTCTTCCTCAAGGGGCCCAATGCCATCACCGGGCACAAGGCCTTCAGCCGTCGCCCGTCTGATGCCACCTACATGCACTACGAGTGCGAGCTGGCGGTGGTGATCGGCAAGACCGGCTACCGGATCGCCAGGGAAGACGCCATGGAGCACGTCGCCGGCTACAGCGTGGCCAACGACTACGCCATCCGCGACTACCTTGAAAACTACTACCGGCCCAACCTGCGGGTGAAGAACCGGGATGCCTGCACGCCGCTGGGCCCCTGGCTGGTGACGCGGGACGAGATCGCGAATCCGATGAAGCTGGCCCTGAGCACCCGGGTGAATGGCAAGACCACCCAGCAGGGCACCACCGCCGACATGATCTTCGACATCCCGACCCTGATCGCCTACCTGTCGTCCTTCATGACCCTCAACCCCGGGGACGTGATCCTGACCGGCACCCCCGAGGGCCTGGCCGACGTGAAGGCCGGTGACGTGGTCGAAACCGAGATCGAGGGCGTCGGCTGCCTCATCAACACCATCGTCGATGACCAGACCTGGTCCGCCACCGCATAAGAAAGCGAGAACAGCATGATCAAGCACATCATCAACGGCCGGCAGGTCGACAGCAGCAAGACCTTCCAGACCATCAACCCGGCCACCGGCGAAGTGATCGCCGAGGTGGCCAGCGGCGGCGAGGCCGAGATCAACGCCGCCGTGGCCGCCGCCAAGGCCGCCTTCCCCGGCTGGGCCGCCACGCCGGTCAAGGAGCGCGCCCGCCTGGTGCGCAGGCTGGGCGACCTGATCGCCGCCAACGTGGCCGAGATCGCCGACCTGGAGACCGCCGACTGCGGCCAGGTCACCAACCAGACCAAGCGCGTGCTGATCCCCCGCGCCTCGGACAACTTCTACTACTTCGCCGAGCTGATCCAGCACATGCACGGCGAAACCTACGACTCCGACACCGGCCACCTCAACTACACCCTGTGGCAGCCGGTGGGCGTCTGCGCGCTGATCTCCCCGTGGAACGTGCCCTTCATGACCGCCACCTGGAAGACCGCGCCCTGCCTGGCCTTCGGCAACACGGCGGTGATGAAGATGTCCGAGCTGTCGCCCCTCACCGCCCACCGCCTCGGCGAGCTGGCCCTCGAGGCCGGCATCCCGCCGGGCGTCTTCAACGTGGTGCAGGGCTTCGGTGATACCGCCGGCGAGCCGCTGGTGTCGCACCCGGACGTGCGCTCGATCTCCTTCACCGGCTCGACCGCCACCGGCAACCGCATTGTCAAGGCCGCCGGCCTCAAGAAGTTCTCGATGGAGCTGGGCGGCAAGTCGCCCTTCATCATCTTCGACGACGCCGACTACGAGCGCGCCCTCGACGCCGCCATCTTCATGATCTTCTCGAACAACGGCGAGCGCTGCACCGCCGGCTCGCGGATCATCGTGCAGGCCGGCATCTACGACAAGTTCGTCGCCGACTTCGCCGCCCGCGCCGCCCGCCTCACCGTCGGCGACCCGATGGACCCGAACACCGTGATCGGCCCGATGATCTCCAAGGGCCACCAGGACAAGGTCAATTACTACATCGAGCTGGGCAAGCAGGAGGGCGCCGAGGTGGTCTTCGGCGGCGGCACCCCGGTGGTCGGTGATCGTTTCAAGAACGGCTTCTGGGTCCAGCCCACGGTCTTTGCCAATGTGGACAACAGGATGCGCATCGCCCAGGAGGAAATCTTCGGCCCGGTGCCCTGCATCATCCGCTTCAAGACCGAGGAAGAGGCCGTGGCCATCGCCAACGACACCATCTACGGCCTGTCGTCCTACCTGTGGACCAACAACACCGGCCGCGCCATCCGCCTGGCCAAGGCCATCGAGTCGGGCATGACCTTCGTCAACAGCCAGAACGTGCGCGACCTGCGCCAGCCTTTCGGTGGCAGCAAGGCCTCCGGCACCGGCCGCGAGGGCAACCACTACAGCTACGAGGTGTTCTGCGAGGCCAAGAACATTGCCGTCTCGTATGGCGAGCACCACATCCCCCGCTGGGGCGTCTGACCTGAATCCAGGGGGCCAGGGCAGGCACACGAGAAACTGCCCGGCCCCCGTCTCCGGCAGAGAGCCATCCCTCACGGGATCCATCCACACCACCGGAATTTGAAGGAGAACACCATGGGCACACTCGCCCTCGCCGCCAAGATCACCCACGTGCCGTCCATGTACCTGTCGGAGATGGAAGGCGAACACAAGGGCTGCCGCCAGGCCGCCATCGACGGTCATGTCGAGATCGGCCGCCGCTGCCGGGAGCTGGGGGTGGACACCATCGTCGTGTTCGACACCCACTGGCTGGTCAACTCGGGCTACCACGTCAATTGCGCCCCGAAGTTCGAGGGCGTCTACACCAGCAACGAGCTGCCCCACTTCATCAAGAACCTGCCCTTCGCCTACGACGGCAACCCGGAGCTGGGCCACCTGCTGGCCGATGCCGCCACGGCCGCCGGCGTGCGCACCCGGGCCCACTCCGACACCAGCCTGGCGCCCGAGTACGGCACCCTGGTGCCGATGCGCTACATGAACGCCGACCGGCACTTCAAGGTGGTGTCGGTGTCGGCCCTGTGCACTGTGCACAACCTCGACGACTCGGTCCGCCTGGGCGCCGCCATGGCCAGGGCCGTCAAGGAGCAGTACGACGGCAAGGTGGCCTTCCTGGCCTCCGGCTCCCTGTCCCACCGCTTCGCGCAGAACGGCGTGTCCGAGCAGTTCCTGCACAAGATGTGGAGCCCCTTCCTCGAGACCGTCGATCACACGGTGGTCGAGATGTGGCAGAACGGCGACTGGAAGACCTTCTGCGCCATGCTCCCCGAGTACGCCGACAAGTGCCACGGCGAAGGCAACATGCACGACACCGCCATGCTGCTGGGCGCCCTCGGCTGGGACGCCTACCAGGGCAAGGTCGAGGTCGTGACCCCCTTCTTCCCCAGTTCCGGTACCGGCCAGATCAACGCGATCTTCCCGGTCTGACCCCGTTCCAGGAGCCGCGCGATGCCGCACCTCATCTACGAATACACCGACAACCTGAAGGCGGAGGGGGACATCCCCGGCCTGCTGCGCAAGACCAACCAGGTCGTCCTGGCCCAGGGTGGGGTGTTCCCCATCGGCGGCATCCGCGCCCGTGCCATCTGCCTCACCGACTACTGCGTGGCCGACGGCTCGGCCGACGACGCCTTCGTGCACCTCACCTTCAAGATGGGGGCAGGGCGCACGGCCGAGGAGAAGCAGAAGGTCGGCGACGCACTCTTTGCGATGCTGAAGGATCACTTCGCCGGCCTCTTCGCCCGCCGCGGCCTGGCCCTCTCGATGGAGATCGTCGAGTTCTCGGAAGCCGGGACCTGGAAGCACAACAACATCCACGCCCGCTATAAGAAAAACTGAGCAACGCCACAAGGAGAACCCCGACATGTTGAGCCCCGACATCCACCTCGACCTGGCGCGCCAGCTGCACGCCGCCGAACAGAGCCGCGAGCAGATCCTCGCCCCGTCCCTGCAGTACCCGGACATCACCATCGAAGACGCCTACGCCGTCCAGAAGACCTGGATCGGCCTCAAGCTGGCCGAAGGCCGGGTCATCAAGGGCCACAAGATCGGCCTCACCTCCCGCGCCATGCAGCAGTCGTCGCAGATCGACGAGCCCGACTACGGCACCCTGCTGGACGACATGTTCTTCAACGACGGCGCCGACATCCCGGCCCGCTTCATCGCCCCGATGGTGGAGGTGGAGCTGGCCTTCGTGCTAGGCAAGCGCCTCGAGGGCGCCGGCCTGACCCTGCTCGACGTGATGTCGGCCACCGACTACGTGATCCCGGCCATCGAGATCATCGATGCCCGCTGCCACCGCATCGACCCCACCACCAAGCGCCCGCGCAAGGTCTTCGACACCATCTCCGACAACGCCGCCAACGCCGGCATCGTGATGGGTGGCCGGCCGGTCAGACCCATGGATGTGGACCTGCGCTGGGTGTCGGCGCTGCTCTACCGCAACGGCGTGATCGAGGAGACCGGCGTCGCCGCCGGGGTGCTCAACCACCCGGCCAACGGCATCGCCTGGCTGGCCCGCAAGTTCGCCCCCCACGGGGTGGCCCTGGAGGCGGGGCAGGTGATCCTCGCCGGGTCCTTCACCCGCCCGGTGCCGGCCCGCCCCGGCGACACCTTCCACGCCGACTACGGCCCCCTCGGCGCCATCACCTGCCGCTTCGCCTGAGCCCCGGAGACCCGCCATGCAGATGCCCCGCAACACCTTCAAGCGCGCCCTCCAGGCCGGCGAGACCCAGATCGGCGTCTTCCTCGGCCTGTGCGACCCGTACTCCGCCGAAGTCATGGCCGGCACCGGCTTCGACTGGCTGCTGATCGACGGCGAGCACGCCCCCAACACGCCCGAGAGCGTGATGCGCCAGCTCCAGGCCATCGCCGCCTACCCGGTGCGCCCGGTGGTCCGCACCGTCGACCACGACCCCGCGCGGATCAAGCAGTACCTCGACGTGGGCGTGCAGACCCTGCTGGTGCCGATGGTCGAATCCGCCGACGAGGCCCGCGCCCTGGTGCGCGCCATGCGCTACCCGCCCCACGGCATCCGTGGTGTGGGCACGGCCCTGGCCCGGGCCGCCCGCTGGAACGGGGTGGACGGCTACTTCGCCGAGGCCGATGCCGAGATGTGCCTGATCGTGCAGGTGGAGTCCCGTGCCGGCCTGGCCGCGGTGGACGAGATCCTCGCCGTGGAGGGCGTCGATGCCGTGTTCATCGGCCCGGCCGACCTGGCCGCCTCCCTCGGCCACCTGGGCAATCCGGGGCATGAGGAGGTCAAGGCGGTGATCGCCGACACCCTGGCGCGCATCCGCAAGTCCGGCAAGGCCGCCGGCGTGTTCTCGGCCGATCCGGCGGCGGCGGCGCGCTACCTCGACAGCGGCGCCTCCTTCATCGCCGTCGGCGTGGACACCCTGCTGCTGCGCAATGCCGCCGTCAGGCTGGCGGCCAGCTTCAAGGACGCCGGCGCAGGCAAGGCCGGCGCCGCCTACTGATTCCGACCAGGAATCCGAACAAAACAGCCACCCCAAGGAAAACCCCATGCTCGATCTCAAGGACCCCTCCCTGCTGCGGCAGGCCTGCTACATCGACGGCCAGTGGGTCGGCGCCGACAGCGGCGAGACCTTCCCGGTGACCAACCCGGCCGGTGGTGCGGTGATCGCCCATGTGCCGCGCTGCGGTGCCGCCGAGACCGAGCGCGCCTTCCAGGCCGCCGACCGGGCCTTCGCCAGCTGGCGGGAGACCACCGCCGCCGAGCGCGCCCGCATCCTGCGCCGCTGGTTCGACCTGATGCTGGCTCACCAGGACGACCTGGCCCGCATCATGACCCTGGAGCAGGGCAAGCCCCTGGCCGAGGCCAAGGGCGAGATCGCCTACGCCGCAGCCTATGTCGAATGGTTCGCCGAGGAAGCCCGCCGGGCCTATGGCGACGTGATTCCCTCGCCCGCCCGTGACCGCCAGATCGTCGTCACCAAGGAGCCGGTCGGCGTCTGCGCCGCCATCACCCCGTGGAACTTCCCCTCGGCGATGATCACCCGCAAGGTGGCGCCGGCCCTTGCCGCCGGCTGCACCATCGTGCTCAAGCCGGCCGAGCAGACGCCCCTGTCGGCCCTCGCCCTGGCCGAGCTGGCCGGGCGGGCCGGCGTTCCGGCCGGCGTGTTCAGCGTGGTCACCGGCCGCGCCAGCGCCATCGGCGGCGTGATGACCGGCAGCCCGCTGGTGCGCAAGCTCACCTTCACCGGCTCCACCGGCGTCGGCCGCCTGCTCATGGCCCAGTGCGCCCCCACCATCAAGAAGCTGTCCCTGGAGCTGGGCGGCAACGCCCCCTTCATCGTCTTCGACGACGCCGACCTGGACGCCGCGGTGGCCGGCGCCATCGCCTCCAAGTACCGCAACGCCGGGCAGACCTGCGTGTGCAGCAACCGCTTCCTGGTGCAGGACGGCGTCTACGACCAGTTCGCCGAAAAGCTCGCCGCCGCGGTGGCCCTGCTGAAGGTGGGCGGCGGCCTGGAGGAGGGCGTGACCCAGGGCCCGCTGATCGATGAGCCGGCCATCGCCAAGGTCGAGAGCCTGGTCGAGGACGCCATCTCCAAGGGCGCCCGAGTGGTCTCCGGCGGCAGGCGCCATGCCCTCGGCGGCACCTGGTACGAACCCACCGTGCTGGCCGACGTGAGCCGCGACATGGAGGTGGCCCGGGAAGAGATCTTCGGCCCGGTGGCCCCCCTGTTCCGCTTCAAGACCGAGGACGAGGCCATCGCCATCGCCAACGACACCGAGTTCGGTCTGGCCGCCTACTTCTACTCGAAGGACCACGCCCGGGTGTGGCGCGTCTCGCGCCGCCTGGAGTACGGCATGGTCGGCATCAACACCGGCCTGATCTCCACCGAGGTGGCCCCCTTCGGCGGCGTCAAGTGCTCCGGCACCGGCCGCGAAGGCTCCAAGTACGGCCTGGATGAGTACATGGAGGTGAAATACCTGGCCCTGGGCGGGCTGTGAGCGGGGGCCCGGGGCACCCGGGAGGCGTCCCGGCGCGGCAGGAGGGCGGGCTGGTCCTGCTCCTCGGCGCGCTGGTGGCCTTCGGGCCGCTCTCCATCGACCTCTACCTGCCGGCGCTGCCGGCCATTGCGCGGGGCCTGGACGCAACGATGGAGGCGGTGCAGCTGACCATCACGGTGTTCCTGGCCGGCTTCTCGCTGGGGATGCTGTTCTACGGTCCGCTTTCGGACCGCTATGGGCGCCGCAGAGTCCTGCTCGGGGGCATCGGGCTTTTCGTGCTGGCCAGCCTGGCCTGCACCCTTGCGCAGGCCGTCGAGCAACTGCTCCTGGCGCGTTTCCTGCAGGCCCTGGGGGGCGGCGCCGCGTCGGTGCTGGCCAGGGCCGTGGTGCGGGACGTCTACGCCGAGACGGAGGCCATCCGCAAGCTGTCGCTGATGGCCATGGTCACCGCGGTGGCGCCGTTGCTGGCGCCGCTTCTCGGCAGCGTCCTGCTCGATCTCTGCGGCTGGCGCGGGACCTTTGCGGCCTTGCTGGCCTGGGGAGGGCTGAGCCTGCTGGTGGTGGGCTACCGGCTGCCGGAGACCTTGCCGGCGAGCCGTCGCGGCGGCCTGTCCCTGGGAAGCGCCTTCGCGGCATATGGCCGTTTGCTGCGCGACCCGCTGGCGCTCGGCCTGCTGCTGGCGGGGGGCATGTCCTTTGCGGCGATGTTCGCCTACATCACGGGTGGCCCGTTCTACTTCATCGCGCTGCACCGGTTCTCGCCGCTGGCGTTCAGCCTCGTCTTCGCGGGCAACGCGATCGGCATCTTCTGCGCCAATTTTCTGAACAGCCGCCTGGTCCGCTCACGGGGCCCGCGCGCCATGGTCGGTGCGGGGAGCTTGCTGGGGTTCGCGGGCGCCCTGGCGCTGGCGGCCGGCAGCGCTGCGGAGCATCTCCCGACGGTCGTGGCCGGGCTGTTCGTCGTGGTGTCCATGACCGGCCTGCTCGGGGCCAACTGTGTCGGGCTGCTGATGACCCGCTACCCGCAGAACAGCGGTGCCGCCGCGGCCCTCTTCGGGGCCAGCCAGTTCGGCCTCGGCATGCTGGCCAGTGCCGCGGTCAGCTATCTTCACGATCCTGCGGGCGGGAGCATGGCCCGGGTGATCCTGGCGGTCTCGACCCTCTCGGTGGCCGGGTGCCTGCTGTTCCGGCGCATGGACACCCGCTCCTGAGCCTGGCCGCCGCGCGCCGGTTGTCCGAGAGGCGCGATGGGCAGGGGCGTTCGGGAATGCCCGGGTGGGCAGACCGGGGTCGGAGCGATTAATATCTTAGCGAAATCGTTGTCCCTTCCTCAGCAACCCGCCGTACAGCCGTACCGCTTCCCCAATGCCCAAGCCTCCCGCGTCGACATTGCGCCTGCCTGCTGGCATGCGCGCCCTCGAACACCGCAATTTCCGCCTCTACTTCCTCGGCCAGGCCGTGTCCATCCTCGGGTCGTGGATCCAGCAGGTGGCGATGGCCTGGCTGGTCTATCGCATCACCGGCTCGGCGGCGCTGCTGGGCATCACCTCGTTCGCCGCGCTGATCCCGCAGTTGCTGGTCGGGCCGCTGGCCGGGGCCTGGATCGACAAGCACGACAAGCGCAAGTGGCTGATGCGGGTGCAGGGCCTGCTCGCGGCCCAGGCCCTGGTGCTGGCCGGCCTGACCTGGATGGGCTGGGTGGGGCCCGGCCTGCTGATCTTCATGGCGGTGTGCCTGGGGGTGTGCAATGCCTTCGACACGCCGCTGCGCCAGTCGCTGATCAGCGTCTTCGTGGAGCGCCGGGAGGATCTGCCCAATGCCCTGGCCCTCAATGCCATGCTTTTCAACACCGGGCGCTTCATCGGCCCACCGGTGGCGGGCCTGCTGCTGGGCCTCACCTCGGAGGCCGCCTGCTTCGCCCTCAATGCCTTCAGCTTCGTGGCCCTGTTCGTCGCCGTGGCGCGGGTCAAGGTGGCCGGCACGCCGCGGGCGGAAGGCTCGGTGGGGGATGTCTTCAAGGAGGGGCTGGCCTATGCCTGGCACACCTGGCCGGTGCGCATGCTGATCACGGTGCTGATGGCCCTCAACCTGACCGCCTCGGCCTATGCGGTGCTGCTGCCGGTGTTCGCCGCCGATGTGTTCGCCGGCGACGCGCGCACCCTCGGCCTGCTGTGGGGCGCCGCCGGCTGCGGGGCCTTCGGCTCCACGGTGTTCCTGGCCACCCGGCGCTCGATCCCGGGCCTGATCGGGGCGATCAGCCTGGGCACCACGGTGAGCGCCGTGGCCCTGCTGGCCTTCGGCTGGACCCGCCTGCTGCCGGTGGCGATGGCGGCCATGGTGGCGCTGGGCTTCGGCATCTCGGTGTGCAATGTGGGCATCAACATGCTCCTGCAGAGCATGGCGCCGGACCGCCTGCGCGGCCGCATCGTGTCCTTCTTCACCTCGGGGCGTTTCGGCTTCGATGCCCTCGGTGGCCTGCTGGCCGGCTTCATCGCCACCGCCATCGGGCCCGGCCGCACGATGATCCTCGAAGGCGTGCTGCTGCTGGCCTTCGTCGTCTTCCTGCAGACGCGGCGCGCGCGCCTGTCCGGCCATGTCGCCGAACACGACGCGGCGGCTGGCTGAGGCGGCCGCCGTCCCTGGTAAGCAAGTTCAAGGAGCGCATTCGTGGAGATGTCGGTTGCCATTCCGGCCATCGCCCTGGCCATCGCCATGGGGGCGGTCAGCCCGGGGCCCAGCTTTCTGGTGGTGGCCCGGACGGCCCTCGCCATTTCGCGCGAGGACGCGCTGGTCGTCGCCCTGGGCATGGGCTTCGGGGCCATCGGCTTTGCGGTGCTGGCGCTGTTCGGGCTGCTGCTGGTGTTTGCCGCCGTGCCGCTGCTCTACCTGCTGATGAAGGCTGCCGGCGGGGCCTACCTGTGCCACATGGGCTACCGCATCTGGCGGGATGCCCCCAAGCCCCTGGCGATCGATGCCTCCGGCGAGAAGGGGGCGCCGCGGACGCGCTGGCGCTCGTTCTCGATCGGCTTCGCGACCCAGATCAGCAACCCGAAGACGGCGGTCGTCTACACCACCGTGTTTGCCTCGCTGCTGCCTCCCGGTGCGCCCTGGCAGAGCGTATGGCCGGTGCCACTGCTGGTCTTCTTCATCGAGGCGGGCTGGTACTGCGTGGTGGGTGTGGCCCTGTCGGCAGCGGCGGCGCGGGCCCGCTACCTGGCCTCCAAGGTGTGGCTGGACCGGGCCGCCGGCGCCGTGATGACGGCCCTCGGGCTCAAGCTGCTGGCCGACCTCCTGCTGCCCTGATCGTGGCGGCTTGCCCGCTTATTTCACGAAACGGCCGTCCCGGCGCAGCAGGTTGAGTTCGGAGAAGTCGGAGCCGGCGTGGAGGGTCTTGCTGAAGCGCAGGGTGAAGCCACCCAGGTCCACCCGGTTCATGCTTTCCAGGGTGGCCTTGAGGCTGTCGGGCTGGAGCTGCTTCGCCGGGGTGCGGCGGAGGCCTTCCACCAGGACCCGGGCCGCAATGTAGCCCTCCAGGCTGGCGTGGCTCAACTCGTCGATGCCGGCACTGCGCATGGCCTGCTGGTAGTCGCGGACGATCGGCAGGGCGGTGTTCCAGGGGAAGGGCACGACCTGGGAGATGACCACGCCGTTGGCCCCTTCGCCGATGTCGCGCAGGGGCACGCTGCCGTTGAGGAAGGAGAAGGAATAGAAGCTGGAGCTGCCGCCGGCCGCCTTGTAGCTGCTGATGAAGCGGCTGGCCACCTCGGTGGTGACGCACATCAGGACGGCATCCGGGGTGAGCCGGGCGATCTCGGCGGCACGTTCGGCGGCGTCGCCACCATCCTGACGGATCGCGGCGCTGCCGAGCAGGGATACGCCTTTCTGCGCGAGGATGTCGCGGCTGGCCTCCATGGCCCCGCGGGCGCCCGGATTGTCGTTATGGACGAAGGCGATGCGATTGACGCCCAGCGGCAGCATGTGTTCGATCAGGCGCCGGTATTCGTCCTCGAAGCTGATGCGCAGGGAGAAGCCATAAGGCGAGAAGCGGGCCACCGGCCGGGCACCGGAGTAGGGGCCGACCAGCGGGATGCGCAGCTCGTTGGCCGCCTTGAGGGCGCCGACCGACGGGGTGGTGCCGATCGGCATGAGGATGGCCAGCGCGCCCTTGTCGGCGAAGCGGCGCACGTTGGCGGCGGCCTTGTCGGCATCGTAGGCGTCATCGGCGCGGAGGATCTCGAGCTTGCGCTCGTGGATGCCGCCCTGGGCATTGACCGACTCGACCAGGGCACGGATGCCCTGCAAAGGCTGGCGCGACAGGGAGGCCAGGGGGCCGGATTCGACGACCGTCTGGCCGATCAGGATCGGTGGATGCGGGTCGCCCGCCTGGAGGCGTCGGAAAGGCGTGGCCAGCAGCAGCGATGCCGCACCGAGGAAGCGGCGGCGGGGGAGTGGTGTTTTCATGCCTACCCATCCGGAATAAGAGCCTGCGGACCTTACGGGAGCGGCAATTCCATGTCAATGCCATGCTTGCCTGCGCGGCTTGCGCCGTGTCGATGTTGCGGCCCGCCGATCGTCGTATACGCTGAGGGTTGTCCTCACCATCAGGAGTCCATCATGAGCACCCATACCATCCGCCTGCACCGCGTGCTGCGGGCGCCGCCCGAGCGGATCTACCGCGCCTTCCTCAATCCGGATGCCATGGCCAAGTGGCTGCCGCCACATGGCTTCACCGGCCACGTCCACGAGATGGATGCGCAGGTCGGCGGGCATTACCGGATGTCCTTCACCAACCTGAATACCGGCCATGCCCACAGCTTCGGCGGCAGCTACCGCGAGCTGGTGCCGGCCGAGAAGCTGCGCTACAGCGCCAGCTTCGACGACCCGAACCTGCCGGGCGAGATGCAGACTACCGTGACCCTGCGGCCGGTGTTCTGCGGAACGGAAATGGAAGTGGTGCAGGAGGGCATCCCCGGGATGATCCCCCCCGAGGCCTGCTACATGGGCTGGCAGGAGTCGCTGCAGCTGCTCGCCCAACTGGTCGAGGCCGAGATCCCGGGCTGAGACCATGGCCCGGGCCGTCGGCCGGCCCGGGGAGGATCAGTGGGGCAGGTCGGTGGCCGGCATCACCAGGGCCGCGCTGCCGCCCGTCAGGTGGCGGGCCGAGCGCAGGGTGTCCGACGGCAGCTCGCCGAACATCTGACGGTACTCCTGGGCAAAGCGTGACAGATGCCAGAAGCCCCAGCGCGCTGCGATGTCCTGCACGGTGGTGTCGGACGGGCTGCCGCGCCTGAGCTCGGTGCGCACGCCGTTCAGGCGCAGGGCTTTCAAGTAGGCCACCGGATTGGTCTGCAGGACTTCCTCGAAGCAATACTGCAGCGTGCGCTGGGACACACACAAGGCAGAGCACAGGTCGGTGATGGGGATGGGCTCGCCGATCCGCGAACGCATGTAGTCAATGGCGCGCAGGATGAGGGCCTGGCGCCCCTTTGAGGTGCGCGGGGCGGCATTCTGGGGGGGCGCGTTGCCAATAACGGATACCACGGTATTGAGCACGCCTTCCTTGAGGCCCTCCCGCACCGCCGTGTAATTGAGGATGGCGGGCGACGCGCTGATGCTGTCCAGCACCGACAGCAGGAAGCCGCGGATCTCCCGGGCCAGGGCCGGGCTGTGCAGGGCCTGGCCGGTACGGCTGATGGCCGGGGGAAGCTCGTCCCCATTGACGGCCCGCGCGTGGCGGACGAGATCGGACCAGGGCAGGCTGACGGCGATCAGGTCCAGGCTGGCCGGCGTGCGCAGGAGCACCTCGTCGCCGGGCCGGTGAAGCAGCAGGGTGTCGCCGTCCAGGGCCCAGCCGTTGCACCAGCCTGCGCCTTCCAGGGCGACGGGCACGCCGATCACGAAGGCATCCCTGCGTACCGTACAGGTCTCCTGGAGGCTGCAATTGCTGCGCTCCCGGAAGACCTGCAGGCTGGAGAACTGCACTTCCGAAGTGTGACCCCTGAAAGGGCCGGGGGACAGCTGCTCGTAACGCTGATCCCAGCCGGACAGGTAGCGGGACTGCTCCTCTGCGTCTTCGGCCCAGTACTCGATGTAGGACGCTCCGTCGGTCAGTTGCGATGGCGAAGGGGCAGTCGGGCTGCCCTGCAGGGAAATCATGATCAACGGCCTCGGGTCAGGGGTGGGCAGAAACTGCGAACGGCAGCTGTCTCCAGCATGCAATTTCCGCGCCCTGACCCCGCGGGGCGGTGCGTCTTCATTTGTCGTCTCCTCTTGTTTTTGGTCCTGCACTTTTGTGGGGCAATCCTACTCCGAGTGCCCAATTCTGGTGTTACTAATTTATTAGTGATTTTCGGAATCCGGATAACGCTCGCCTGATCCCCGTTCCTAGAATGGCCTCGACCTGACCGACTCCCACCTCCGACCAGAGGCGTCCGGGGAGTCGGACACCCGCAGAGAGAGGAGAGAACCGTGAAGGCAATTGCATGGGCGTTGAGGGGGCTGGCCGGCCTGACGATGGCGTCGGCCCTGAGCGCCGGCGCCGCAGGACTGGATACGACAGGGGCGGTGAAGATGGCGCCACCCACACCCCAGCGCATGTACCTGGTGGACCCGGCGTTCAACCACATGATCGACGGCCGCCTGCACATCGTCGACGGCGACAGCGAGCGCTACCTGGGGGTGGTGTCCACCGGCTATTCCGCCTCGGTGGCCCTGTCCCCCGAGCGCAGGGAGATCTACGTCGCCACCACCTACTACGCCCGCCTGAACCATGGCGAGCGCACCGACGTGGTGGACATCCACGACGCCGAAACCCTGAGCTGGAAGGGCGAGATCGTCATCCCGACCCGCCATGCCCAGGCCATGGCGGCGCGCAACCTGCTGCAGACCTCGGCCGACGGCCGCCTGCTCTTCGTGCAGAACGCCACGCCGGCCACCTCGGTGACGGTGGTGGACCTGCAGTCCCGCAAGGTGCTGGCCGAAGTGCAGACGCCGGGCTGCTGGTCGGTCTATCCCTCACCGACCACCCGCGGGCGCTTCTCGGCCATGTGCGGCAACGGCTCGATGCTGACCGTGAGCCTCGACGACGCCGGCAAGGTGCTGAGCCGCAAGCAGAGCGCACCCTTCTTCGACCCCGACCAGGACCCGGTCTTCACCAATTTCGACCGCATCGACGGCCGCTTCGTGTTCGTGTCCTACCACGGCAAGGTGCATGAGCTGGACCTCTCCGGCGAGGAGGCGCGGGCCCAGCCGCCCTGGTCGCTGCTGTCCGCCGCAGAGGTGAAGAAGGCCTGGCGGCCGGGCGGCTACCAGCTGCTGGCCATCCACGAAGGCAGCAAGCGCCTGTTCGTCGGCATGCACGACAAGGGCGAGGAGGGCACCCACAAGAATCCGGCCAAGGAGATCTGGGCCTTCGACCTGGCCAGCCACAAGCGTCTCGAACGCATCCCCGGGCATCAAGCGGGCGTGCTGACGGTCAGCCGCGGCGAAGCGCCCCGCCTCTACGCCCTGGAGGTGGAGAAGAACCGGATCGTGCAGCTCGACGTGTCCGGGCCCAAGGCGCGCTTCCTGCGCACCATGAAGACCATCGGCGAGACCCCGATCCAGCTGGAGTTGCAGTGATGGATGCCTGGCCGATCGTGTTCGACCCCGTACCCGGCCACGCCTGTGCGGCGGCGCTGGCGATCCTGCTGCTCAGCAGCGCCTGGCGCAAGCTGGCCGACCTGGAGGTGTTCCGCGCCACCGTCGAGCTGTACGCCCTGCTGCCCGTCGCCGCAGTGGCCGCCTTTGCCGGGCTCTTCCCGCTGTTCGAGGTGGCGGCTGGCGTGGTGTTGCTGCTCCGCCCCGACGGCCCCTGGATGGTCCTGCCTTTTGCCGTGCTCGGCCTGTCCACCGCGGCGATCCTCGTCAATGTCCTGCGCGGCCGCAGCAACCTGGAATGCGGCTGCGGCGGAGACCGCCACCCGCGCCTGTCCTGGGCCCTGGTGATGCGCAACGGGGCCCTGCTCGGCGGCGTGCTGATGGCCGCCGCCGCCGACAACGGTCGTCCGCTGGTGTGGGTCGATTTCCTCAGCGTGGCCGCCCTGACCCTGGCCCTGGCGGGCCTCTACGCCACCCTCAATCAACTGCTGGCCAACCGGCCCGAATCCATGCCAACCGGGAGTCTGTCATGACCGAAGCCTTGATCGTTTCCAATGTCCTCCAGTGGGTCGTCCTGCTGGCCCTCATCGTCGGCCTGTTCGCCCTGGCCCGCCAGATCGGCGTGCTGTTCGAGCGCATCGCCCCGATGGGCGCCCTGATGCTCGACACCGGCCCCAAGGCCGGCGAGCTGGCGCCGTCCTTCACCCTGCCCAGCCTCACCGGGCCGGAAGTCCGCCTCGGCGGCGCGCAGTCCCACAGCACCCTGCTGTTCTTCGTGTCGCCGACCTGTCCGGTGTGCAAGAAGCTGCTCCCCATCATCAAGAGCGCCAGCCGCAGCGAGGCGGCCTGGCTGCGCGTGGTGCTGGCCTCGGATGGTGAGGAGCCCGAGCACCGGACCTTCGTGGGCAAGGCCGGGCTGGGCGCCTTCCCCTACGTGCTGTCCCAGGAGCTGGGCATGGCCTACCGCATCGCCAAGCTGCCCTACGCCGTGCTCATCGACGACCGCGGCCGGGTCAGCGCCAAGGGCCTGGTCAATTCCCGGGAGCAGCTGGAGAGCCTGTTCACCGCCAAGGAACTGACCGTCGCCTCGGTGCAGGACTACATCGAACAGCAGGCCTGAACGGCAGTTTCACCCAACCGAGCACCCGACACAGGAGTCAATCATGGGATTCATCGCTAACTGGCTCGACCGTTGGTCAGAGCGCAGCAGCCGCGGCGTGGCCCGGCGCAGTTCCCGGCGCAGCGCGCTCACCCGCATCGGCAAGTTGATGGTGGGCAGTGCCGTCGCCCTGCCGGTGCTGCCCTTCGACCGTACGGGCCAGGCCTTCGCCGCCGAGGCCACCAAGCGCAAGCAGGCCAAGGACGACACCGCCTGCGACTACTGGCGCTACTGCGCCCAGGACGGCTACCTGTGCTCCTGCTGCGGCGGCACGGTGTCCACCTGTCCGCCGGGTACCGAGCCGTCCAAGGTGGCCTGGGTCGGCACCTGCCGCAACCCGGAGGACGGCAAGGACTACCTGATCAGCTACAACGACTGCTGCGGCAAGACCGCCTGCGGCCGCTGCATGTGCAACACCAGCCAGGGCGAGCGCCCCGGCTACCGGCTCGGCCTGCACAACGACGTCAACTGGTGCATGGCCAACGATTCGTCGGTGTTCCACTGCACCACCGCGCTGATCGTCGGCCTGCCGGAAGGGAGCAGCTGACCATGCGCTGCCTGCTCACCACCCTCGCCGCGCTGCTTGGCGGGCAAGCCGCCATGGCCGGCGACGATCCCGGCGAGGCCTTGTTCGACAAGCACTGCGCCGTCTGCCACCAGCCGGGGGGCAGCGGCTCGCCGGGCTTCGCGCCCCCGCTGGCCGGGGCCTTGGGCCAGCGCCTGCAGGTGGAGGAGGGCCGGGCCTACTTCCCGCGCGTGCTGCGCGGCGGCTTGTCCGGCCCCATCGAATCGAAGGGCCAGCGCTACAACGGCGCCATGCCGCCCTTCGCCGCGACGGCCCTCAGCGATGCCGAGGCCGCCACGGTGCTGAACTACCTGCTCGGGGGGCTCAACGGCGCGCTGCTGCCCGCCGGCTTCCAGCCCTACGGCGCCGACGAGATCGGCGCCCTGCAGGGCAGGCCGGTGGCCGCCGGCGACAACCGCAAGCTGCGCGAGCGCATCGACGCGCTGCTGAAGAATGGCCCCCACGCTCAGCCGCTGCGCGGATCGCTGCCCCCCGAGGGGGCGGCTCTTCCAGCTCTTCCTCCTGGGGACGGCCCAGCGATGAAGAAGGGCGGCTGAGCATGACCGCCCGCAAGCGCCTCGCCGCCCTGTCCGTGGCCCTCGGCATGCTGGTGGCCGGCCTGCCCGCCCAGGCTTCCGGCCCCCGGCGGGACTACCAGATGCACTGCGCCGGCTGCCACCAGATGGACGGCAGCGGGGCGCCGAAGGCGGGCATTCCGGACATGCGCAACGCGGTGGGGCATTTCCTGAGGCTGCCCGCCGGCCGGGACTTCCTGGTCCAGGTGCCGGGCACCGCCAACTCGCCCCTCGGTCACGCCGACACCGCGGCCCTGCTCAACTGGATGGTGTTCGCCTTCAGCAGAGACCAGGTCCCCGCCGATTTCCAGCCCTACACGGAGCGCGAAGTCGCCCGTCTGCGGCACACCCCTTTCCACGACGCACCGGGCACCCGGGCACAACTGGTCGATCGGCTCCAGGCCGATGGCTTCGCTATCCGATGAGCTGAACGCTCCATCGATCCCCACAGGAGAACGCAGATGAACAGACTCAACATGCGCGCCGGGCGGCCTCTCGCCCTGGTGCTGGCCCTCGGTGTGAGCTTCGCCGCCCACGGCGCCGAGGATCCGTCCCGGCTCGGCAAGGACCTGACCCCCGCCGGTGGCGAGAAGGCCGCCAGCAAGGACGGCAGCATCCCGGCCTGGAGTGGCAAGGAGACGCCGGCGGCCGGCTGGGCCTATGGCAAGAACCGGGGCGCCGCCTGGGCCCACAAGGGCGAGAAGCCCCTGTTCTCCATCGACGCCGGCAACGTCGCCAAGTACGCCGACAAGCTGACCCCGGGCCAGGTGGCCACCATCAAGCAGGTCAAGGGCTACCGCATGGACGTGTACCCGACCCACCGCAACTGTGGCGTGCCCGACTTCGTCGCCGACAACACCCGCAAGAACGTCGGCTTCGCCAAGCTCGGCGACGACGGCTGGAGCCTCAAGGAGGCCAACGTGCCGGGCTATCCCTTCCCCTTCCCGGAGAACGGCGCCCAGGCCATGTGGAACGCCAAGATGCGCTACCGCGGCGTGGCCGTCGAGTACAAGAACTCCATCACCGCCGTGTCGCCGCGCAAGGGCTCGGACGAGTGGATCAAGGCCAGCAACGAGCAGACCTTCTTCTTCCCCTGGGGCGCCAAGGGCAGCAAGCCCCTCTCCAAGCTGCCGGACGTGGAGTACTACACCTACCTGCTCTACAACACCCCCACCGCGCTGGCCGGCCAGGCCTTCACCCTGACCACCTTCCTCGACCAGCCGGGCAGCGAGACCTTCTACTACTTCACCGGCCAGCGCCGGGTGCGGCGCATGCCCACCTATGCCTACGACGCGCCGCAGATCGGCTTCGAGAACCAGTACACCCTGGACGAGCCGGCCGTGTTCAACGGCACCCTGGACCGCTTCGACTGGAAGCTGGTGGGCAAGAAGGAGATCTACGTGCCCTACAACAGTTTCGGCGCCTATGACTTCGATGCCCGATTCGACGACATCGCCCAGGCCGGCTCGGTCAGTCCGGCCCACCGGCGCTACGAGCTGCACCGGGTGTGGGTGGTCGAGGCCACCGTCAAGTCCGGTGCCCGCCACGTGGCGCCCAAGCGCAGCTTCTACCTCGACGAGGACAGCTGGAACCTGGTGGCCGCCGACGACTACGACGCCCAGGGCAAGATCTGGAAGCACCGGGAGGGCTACCTGATCCCCGTCTACGAGACCGGCACCTGCGATGTGGCCGGCTTTGCCCAGTACAACCTGAGCGAAGGCCGCTACGTGTTCGACCTGCACGCAGCCGGCACCGGCAAGGACATCCAGTGGGTCACCGAGGGCAACAGCCCGCGCTACAAGTCGGCCTTCTACACCTCCGACAACCTGCGCGCGATCAGCGACCGCTGATCCGGAATCGATATTCGGGAGGACCGGATCATGAACAGGATCACCATCAAGCCGATCGCACTTGCCTTGCTGAGCGGCTTCGCAGGCCATGCTGCCGCCTTCACCTTCCAGGGGGAGAGTGTCTCCGGCAGTTTCGACTCCACCATCTCCGCCGGCATCGGCATCCGTACCGAAGGCCCGGCCTGCAGCCTGGTGCTCAAGGGCTCGCCCAGCGCCGGCGCGCCGGGGGGCTGCACCGAGGCCATCAGCGGCCTGGGCGACCAGGGCAACCTCAACTACGGCCGGGGCGACACCTTCACCAATTACCTCAAGGGCACCCACGAGCTGCTCCTCAAGATGCCCGAGGACGTCAAGTTCATGGCCCGGGTGAGCTGGCTGAAGGACTTTGCCGCACCGCACACCTCCGGCTACGTCAGCGGTGGCAACCCGCCGGGGGTCGGCAGCCTCACCGACGACGCGAAGGAAGACCTGTCCTTCAAGGCGCGCATGCTCGACCTGTGGGTCAGCAAGGAGTTCACCATCGGCGAACAGCGGGCGCGGGTCCGCGTCGGCAACCAGGTGATCAGCTGGGGCGAGAGCCTCTTCATCCCGGGCGGCATCAACCAGGTGAACGCCATCGACATCATGCGGCTGTCGCAGCCGGGTACCCAGCTCAAGGAGGTCTTCCTGCCCGCGCCGATCGTCAGCGTGGCCAGCGGCCTGGGCGCCGGGGTGAACGTCGAGGCCTACTGGCAGGCCAAATGGAACGACAACTACTACCCGCCCACCGGCAGCTACTGGTCGGTGGTGAACGGGCTGGGGCAGGGCGACCGGGCCTACGGCCTGGCCCGCGGCAAGGCCCGCCGGGACGGCCAGTACGGCGCCGCAGTGCGCTGGCAGCCCGAGGGCACCCAGCTCAACCTGGGCTTCTACGGCATGGCCTACCACGACAAGGCGGCCCAGTTCTCCTACAACCTCGACGGCAGCGGCGCCGCCGGCTGGGCCTACCCGGAGGACCGGCGCATGTATGGCGTGAGCGCCAACTTCCCGCTGGGTGACTGGGCCATCGGCACCGAGCTGTCCTACCGCCCGAAGGACGCCGTGTCCCTCAACCCGGCCAGCGGCTGTGCCGGTACGGGCGGCAACTGCTACGTGGACGAGAAGAAGTTCCAGTGGCACCTCACCGGCCTCTTGAGCATGACGCCCAGCGACTACGGCGGCATCCTCAACGCCCTCGGCGGGGCCCAGACCGCCACCTTCATGATCGAAGCCGTGGCCATCAAGTACCCGGGGCTCAAGCGCAGCTACAACGGCGTGCCGGTGGGCGCCGGGGCCTGGGGCTGGGGCACCGAGAACGACCCCGCCGCCGCGGCCACTGCGGTCGGCACCAAGACCTCCTGGGGCTACAACCTGGACTTCAGCTGGGTGTACGACGGCAGCGTGATCCCGGGCTGGCAGGTGGTGCCCGAGATCTACTACTTCCAGGCGGTCAAGGGGCGGACTCCGACCACCACCGGCACCTTCATGGAAGACGCCAAGTCGGCCAACTTCATCGTGAACTTCGTGCAGAACCCGGCCACCTGGCAGTTCGGCGTCAACTACGCCAAGTTCTGGGGCGGCCAGACCCGCTACGACCAGCCCTACAAGGACCGGGATTTCATCGGCGCCTTCGTCTCCCGCAACTTCTGATGACGGCCGGGGGGCGGGGCAGCCCGTCCCCCGGGCGCAGGTGGACCCATCGTGCTCAATCCGTTCAGTGTCGACAGCGTCGACCAGTTCCTGACCCGCGGCCTGCGGGCCCTGGAGGGTGCCCTCTTCGGCATCCGCCGGAGCCTGCTGGCCGTATTCCTCGCCTTTACCGCGGTGATGGGCTGGTTTGCCCTGCAGCTGCACATGGACGCCGGCTTCGAGAAGCAGATGCCGGTCGGCCATGAATACATCGAAACCTTCCGCACCTACCGGGACGACGTGCTCGGCGCCAACCGCATCACCGTGGTGGTCAAGGCGCGCCAGGGCACCATCTGGAACGCCCCGGCCCTGACCCGCCTGTACGAGGTCACCCAGGCGGTGATGTTCCTGCCCAACGTGTCGCGGCTGGGGGTGCAGTCCCTGTGGACCCCCAACAGCTTCGTCAACGAGATCACCGAGGACGGCTTCCGCGCCGAGCCCATCATCGACGGCACGGTGACCCCGGAGAGCCTCGACGCCGACACCATCGGCAACATCCAGCGGGCCACCAGCCAGGGCGGCTACGTGGGCACCCTGGTGTCCCGCGACCAGACCAGCGCCATGATCACCGCCGAGCTCAACGAGATCGACGCGGAGGGCAACAAGATCGACTACGTGGCCTACAACCACCTGCTTGAGGAGCAGATCCGCAGCAAGTTCGAGGACGCCGGCTTCGAGATCCAGATCATCGGCTTTGCCAAGCAGATCGGCGACATCGCCGACGGTGCCAGGGGGGTGCTGGTGTTCTGCGCGGTGGCCCTGCTGCTCACCGCCCTGGCGGTGTACTGGTACTGCCACTCGGTGCGCCTGACCCTGCTGCCGGTGCTGTGCTCGCTCACCTCGCTGATCTGGCAGTTCGGCACCCTGCGCCTGCTCGGCTACGGGCTGGACCCGCTGGCGGTGCTGGTGCCCTTCCTGGTCTTCGCCATCGGCGTCTCCCACGGGGTGCAGCAGATCAACTTCATCGTCCGCGAGATCGCCCTGGGCAAGAGCACCGACGAAGCGGCGCGCCTGTCCTTCAGCGGCCTGCTGGTGCCCGGCACCCTGGCCCTGGTGACGGCCTTCGTGTCCTTCGTCACCCTGGTCCTGATCCCCATCCCGATGGTGCGCGAGCTGGCCATCACCGCCTCGATCGGCGTGGCCTACAAGATCCTCACCAACCTGGTCATGCTGCCCCTGGCGGCCTCCCTGTTCCACTTCACCAAGGACTACGCCGAGAAGGCCATGACGAAGCGCGAGAAGCGTGCCGGCTGGCTGCGCGGCCTGGCCCGCCTGGCCGAGCCCCGGCGCGCCGCGGGGGTGCTGGCGGTGACCGCGGTGGTGTTCGGCGTGTCGGTGTGGCAGAGCAGCGACCGGGTGGTCGGCACCCTTGAGCCGGGCGCCCCGGAGCTGCGCCAGGATGCCCGCTTCAACCGCGACGCGGTGGCCATCTCGTCGAGCTACGACACCGGCCTCGACTGGCTCACCGTGATCTTCGAGACAAAACTGCCCGAGGCCTGCGAGAACACCGCCATCGGCGCCTACCAGGACGGGTTCGTGGACGCCATGCAGCGGGTGCCGGGAGTGATGTCGATCAGCGCCTTCTCGAGCCAGCTGCGGACCTATAGCGAGGGCTACAACGAGGGCAACCCGAAGATGAACGTGGTGCCCTCCGACCCGGGCAACTACTCGGGCCTGGCCGTCGAGGTGGGGCGCATGCGCGGCTACATGCGCAAGGACTGCAGCATGACGGCGGTGCATCTCTTCCTCACCGACCACAAGGCCGCCACCATCAACCGGGTCATCGACGCAGTGAAGGCCTTCCGCGCCGCCGAGACCCTGGAGGGCGTCAGCATCCGCCTCGCCGCGGGCAACGCCGGCGTGCTGGCGGCGGTGAACGACGAGGTGGAGATCAGCGAGCTGCCGATGATGCTCTATGTGTACGCCGCCATCGTGCTGCTGGTGTTCATGGTGTATCGCGACTTCCGGGCCGTCATCGCCTGCTGCCTGCCCCTCACCGTGGGCACCTTCATCGGCTACTGGTTCATGAAGGAGCTGTCCATCGGCCTCACCGTGGCGACCCTGCCGGTGATGGTGCTGGCGGTGGGCATCGGCGTGGATTACGCCTTCTACATCTACAACCGGCTGCAATACCACCTGGCCCACGGCCAGCCCATCGTCAAGGCGGTGGAGCACGCCATCATGGAGGTGGGCATGGCGACCATCTTCACCGCCATCACCCTGGCGGTGGGGGTGGCCACCTGGGCCTTCTCCGCCCTCAAGTTCCAGGCCGACATGGGCAAGCTGCTGGCCTTCATGTTCCTGGTCAACCTGGTGATGGCGATGACCGCGCTGCCGGCCCTGGCCGTGTGGCTGGAGAAGATCTTCCCGCGCCGTGGCCCGGTCAAGGCCCCGGGCATCCTCGATCACTGATGGGAGCGCATCGATGAACCGCATTCTTCCTTCCGCGGCAAAGCCGCGCCCCCTGGCCCGGCTGCATCGCCTGGGCCGCCGCTACCGGAACCGCCTGATCCTGGCCCTGCTCGGTGCCGCCGCCGGCGTGGCCGGGGCCTCGGCCCGGGCC
>WBTZ01000056.1 GCA_009026175.1 Zoogloea sp. | reverse complement strand
CCGGAAAGGGGCGCCGGGTGTGCGGCGGGGGAGGACTCGGTGTGAGAGGGCTCGGCAGGTCATACGCCCAGCGTCTCCTGCAGAAAGGCCTGCTTTTCGTGGAGCTCGTGCTGGGCGATCTCGGCGATCACCTGCCCGTGTTCGACGACGAACATGCGGTCGGCCAGGGGTGCGGCGAAGCGGAAGTTCTGCTCGACCAGAACGATGGTGTAGCCCCGCGTCTTGAGCAGCCGGATGATCTCGGCCAGGCGTTGCACGATCACCGGGGCCAGCCCTTCGGAGATCTCGTCGAGGAGCAGCAGGCGCGCCCCGGTGCGCAGGATGCGGGCCATCGCCAGCATCTGCTGCTCGCCGCCGGACATCCTGGTGCCCGGGCTGTGGCGGCGTTCGTGGAGGTTGGGGAAGAGCGCGTAGAGTTCGTCGACGCTCATGCCGCCGCTGCCGACCCGGGGCGGCAGCAGCAGGTTCTCCTCGCAGCTGAGGCCGGCGTAGATGCCGCGCTCCTCGGGGCAGTAGCCGACGCCGAGCTGGGCGACCTTGTGGGGCGGCAGCTGTACCGCCTCGCGGCCGTTGATCATGATCGAGCCGGTACGCTTGCCGGTCAGGCCCATGATGGCGCGCAGGGTGGTGGTGCGTCCGGCACCGTTGCGGCCCAGCAGGCTGACGCATTCGCCGCGCCGCACTGTGAAGTCCATGCCGTGCAACACATGGGATTCGCCGTAGAAGGCGTGCAGGCCGGACACGCGCAGGTATTCGGTGGCTTCCATCAGTGCGCTCCTCCGGTGGCCTGGGCCTGGGCGGCCTCGCTGCCCATGTAGGCCTCGATCACCGCCGGATTGGCGGACACCGTGGCGTAGTCGCCCTGGGCCAGCACGCTGCCGCGGGCCAGTACGGTGATGGCGTCGCAGATGCCCGAGACCACCTTCATGTTGTGCTCCACCATCAGGATGGTGCGTTGGGCCGAGACCTGCTTGATGAGCTGCATGACCTTGTCCACGTCCTCGTGACCCATGCCCTGGGTGGGCTCGTCGAGGAGCATCAGCTCCGGGTCCAGGGCCAGGGTGGTGGCGATCTCCAGGGCGCGCTTGCGGCCGTAGGGCAGCTCGACGGCGACCATCCGGGCGTAGTCCTGCAAGCCCACCATCGCAAGGATCTCCAGGGCCCGGCCGTGCAGGTGGGTCAGGCTGGCCTCGGCCTTCCAGAAGTGGAAGCTGGTGCCCAGCTTGAGCTGGAGGGCGATGCGGACGTTCTCCAGCACGGTGAGATGGGGGAACACCGCCGAGATCTGGAAGGAGCGCACCAGCCCGCGGCGGGCGATCTGCTGCGGCGCCTCGCCGGTGATGTCGAGGCCCTTGAAGCGGATGCTGCCCCGGGTGGGGGCCAGGAACTTGGTGAGGAGGTTGAAGCAGGTGGTCTTGCCGGCCCCGTTGGGACCGATCAGGGCGTGGATGTGGCCCTTGCGGACCTGCAGATCCACCCCATTGACGGCCACGAAGCCCCGGAATTCCTTCACCAGACCGGATGTCTCGAGGATGAATTCCGGGGCGGCGGGCGCCCCGTGTGCGTTGAGTCCGCTCATGCCGGTTCCCGTGCGCTGGCCGTTCAGTTGCCGAAGGCGGCGATGCCGGTGATGGCGCGACCGAGGATCAGCGCATGGACGTCGTGGGTGCCCTCGTAGGTATTCACCACCTCCAGGTTGACCATGTGGCGGATCACCCCGAACTCGTCGGAGATGCCGTTGCCGCCCAGCATGTCGCGGGCCATGCGGGCGATGTCGAGGGCCTTGCCGCAGGAGTTGCGCTTCATGATGGAGGTGATCTCCACCGCCGCCGTACCCTCGTCCTTCATGCGGCCCAGGCGCAGGCAGCCCTGCAGGCCGAGGGTGATCTCGGTCTGCATGTCGGCCAGCTTCTTCTGGATCAGCTGGTTGGCGGCCAGCGGGCGGCCGAACTGCTTGCGGTCGAGCACGTACTGGCGGGCGGTGTGCCAGCAGTCCTCGGCGGCACCGAGGGCGCCCCAGGCGATGC
Organism: Zoogloea sp.; assembly: GCA_009026175.1. Lineage (GTDB taxonomy): Bacteria > Pseudomonadota > Gammaproteobacteria > Burkholderiales > Rhodocyclaceae > Zoogloea. Next base: position 29,678 of record WBTZ01000056.1, on the reverse strand, counting down.
CGTAGCGGGCCGAGTTGAGGCAGGTGAAGGGGCCCTTGAGGCCGCGCACGTCCGGGAAGGCGTTCTCCTCGGGGCAGAACACTTCGTCCATGACGATCTCGCCGGTGATCGAGGCACGCAGGCCGACCTTGCCGTGGATGGCCGGGGCGGACAGGCCCTTCCAGCCCTTCTCCAGCACGAAGCCGCGGATCTTGCCCTCGTCGTCCTTGGCCCACACCACGAAGACGTCGGCGATGGGGCTGTTGGTGATCCACATCTTGGCGCCGGACAGCTTGTAGCCCCCTTCGACCTTGCGCGCACGGGTGATCATGCTGGCCGGGTCGGAGCCGTGGTTGGGCTCGGTCAGACCGAAACAGCCGATCCACTCGCCGCTGGCCAGCTTGGGCAGGTACTTCTGCTTCTGGGCCTCGGTGCCGAACTCCTCGATGGGCACCATCACCAGGGAGGACTGCACGCTCATCATCGAGCGGTAGCCGGAGTCCACCCGCTCGACCTCGCGGGCGATCAGGCCGTAGCTCACGTAGTTGAGGCCGGCGCCGCCGTAGGCCTCGGGAATCGTCGGGCCGAGCAGCCCCAGTTCGCCCATCTCGCGGAAGATGGCCAGATCGGTGTGTTCGTTGCGGAAGGCCTCGAGCACGCGCGGGGCGAGCTTGTCCTGGCAGTAGGCCTGGGCGGCGTCGCGGATCTGGCGCTCTTCGGCGCTCAGTTGCTGGTCGAGGAGCAGGGGGTCATCCCATTTGAAGTTCATGGCGGTCTCTTCCTGGTGGTTGTTGTTGTACTGAAGGGGGGAGGGGCGGTCAGCCCTGGTGCTGGCGGATCAGGTTGCGGGCGATCACCAGCTGCTGGATCTGGGTGGTGCCTTCAAAGAGGCGGAACAGGCGCACGTCGCGGTAGAAGCGCTCGATGCCGTACTCGGAGAGGTAGCCGGCGCCGCCGAAGATCTGCACCGCCCGGTCGGCCACGCGGCCGCACATCTCGGAGGCGAAGAGCTTGGCGCAGGAGGCCTCGGTGCTCACGTCCAGGCCCTGGTCGCGGCGCCGGGCGGCGTCGATGACCATGCTGCGGGCGGCGTAGATCTCGGCCTGGCTGTCGGCGAGCATGGCCTGGATCAGCTGGAACTCGGCGATCGGCTTGCCGAACTGCTTGCGCTCGCAGGCGTAGCGCAGGGCATCGGCGAGCATGCGTTCGGCCACTCCCACCGAGATCGCGGCGATGTTGATGCGGCCCTTGTCGAGCACCTTCATGGCGGTCTTGAAGCCGACGCCCTCCTTGCCGCCGATCAGGTTGGCGGCCGGCACGCGGCAGTCCTCGAAGATCACGTCGCAGGTGTGGGCGCCGCGGTGGCCCATCTTGGCGTCGGGCAGGCCGAGGGAGAGGCCGGGGGTGCCGCGTTCGACCACGAAGGCGGAGATGCCGCCGGCGCCCTTGTCGGCCGGGTCGGTACGCGCCATCACGGTGAAGATGCCGGCCTCGGGGGCGTTGGTGATGTAGCGCTTGGTGCCGTTGAGGACGTAGACGTCGCCATCCCGGACGGCCGTGGTGCGCAGGCTGGCGGCGTCGGAGCCGCTGTCGGGCTCGGTCAGGGCGAAGGAGCCGATGATCTCGCCGGTGGCGAGGCGGGGCAGGTAGCGCGCCTTCTGTTCGGGGCTGCCGTCGATGACGATGCCCTGGCCGCCGATGCCGTTGTTGGTGGCGAAGAGCGAGCGGAAGCAGGGCGAAGTGTGGCCGATCTCGAAGGTGGCCAGCACCTCCTCCTCCATCGTCAGGCCCATGCCGCCGTACTCCTCGGGCAGTGACAGGCCGAACAGGCCGAGTTCCTTCATCCCGGCAACCACGTCGTCGGGGATGTGATCGGTCTCTGCGACGACAGCCTCGGCGGGTACCAGGCGTTCGCGCACGAAGCGCGAGATCGTGTCGAGCAGAATGTTGAGGGTTTCCTGGTCTCTGATCATGGTGGGCTTTCGGTGGGCGGGTCGGGGTAGGGGCGGACTCGTTCGTCCGCAGGTGCTTGGTCGGAGTCCGCGGGCGAATGAATTCGCCCCTACAGGTCGGGCCTACTTGAGGTACTTGCGGAACTCGGGCTTGCGTTTCTCGCGGAAGGCATTGCCGCCCTCGGCGGACTCGGGGGTCTCGTAGTAGAGCTTGAGGGCGTGCATGGCCAGGCCGCCCATGCCGCGGATCATCTCGGTATCGACGTTGAAGGACTTCTTGGCCAGGGCGATGGCGGTGGGGCTCTTGTCGACGATCTCCTCGCACCACTTCTTCACTTCGGCGTCGAGCTGGTCCTGGGGCACCACCGCGTTGACCAGGCCCATCTCGAGGGCCTGCTGGGCGGTGTAGCGGCGGCACAGGTACCAGATCTCGCGGGCCTTCTTCTCGCCGACCACGCGGGCCAGCAAGGCCGTGCCGAAGCCCGGGTCCACCGAGCCGACGCGTGGGCCGGCCTGGCCGAGCTGGGCGTTGTCGGAGGCGATGGCCAGGTCGCAGATGGTGACCAGCACATTGCCACCGCCGATGGCATAGCCATTGACGCGGGCGATCACCGGCTTGTTGCAGTCGCGGATGGCGCTCTGCACTTCCTCGATGGGCAGGCCGATGGTGCCGCGCCCGCCGTAGCCGCCGTCCTGGGTGCCCTGGTCGCCCCCGGTGCAGAAGGCTTTTTCGCCGGCGCCGGTGAGGACGACCACGCCGATGGCCTTGTCGTAGTCGGCGTCCTTGAAGGCATGGATCAGCTCTTCGCAGGTGTTGGCGGTGAAGGCATTGAAGGCCTTGGGCCGGTTGATGGTGATGGTGGCGATGCCATCGGCCTTGGTATAGAGGATGTCGCGGTATTCCATGATGTGTCTCCTGTCGTTCTGTGGGTGAGGGCTTAGCCGGCCATCGTGAGGCCGCCGGACACGCTGATGATCTGGCCGGTGATGAAGGCGGCGTCGTCACTGGCGAGGAAGAGCACGGCGCCGGGCAGGTCGTCGGGCTGGCCGAGGCGGCCGAAGGGGATGGCCTTGGTGAGGGCGTCCTTGAGCTTCTCGCCCTGTTCGCCCTCGCCGGCGAAGTCGCGGAAGAGGGCGGTGTCGGTGGGGCCGGGGCAGACCACGTTCACATTGATGCGCTTGCGCGCCAGCTCGCGGGCCATGGTCTTGGAGAAGGCCACCAGGCCGCCCTTGCAGTAGGCATACACGGCCTCGCCGGAGGAGCCGACACGGGCCGCGTCGGACGCGACATTGACCACCTTGCCGGCGCCCCGCTCGGCCATGCCCTTGAGCACCGCGTGGTGCATGTAGAGCGGGCCGTACAGGTTGACGGCGACGATCTTGTCCCACAGGGCCTTGTCGGTCTTGAGGAAGGGGGCGGCGTGGTCCCAGCCGGCGTTGTTCACCAGCACATGGGTGGGGCCGAGTTGCTGTTCGGCAGCGGCCACTGCGGCAACCACCGACTCCTGGCTGGTCAGGTCCACCGCGAAAGCGGCGGCGCTGCCGCCCTCGGCGCGGATTCCGGCAACGACCGCCTCGGCCGCGTCCTTGTTGATGTCGAAGACGGCGACGATCGCCCCTTCGGTGGCAAAACGCCGGCTGATGGCGGCGCCGATCCCACCTGCTCCACCGGTGACGATGGCGACTTTTTCTTTGATGCCTCGCATGCTGTTCTCCTTTATTGAATGTGCCGGGGTGTTTCCCGTTGCGCTTCTGTCTTGCTTTGCGTTTCAATGCGGCTTCACCTGCTCCGCGCCCTGCTTCAATGACCGACCTCTCCACCGAAAAAAGCCTTGCCGGCATCGAGATCAACAACCGTCTGTTCTTCCGGCTCTTCCAGGTGGCCAATACCCTCCATACCAAGGGCACCCAGGCCCTCGACGACTTCGGCGTGACCACCCAGCAGTGGTCGGTGCTGGGCGCCCTGTCGCGCCCCCAGGCGGCGGGCGGCATGAGCATCACGGAGCTGTCGCGCTACCTGCTGGTGAGTCGTCAGAACCTCACCGGGCTGCTCAACCGGCTGGAGCGGGATGGTCTGGTCGAGCGCATCACCGGTGAGGAGGACCGCCGGGAGCGCAAGATCACGTTGAGTGCGAAGGGCGCCGAACTGTGGAAGTCCCTGGCCGACCCCATCCACACCTTCTATGACGCTGCGCTGAAGGGCTTCTCCTTCGACGACCGCCTGGCCTTCATCCACTACATCAACGTTCTGCAGCGCAACATGTCCCAGCTCTAGGCCCTTCCGTGGTCTAGACCCGGTGCTCCGCCAGCTTCTGGCGGGCGATGATCATCTTCATGATGTTGGCCGTGCCGTCGCCGATCTGGAGGCCGAGCACGTCCCGGTAGCGCTGCCCGAAGTGGTAGTCGCCGCCATAGCCGCCATGCCCGTGGGTGAGCAGGCACTGGTGGATGATTTCGCAGGCCAGCTTGGGCCCCCACCACTTGCACATGGCTGCCTCGGCCGTATGCGGCAGGTGCTGGTCCTTCAGCCACAGGGTGCGCAGGCACAGATTGCGGCAGGCTTCGTAATAGGTTTCCGCCTCGGCCAGCGGGAAGCTGACTCCCTGGAAATCACTGATCGGTTTGCCGAAGGCTTCCCGTTCCTGGCTGTAGCGCCAGGCTTCGTCGAGGCAGGCGCGGGCCACGCCCATGCACTGCAGGCCGATCAGTGCGCGGCTGTAGTCGAAACCCTGCATCACCTGCACGAAGCCCCGGCCCTCGTCGCCGAGCATCATTTCTGCGGGGATGCGCACCCCGTCGAAGAAGATCGAGCCGCGCCCCACCGGCCGCGTGCCGATGTCGTCGAAGGCGGTGCGGGAGATGCCGGGCAGGTCCAGCGGCACCAGGAAGGCGCTGATCCCGTGGGCCCGGTCGGCATCGCTGCCGGTGCGGGCGAAGACCACCGCCACGTCGGCCTGGGTGGCCATCGAGATCGAGGTTTTTTCGCCGTTCAGGATGAAGTCATCGCCCTCGCGCACCGCCTTCAGGCGCAGGCGGGCCGCGTCCGAGCCGGCGCTGGGCTCGGTCAGGGCGATGGCGATCAGCTTGCGTCCGCTGATCACCTGGTCCATCCACTCCCGGGCGATGTCGGGCCGGGCGTAGGTGGATACGATCTGGCCGCACAGGGAGGTCAGCAGATTCACGTAGGACACGTTGAAGTCCCCATAGGCGATCTGCTCGAGCAGCAGGCCGCTGGTCACACAGTCCACGCCGAGGCCGCCGAAGGCTTCCGGCAGTTCCGGGCCGAGAAAGCCCATTTCCCCCATCTCCACGGCGAGCTCCCGCTCGACGCGCTCAGCCTTTTCCCGTGCCTTGTAGCCCGGGGCGAGGCGGTTCCTGGCAAAGCGGCTGGCTGATTCGACGAGCGCTTTCTGTTCGTCGGTGAGGCTGAAGTCCATCTTCGATCCCTTTCCGGTTGCGATGGCCGAATGCTACGAGTTTGATGGAATATAAGTCAACATATTTACATAAATGCTGGATTGCATTTTTCAATCGAAATTGCAATGTGCGATAAAACATCAAATAAAGTGCTATAAAACAAATATATATTTATTTGTTTTTGTGCGATGCGCAATTTATTTTGGGTGTTTGTTTCTTGTTTAATGTAAATGTGTTGACTTAATTAGGCTGTCTCGATACGGTGCGGCCCAGCGGTGAAATCCCAATTTCATCCCGGTCACCACACACAAAGGAGCGAGACATGAAGAAGAGGACCGAAATGCAGCAGGCCCCTGCGGCGGGCGCCAGGAGGTGCGTGCCGGGCCGGCGCCGCTGGTGCCGCGCAGTCGTGATGGCGGGCGCCGTCCTGGCGGCAGGCAGCGCCTTCGCCCAGCAGAAGATCAGTGATGACGTGGTGAAGATCGGTGTGCTCACCGACATGTCCGGGGCCTACTCGGACTTCACCGGCAGCGCTGCAGTGATCGCGGCCCAGATGGCGGTGGAGGACTTCGCCCGCAACGGACAGGTGGCCGGCAGGAAGATCGAGATCGTCAGCGCCGACCACCAGAACAAGGCCGACGTTGGCGCTGAGCGGGCGCGCAACTGGTTCGACCGGGACAAGGTGGACGTCATCGTCGAACTGGTGACCACCAACGTGGCCCTGGCGGTGATGGACGTGGCCGAACAGAAGAACCGGCTGGCCCTGGTGTCGGGCTCCGCCTCCCAGTCGATCACCAACGAGCGCTGCAACGCCAACACCGCCCACTGGGTGTACGACAGCTACGGCCTGGCTTCGGGCACCGCCAAGGCGGTGATGAGCACCGGCAGGAAGAACTGGTATTTCATCGCCGCCGACTACGCCGCGGGTGCAGCCATGACCAAGGACGCCAGCCAGGTGATCACCGCCGGGGGGGGCAAGGTGGTGGGGGTGTCCAAGCACCCCTTCCCGAACCCGGACTTCTCCTCCTTCCTGCTCACTGCCCAGGCGTCCAAAGCCGACGTGATCGCGCTGGCCAATGGTGGGCAGGACACCATCACCGCGATCAAGCAGGCCGCCGAGTTCGGCATCACCGGATCGAAGCAGAGCCTGGTGCCCATCGTGCTGTTCATCAACGACGTGCACGCCCTTGGCCTCAAGACCGCTCAGGGCCTGACCCTCACCGAGGGCTTCTACTGGAACCGCGATGCGAAGACCCGGGCCTGGTCGCGGCGCTTCTTCGAGCGCGCCAAGAAGATGCCGAGCATGGCCCACGCCGGCGTCTATTCCTCGGTGCTCAACTACCTCAAGGCAGTGGACAAGACCGGCAGCGATGACGCTGCGACGGTCATGAAGCAGCTCAAGAGCGTGGACATCGACGATGGCCTGTTCAAGGGGCGTGTCCGCGCCGACGGCAAGTTCGCCCACGACATGCTGCTGCTCGAAGTGAAGAAGCCCGCCGAATCCACCGAGCCCTGGGACTACTACCACGTGCGCGGCGTGATCCCCGCCGACGACGCCGCGATGCCCCTGGCCCAGTCGAAATGCAAGCTGGTGCAGCGCTGACCCCACCCGACAAGAGGAGACACACCATGGAATTCGATCCCGTACTGCTCGCGCCGCGGCTGGCACCCATGAAGGCCGCCGGCCTGTGGCGCGACGAGACCATCGAGAACTTTCTGCGCCAGGCCCTGCAGGCCTGCCCCGACAAGACGGCGGTCGTTGCCTATGGCAGCGACCAGGCCGAGCCGGTACGCCTGAGCTACCGCCAGCTCGACGAGCGGGTCGGGCGGATCGCCCGGGGGCTGGCCGCGGCGGGCGTCGGCCGCCAGGATGTGGTCACCTTCCAGCTGCCCAACAGCTGGGAGTTCCTGGCCCTCAGCCTGGCCTGCGTGCGCATCGGCGCGGTGGCCAACCCGGTGATGCCGATCTTCCGCCAGCACGAGCTGAACTTCATGCTCAACTTCGGCGAATCCAAGGTCCTCGTCGTGCCTCGCGTGTTTCGCGGCTTCGACTACGAGGCGATGGCCCGCGGCATGCTGCCCGGCCTGCCGCACCTCAGACAGCTGGTCGTCCTGGGCGGGGCAGGGGAGGACAGCTTCGAGCGCGTCCTGCTGGGTGATGCCACGCCGCCGCTTGCCGGCACAGCGCTGGGGCCGGACGATGTGGCGCTGCTGATGTACACCTCGGGCACCACCGGCGAGCCCAAGGGGGTGATGCACACCTCCAACACCCTGTTCTCCAATCTCCACGCCTACATCGAGACCATGGCGCTGGGCAGCGCGGACGTGATCCTGGGCGCTTCGCCGATGGCCCACCTCACCGGTTATGCCTACCTGGCCATGTTGCCGGTCATCCTCAACGCCACCACAGTCCTGCAGGACGTGTGGGAGGCCCGCCGGGCCCTGCAGATCGTGCGCGCTGAAGGGGTCACCTTCAGCATGGCCTCCACCCCCTTCGTGGCCGACCTGTGTGCTGCGGTGGAGGCCGGCGAGGCGACGACCCCGGCATTCAACAAGTTCTGTTGCGCAGGTGCGCCGATTCCGCCGGTGCTCGTCGAGCGCGCCCATAAGGTGCTCGGCATGCGCTTGTGCTCTGCCTGGGGCATGACCGAGAACGGCGCGGTGACGGTCACCGAGCCGGCCCACGCGCTGGAGATGTCCGGCATTTCCGACGGCCGCCCCCTGCGCGGCATGGAGGTGAAGATCATCGACGCCGCCGGCCAGCCCCTGCCGGCGGGCGCCAGCGGCGAGCTGCTGGTGCGCGGCGCGTCGCTGTTCGCCGGCTACCTCAAGCGTCCGCAGCTCAATGGGGTGAATGCCGAGGGCTGGTTCGACACCGGCGATGTGGCGACCGTGGATGCCGCCGGCTACGTCCGCATCACCGGCCGCTCCAAGGACGTGGTGATCCGCGGTGGCGAGAACATTCCAGTGGTGGAGATCGAGAACCTGCTCTACCAGCACCCGGCGGTGTCGGTGGTGGCCATCGTCGGTTACCCCGACAGGCGCCTTGGCGAGCGGGTCTGTGCCTTTGTCACGGTCAAGGAGGGGGCAAGCTTCACTTTCGAGGACATGGTGGCCTACCTGGAGTCCCGCCAGGTGGCGCGCCAGTACTTCCCGGAGCGCCTGGAGATCGCCGAGGAGTTGCCGCGCACGCCCAGCGGCAAGCTCCAGAAGTTCAAGCTGCGGACCGCCGCCAAGGCCTTCGGCGATGTCGATTGAGCGCCAGGAGCCTGCCATGCATCCCGCCATCCTGACCGAAATCCACGACCGGGTCGGCCTGATCCGCATCAACCGGCCGGAGGTCTTCAACGCTCTCAACGACGCCGTGATGGACGGCCTTGCCGCCGCCCTCGACGCCTTCGAGGCGGACGAGAGCGTGCGCTGCGTGGTCCTGACCGGCAACGACAAGGCCTTTGCCGCCGGCGCCGACATCGTCTCGATCCGGCAGATGGACTACATGGACGCCTACAAGGGCAACTTCATCACCCGCAACTGGGAGCGCCTCAAGACATTCCGCAAGCCGGTCATCGCCGCCGTGTCGGGCATGGCCCTGGGCGGTGGCTGCGAGGTGGCGATGATGTGCGACATCGTCTTCGCTGCCGACACCGCCCGCTTCGCCCTGCCCGAGATCAAGGTCGGCATCCTGCCCGGTGCCGGTGGCACCCAGCGCATGCCTCGGGCGGTGGGCAAGGCCAAGGCGATGGACCTGTGCCTGAGCGGTCGCAGCATGGATGCGCTGGAGGCGGAACGCTGTGGCCTGGTGTCGCGCATCTTCCCGGCGGAGGCGCTGCTCGCCGAAGCCCTGGAGGCCGCCCGCGGGATCGCAGCCTACTCCCTGCCGGTGCTGATGATGATGAAGGAGGCGGTCAACCGCGCTTTCGAGAGTCCGCTCAACGAGGGCCTGCTGTTCGAGCGGCGAACCCTCCACGCCGCCTTTGCCCTGGCCGACCAGAAGGAAGGCATGGCGGCATTCACCGAAAAACGGAAGGCGCGCTTCCAGGATCGCTGAGCGCCAACCGCCAGGCAGGCACGCATATCCCGGCCCGCCGCCTGCCGCGGGCACCATCCAAAACAACGAGGAGACACCCATGACCCGGATGAAACACGTCCATCGGGCGAGCACACTTGCCTTGTGCATCGCCACCACCCTGGGCAGCGGCCAGGCTCAGGCCGGCGAAAAAGAGCTGCAGGCGCAGATCGAGGAACTGGCCAGGCAACTTGAGAACCTGAAGAGGCAGGTGGCCGAGCAGAAGGCTGCTCCGGTCTCCGCTCCCGCCACCACTGCTGCGGCCACCAGCAGTGGGCCGGGCAACTTCCGCCTGAGCCTGTCCGGCAACCTGGATGCGGCCATCGGCCGGCAGAGCGACATCGCCCCGGGCACGGCGGCCCTGCGTGGCGGCACCACCAAGTTCTTCAACGGCGGCATGGCCCCCACCAACCTGGCCTTCACCGGCTCCGCCGACCTCACCGAAGGGCTGACCGCGGTGTTCAAGCTGGACACCGAATTCCTCACTTCCACCGGCGCCAACATGCTGCCGGTCAGCGGACAGATCGGACCGAACGGCTACAACGGCGCCAACGGCGGCAGCGTGCTGTTCAACCGGGCGGCCTACGTGGGCCTGGCCGGCGGCTTCGGCACGGTGACCCTGGGGCGCCAGCAGACGGTGGCGGTGGACGCGGTGATCAAGGTCGAGCCCTCCAACTACACCAACTTCTTCATGTCCTCGGTCTATGGTGCGTACAACCTGGGCAATGCCATCTACGGCCAGGCCCTGGTGAACACCGCTGCCGGGCGCTATGGCGCCGGCATCTCCGGCAACCTCGATTCGCGGGACAACGCGATGATCAAGTACCTCAGCCCGACCATCGGCGGCGCCAGGCTGATTGCCGGCTACAGTCCGGGGGCCGTGGCGGGCGGTGACAACATGGGCTCGAAGGCCTCGCTGGGGGCCAGCTTCGACTACGGCAACTTCAGCGCCGGCGCGTCCTACACCGAATGGAACCCGGTGGATGTGCTGACCAACCAGGACGCCAAGTACCGTCTGGGCAACTTCGGTGTCGGCTATCGCTTTGGTCCCCTGAGCCTGCGCGCTGCAATGGGTCACACTTCCCTGCCGGCGGTGACCCTCAAGGACTCCACCAACACCAACGTTACCTATTCGGCCGCTGACGCGTCGGTGAAGGGCATCGGCGCCACCTACGCCTTCTCGCCGCGCCTGGATGCGACCCTGGCCTATTACACCAAGCGTTACGACATTGTGCCGGGCAATCATCCGCGGGTCGATACGCTCGGCCTCGGCACCACCTACATGCTCTTCAAGAACGCCAAGCTCTATGCGTTGTGGGACTACGCCAAGTCGAAGGGTGACAACGGCGCCAACCAGACCCTCGGCGGCCACGGCTCGGCCAATGCCCTGGCTGTCGGCTTCTCCTATGCCTTCAATACCGACCTTGTGCGCTGATGCACATGTGATATTTCCTCCGCTGTAGCCTGCACGGCCGTGGCGATGGTGTCGGAACAATCCGGCTCCGTCGCCTTTTTTGTTCTTGCTAGTGCCGGGGTTTCATCGCTACATTTGTCTGGCTTGGCCCTCCGTTTTGCAGCCGATCGATGCTTTTTTCGAATCGCCCGCGGCGGGCCGGCAGGAGACACCATTCAAGTCAATACAACGAGGCCCGGGAATTGGCCGCCCCTCCCATCTGGCGGGAGCGTGTGCCGCAATCCGTGCCCAATCGATTTGGCCTGCTTATTGCTGAAGAAAAGCGTGCAGGAACGAATCCGTCTTGAATGGCCGGAATGCGCACGAATCATCCGGATATCGCAAGGGCTATCCGGATACTGCAATCCTTCGTGAACATTTCGGTGCGTAATGCCTTGGAATTGTGCAGGAGGACACGATGCAACTGGATCAACCCGCGTTGCCGGGAAGCGGCCGTTTCGGCGAAATGGCGCTGTTCGCACCGGAAACCCAGCTTTTCTTGCTGAACGGCACGGACGGAGTCCGGGAAGAGGTGGGCAAGGTGTTCAAGCCCCACGAACTGAAGCCGGTGCGCCCGGGGGAGAGCGTGAGTGCCAGCATGCATCACGTGCGGCGTGGCCGCCTGTCCCTGAGCCGCCTGGAGTACGGCACCGAGGTGAGCATCGACCCGGGGCGGCTGGAGAACTTCTACCTGGTCCAGATGCCGATCCGCGGCGGCGCTGCGATCCACTGCGGCGGCCATCGCTTCGAGTCGGGCCCCGGCCTGGCCTCGCTGATCTCACCGGGGCTGCCCCTGAGCATGCGCTGGCAGCCTGACTCGCCGCAGATCGTGCTGCGCATCGACCGGGACGACGTGGTCTTCCATTGCCGCCAGCACCTCGGGGAGGCCTGTGACCGGGCCCCCGAGTTCTGTCCGGAGCTCGATCTGACCCGCAGCGGTGGGGCCTATTTTGCCCAGCTGCTGGGCCTGCTGGTGGATGCCATCGGGCGGGACGACCATCCCATCCACCAACCCCTGGTGCTCAAGCAGTTCGAGTCCACCCTGATCAATGCGCTGCTCTACGGCGTGCCCAGCACGGTCAGCGACCTGCTGGCGGGCAATGCGGACAAGGGCGCCTCACCGTATTACGTGAAGCGGGCCGAGGAGTACATCCGGGCCCATCTCAACGAGCCCCTCAGCATCGAGATGCTGGCGGAGCATACGGGGGTCAGCGTGCGGACGCTGTTCTCCGGTTTCCGCAAGTTCCGCGGCGCCAGCCCGATGACCTACCTGCGCAACCTCCGCCTCGACAAGGTGCGCCAGGAGCTGGCCAGCCGCGAGCACGCGTCCGTCACCGATGTGGCCTTCCGCTGGGGCTTCAGCCACCTGGGGCGCTTCGCCCAGGAGTACAAGCGCCGCTTCGGCGAATCTCCGTCGGCCACCCTGCGCTACCGTCCCAACTGATCCCGGCGGCGCATGTCCGCTGCTGCCGCGGGCCGGTCCGCTCAGCTCCGCTTGCCCAGGGTTTCGGAAGGGGCTTCGCCGTAGCGTGCCCGGTACTCGCTGGCGAAGCGCCCGAAGTGATTGAAGCCCCAGTCCAGGGCCACGCTCGACACGCTCGCCCCGGGCGGGGCCTTGAGCAGGGTGGCCCGGGCGCCTTCCAGGCGGCAGTGCTTCAGGAAAGCCATCGGCGTGAAGCCCGTATGGCTGCGGAAGGTGTCGTAGAGCTTCTGCCGTGACACCCCGGCCACCACCTCGATATCCTCCAGGCGCAAATCCCGCCGGGCGTTGTCCACGATGAAGCGGCAGGCCCGCCGCACATATTCGGGGCTGCGTGGCGTCGCCTCGTCACGCAGTTCGGCCGAGTAGTTGTTCGGCTGGGCCAGCAGCAGGGCCTTGATCAGCAGGAACTCCATGTCCCGTGCCAGGCTGGGCAGCAGGTAGAGTGGGCCCAGGGTGCTCCAGTCGTCGAACAGGCGCTGGGCCATGCGCCACCAGGCGGCCACCGCGCCCTGCCGCAGGTCCATCTGCGGATCGAACAAGAGCGCTTCGCTGGCCGGGCGGTGCAGCAGGCTCTCCAGCACCTGCCGGGCCGAGTCCCGGCGGATCGCCACCTGCAGCTTGTGGCAGGCGCCGGCCATGTCCAGCTCCTGGTCGGCGAAGGGCGACACCACCAGACCTATGCCCGGGTCGGACTCCCTTTTCTCGCCACGGCTGCGCAGCACCTGGCGCCCTTCCAGGGGCAGGCTCAGGCTGTAGGCATCGAGCTGCATGCTGCGCTCGATGCCGATGGTCACATCGGTGCCGTAGCGGATCTGCCCGAGCACGGTGGCCAGGCCGGGCAGGCGCACGGCCTCATGCACGAAGTGCAGCTTGCCGGCGCGCCGCGATTCGAGCTGATGGGGGCCGCAGATGCGGGACATCCAGCTTCGCGCGTCGTCGAGTCCGTCATGAACGGCGTGCAGCTCGGGTGGGCTTGGGGGCATGGCGGGATCTCCTGGGGATCGTCTCGGCGTCCATTCTGGGAGTCCGTCGGGGAGCTTTCTAGCCGCAGAGTGCAACGCCCTTTGCCCTCGGCTGCAGTGTCCGGCCAATCTGTAAAAAACTGGATCGCGTTCGCAGAGTTTCTGGCTAGTGGGTGGGGTGGCCGCGGAGTTCAATGGCCCCGCACCCCAACACACAAGGACAACTCAATGAACGCGAAAAGTATTGCGGACTGGCGCGGATACGTTTCCGGTTGCCTGGATTTCCGGCCGGCCGAAGGTATCTACCGGATCGCCCGGGACATGTTCACCGAGCCGGAGCTGTTCGATCTCGAAATGGAACTGATCTTCGAGAAGAACTGGATCTATGCCTGCCACGAGAGCGAGATTCCGGGCGCCAACGATTTCATCACCATGAACGCCGGCCGCCAGCCGATGATCATCAGCCGCGACGGCGATGGCCAGCTGCATGCAATGGTCAATGCCTGCCAGCACCGGGGCGCCACCCTGACCCGGGTCTGCAAGGGCCGCCAGTCCACCTTCACCTGTCCCTTCCACGCCTGGACCTACAAGACCGACGGCCGCCTGGTGAAGGTCAAGGCGCCCTCCGAATACCCGGAGGATTTCGACAAGGCCGGCCGCGGCCTCAAGAAGGCGCGTATCGAGAGCTACAAGGGCTTCGTCTTCATCAGCCTGGATACGGAAGCGCAGGACAGCCTGCAGGACTTCCTCGGCGATGCCCGATTCTTCTTCGACATGATGGTCGCCCAGTCGCCCACCGGCGAGTTGGAGATCCTGCCCGGCCGTTCCAGCTACACCTTCGACGGCAACTGGAAGCTGCAGAACGAGAACGGCCTGGACGGCTATCACGTGAGCACCGTGCACTACAACTACGTGGCCACCGTCCAACACCGCCAGCAGGTCAATGCCGACAAGGGGGCCGCCAGCGACACCCTGGACTACAGCAAGCTTGGCGCCGGTGACGCAGAAACCGATGATGGCTGGTTCTCCTTCCGCAACGGCCACAGCGTGCTCTTCAGCGACATGCCGAACCCCCGCGTGCGCCCCGGCTACGCCAGCGTGATGCCGCGCCTGGTGGCGGAGCACGGCCAGAAGAAGGCCGAGTGGATGATGCACCGGCTGCGCAACCTGAACATCTATCCCAGCCTGTTCTTCATGGACCAGATCAGCTCCCAGATCCGCATCGTGCGGCCGGTGGCCTGGAACAAGACCGAGGTGATCAGCCAGTGCATCGGCGTGAAAGGCGAGTCGGACAAGGATCGGGAAAGCCGCATCCGCCAGTTCGAGGACTTCTTCAACGTGTCCGGCATGGGCACGCCCGACGACCTCGTTGAGTTCCGCGAAGCCCAGCGCGGCTTCCAGGCCCGCCTGGAACGCTGGAGCGACATCTCCCGTGGCCACGCCAAGTGGGCCGAAGGCGTCACCCCCAACAGCGAGGCCCTGGGCATCAGCCCGGTGCTGACCGGCACCGAGTTCACCCACGAAGGCCTCTACGTCAATCAGCACGCCAACTGGCAGCGCTTTCTGCTGGCGGGCCTCGAGCGCAAGGCGCAGGCACAGAAGACCCAGGCACATAGGGAGGAGCAGGCATGAACCCGCAATTGCACTACGAGATCGAGCAGTTCCTGTTCCGCAAGGCCGCCCTGTGCGACGCCCAGGACTGGGATGCCTACCTGGACCTGTTCGACGAGCAGTCCGAATACCACGTGCCCCAGTGGGACTCCGAGCACACCTACACGACCGACCCGAAGCGCGGCATGTCGCTGATCTACTACGCCAACCGCTCCGGCCTGGAAGACCGGGTGTACCGCATCCGCACCGGCAAGTCGGCCGCCTCGACGCCGATGCCGCGGACCCTGCACGAGACCGGCAACCTGCGCATCCGGCCGCTGGACGACGGCCAGCTGGAGGTGAAGGCCAACTGGAACACCCTCTACTACCGGCTGGGCAAGGCCGAGCAGCTGTTCGGCCACGTCACCTACCACCTGCGCCGGCAGGGCGAGGACTGGAAGATCACCCGCAAGCATGTGCTGCTGCTCAACGACACCATCAATTCGGTGCTCGACTTCTACCACCTGTGAGCACTGCCGCCATGAGCCATACGCTTGCCCTGAGCTTTGCCGACGGGAAGACCCTGTTCCTGTCGGCCCGGCCCGGCGAACTGCTGCTGGACGCGGCCCGGCGGCAGGGTGTGAACCTGCCGATGGACTGCCGCGAGGGCGTCTGCGGCACCTGCCGCGGCCGCTGCGAGTCCGGGCGTTACCGGCAGGACTACGTGGATGAGGAGGCCCTGACCCCGCTGGAGCTGCGTGAGCGCATGGTGCTGGCCTGCCAGACCCGGGTCGACTCGGATGCCGCGTTCTACTTCGACTTCGCCTCGGCCCAATGCACGGCGGCCGGCGGCGAGGTCCGCCAGGCGGTGGTCACCGGGCTCGAGCAGGTGTCCGACGGGACGGCGGTCCTGCACCTGGCGGCGGAGGGGGCGCCGCTGCGCTTCCTGCCCGGCCAGTACGCCCGCCTGCGGGTGCCGGGCACCGACCAGTGGCGGGCCTATTCCTTCGCCAACCTGCCCAATCCGGAGAACCAGCTGCAGTTCCTGATCCGCCTGCTGCCCGACGGCGTGATGGGCCACTTCCTGCGGGAGACCTGCCGGCCGGGCATGCCGGTCGAGCTGGAGGCGCCCTTCGGCAGCTTCTACCTGCGCCAGGTGGAGCGTCCGCTGGTCATGGTGGCGGGCGGCACCGGCCTGTCGGCCTTCCTGGGCATGCTCGAGGGCATGGCCGGGGAGGGCGGCTGCGGCCAGCCGGTACGCCTGTACTACGGGGTGAACCGCGAGCAGGACCTGTGCGAGATCGCCCGCCTGGAGGCCTGCCGGGCGCAGATCCCCGACTTCGACTACCGCATCGTGGTGAGCACCCCGGGCGCCGGCTGGCAGGGGCCGGCCGGCTTCATCCCGGCCCATTTCGACGAGGGCTTCCTGGCCCGCGGGCCTTTCGACATGTACCTGTGCGGCCCTCCGCCGATGGTCGATGCGGTCAAGGCGTGGCTGGCACCGCGGGCCCTGCCCGAGCACCGCCTGTACGCCGAGAAGTTCCTGCACAGCCACCCGCGGCCGCAGGCACAGGGCGCCGGTTGAATCCTGCGTCTGCCGGACAAGCCCTGCGCCCACCGGATAGAGCATCGCCGCGGCGACGCCCAAGATAAAGCCAGCAGTCCCCAACCCCGAAGGAGATATCAAATGAAAGGTCGTTACATCCAGGTGCCGTCGAAGGACGGCACGTTCGCCGCCTACCTGGCTGCTTCCGTCGATGGCAGCGGGCCGGGCATCGTCCTGTGCCAGGAGATCTTCGGCGTCAATGCGGCCATGCGCGCCGTGGCCGACCACCTCGCCGAAGAAGGCTACACCGTGCTGGTGCCGGATCTCTTCTGGCGCCAGGCGCCGGGGGTGGAGCTGGGCTACGAGCAGGAGGACTTTGCCCGTGCCTTCACCCTGTACAAGGATTTCAACGAGAACCTCGGGGTGGCCGACGTCCAGGCCAGCCTCGCGCACCTGCGCGGCCTGCCCGAATGCCGCGGTGACGAGCTGGGCGTGGTGGGCTACTGCCTGGGTGGCAAGCTGGCCTACCTGGCGGCCTGCCGCCTGCCCGAAGTGGCCTGTGCGGTGGCCTATTACGGGGTGGGCATCGAGAATGCCCTGGGTGAGCTCGAAGGCCTGCGTGGCCGGTTGGTCCTGCACATCCCCGAGCTCGACGACTTCTGCCCGCCGCCCGCCCGCGAGGCCATCGTCCAGGCCCTGGCCCGCCTGCCGCGCACCGAGGCCTACGTGTATCCCGGTGTCGGCCATGCCTTCGCGCGGCCGGCCGGTGCCCACTACGACAAGCCCTCCGCGCTGCTCGCCCACGAGCGCAGCATCGCCGCCCTGCGTCGGGTGCTGGGCCCCGACTACAACCTGTCGGCCCTGTGGGAAGAGCACATCCGCCACGAGTTCGACACCCGCGACGTGCCCGCCACCATGGCCACCATGGTGGACCAGCCCTACGTGAACCACATCCCGACCATGACCGGCGGGGTGGGCAGCAAGGACCTGAGCCGCTTCTACCGCTACCACTTCATCCACAACAACCCGGCCGACATGCGCCTGACCCCGATCTCGCGCACGGTGGGGGCGTCCCAGGTGGTGGATGAATTCATCATGAGCTTCACCCACGACCGGGAGATCGACTGGCTGCTGCCGGGCGTGGCGCCCACCGGCAAGTACGTGGAGATTCCCATGCTCGGGGTGGTCAAGTTCCGCGGGCCCAAGCTCTACCACGAGCACATCTACTGGGACCAGGCCAGCGTGCTGGTGCAGGTCGGCCTGCTCGACCCCGCCGGCCTGCCGGTGGCCGGGGTGGAAACCGCCCGCAAGCTGCTGGACGAGAGCCTGCCCTCCAACACCCTGATGCCGAGCTGGCCGACCAGCGAAGGCAAGCCCATCGTTTCCTGAGGACGCAGAGATGAAAAATACCCCCACGCTTCCCGCTACGCGGCTCGCGGCCCCTCAAGGGGACGCTTTTCATCTTGGGGCGGCCCGGCGATGAAAAAACTCCATGACAAGATCGCCATCGTCAGCGGTGGCGCCACCCTCATCGGTGCCGCGGTGGCCCGTGGCCTCGTCGAGGCCGGCGCCCGCGTGGCGATCCTCGACATCGACCCGGCCGGCGCCCGGGTGGCGGATGAGCTGGGCAGCGCCGGCTTCTTCCAGGCGGTGGACCTCACCGACGACGCGGCCCTGGCCAGCGCCGTGGCCGCCGTCCGCCAGCACTTCGGCGGGGTGGACCTGCTGATCAACCTGGCCTGCACCTATACCGACGACGGCTTCGCCTCGCCGCGCCAGGACTGGCTGCGGGCGCTGGACATCAACCTGGTATCGGCCGTGGCCCTGACCCGCGCCGTGCATGAAGACCTCAAGGCGCGGCGCGGCGCGGTGGTGAACTTCACCTCCATCTCGGCCGGCGTGGCCCAGACGGGGCGCTGGATCTACCCGGTGTCCAAGGCCGCCATGCGTCAGCTGACCCGCTGCATGGCCATGGACCTGGCGCCGGACGGCATCCGCGTCAATGCGGTGTCGCCGGGCTGGACCTGGTCGCGGGTGATCGCCGAAGTCAGCGGCGGCGACCGGGCCAAGGCCGACAAGGTGGCCGCCGACTACCACCTGCTGGGGCGCCTCGGCGACCCGGCCGAGGTGGCCAACGTGGTGGTCTTCCTGTGCTCTCCTGAGGCCAGCTTCGTCACCGGCGCCGACTACGCCGTCGATGGCGGCTACTCGGCGATGGGCCCGGAGGGCAACCAGCCGGCGATCCCCAGGCTCGCCGGGTAGGCCCCGCCCCCGGCTTTCCCGTTTCGTTTCGACAACCTGCCCTTATCCGGCCGCCCGTGCCGGAGGGGCCCCTGCAACCCCAGTCCGTCCATCCCCAAGGAGATTCACCATGCGTCGCATCGCCATCGTCGGAGCCGGCCAGGCCGGCCTTCAGCTTGCTCTCGGTCTGCTCGCCAAGGGCTACCACGTCACCGTCACCACCAACCGCAGCGCGGACGAGATCCGCGACGGCAAGGTCACCTCCAGCCAGTGCATGTTCGATGCCGCGCTGCAGACCGAGCGTGACCTGGGCATCAACTTCTGGGAGGAGAGCTGCCCGCCGGTCGAGGGCATCGGCCTCACCGTGCCGCACCCGGAGCAGGCTGGCAGCAAGTTCTTCAGCTGGAGCGCCCGCCTGGAGAAGGTCGCCCAGTCGGTGGATCAGCGCCTCAAGATGCCCCGCTGGATCGAGGAGGTGGAGCGCCGCGGCGGCGAAGTGCGCCTGCAGGACGTGGGTGTGGCGGAGCTGGAGCAGTTGAGCGCCAGCCATGACCTGGTGCTGCTGGCCGCCGGCAAGGGCGAGATCGTCAATCTCTTCAGCCGCGACGCCGAGCGCAGCCGCTTCAGCCAGCCCCAGCGCGCCCTGGCGCTGACCTATGTGACGGGCATGACGCCGATGAGCCCCTATTCGCGGGTGGCCTTCAACCTGATTCCCGGTGTCGGCGAGTACTTCGTGTTCCCGGCCCTGACCCTCAGCGGCCCCTGCGAGATCATGGTGTTCGAGGGCATTCCCGGCGGCCCGATGGACTGCTGGCAGGGCGTCAGCTCGCCGGAACAGCATCTCGAGCGCAGCCTCGAGATCGTCAACCGCTACCTGCCCTGGGAGGCCGAGCGCTGCCGCAACATCGCCCTCACCGACGACAAGGGCTTCCTGTCCGGCCGCTTCGCCCCGACCATCCGCAAGCCGGTGCTGACCCTGCCGTCCGGCCGCCCGGTCTTCGGCATGGGCGACGCCATCGTGGTGAATGACCCGATCACCGGCCAGGGCTCCAACAACGCCGCCAAGTGCAGCAAGATCTACCTCGACGCGATCCTGGCCCGGGGCGAACAGGCCTTCACCCCCGACTGGATGAACGCCACCTTCGAGCGTTTCTGGAGCTACGCCCAGCACGTGGTGGCCTGGACCAACAGCATGCTGCTGCCGCCGCCGGAGCACCTCCTCAAGCTCCTCGCCACCGCCAGCCAGTCGCCGGAGCTGGCCTCCATCATCGCCAACGGCTTCGACGACCCCCGCCGCTTCCTGCCCTGGTGGTTCGAGCCGGAGCAGTGCGAGGCCCTGGTCGAGCGGACCCTGCCGCTGGCTGCCTGAACGCCATGGAGCCCGCCACCATGAACGCCCCGGAAAAGCTCCCCTCCGTGCTGTGCGATGCCCGCGAGTGCGATGCGCGGGCCCTGCGCAGTCTGCTCGGCCAGTACGCCACCGGCGTCACGGTGATCACCACCCGCGCGGCCGATGGCCGCAAGGTGGGGATGACCGCCAACTCCTTCTCGTCCGTCTCCCTGGAGCCGCCGCTGATCCTGTGGAGCCTGGCCCGCTCGGCGCCCAGCCTGCCGGATTTCCAGGCTGCCTCCCACTTTGCCATCCATGTGCTGGGCCGCGACCAGTACGGCCTGTCGAACCGTTTCGCGAGGCCGGCCGAGGACAAGTTCGCCGGCCTCGCACACCGCGAGGGGCCGGCCGGGGTGCCCCTGCTGGAGGGCGCCGTGGCCACCCTGGTGTGCCGCAACCGCCAGCAGTACGACGGTGGCGACCACCTGATCTTCATCGGCGAGATCGAGCAGTTCGGCCAGCAGGGAGGCGAGCCGCTGCTGTTCCACGCGGGCAGCTACCGGGTCGCCATGCCTCATCCGGACCTGCAGGCCTGAGCCTGGCCGGCACCGTCATTCCAAACCCACAGAGAGACTCCGACATGAACAAGACACGACCCCTCCGCGCCGCAGCCTGCCTGTGCCTGGCTGCCGGCATGGGCGCCGCCCAGGCCTATGACCTGCCGGTGGTCAACCTCGGCCTCACCAGTTTCCTGGACGGCGGCCTGCCTGCCGGCCCCGGGCTGTACATCCAGCAGTATTTCCTCGACTACCGTTCCGACAGCCTGAAGGACGACAAGGGCAACACGCTGGGTCTGCCCAAGACCGACCTGAGCTACCAGGTGGCGGTGACCCAGCTCAGCTACCTGTCGGGCCTGCGCTGGGGCGACGCCAGCCTCGGCCTGAATGCGGTGCTGCCGGTGGTGACCCGCATGAGCGTGGATGACGGCATCGGCAACGCGGCCCTCAAGGGGCAGAGCGGGGTGGGCGACCTGCTGGTCGGGCCCTTCATCCAGTTCGATCCGGTGATGGGCGCCGCGGGGCCCAAGTTCGTCCATCGCATCGAGCTGCAGGTGAACATGCCCACCGGCAAGTACAGTGAGGGCAAGGCGGTGAACCCGGGCAACAACAACTGGTCCTTCAACCCCTACTGGGCCGCCACCTGGTGGTTCTCGCCGAAATGGAGCGCCTCGCTGCGCGCCCACTACCTGTACAACTTCAAGAACCACTCGCCGTCCCTGGCCTTCGGCGACGTGTCCTCAGTCCAGGCGGGCCAGGCCGTGCATGCCAACTTCGCTACCGAATACGCGGTGACGCCGCAGCTGCGCCTGGGGCTGGCGGGCTACTGGCTTAACCAGTTCACCGACACCAAGGTCGATGGCCACGCCGTGGCAGGGCGCAAGGAGAAGGTTTGGGCGATCGGGCCGGGGGCGATGTACAGCTTCTCCCAGGACGATCACCTGGTGTTCAACACCTACTTCGAGCAGGACGTGAAGAACCGTCCGGAGGGGTCGCGGCTGCAGCTGCGCTACATCCACCACTTCTGACCGGGCAGCCAGGACCGGAGCCTCTCCATGGGCCTGCCGCGTGCAGGCCCTTTTCGCGTGCCGGCCGCCCATGAAGAACGCCGCCTTGCGGCGGCGTTCTTCATGGGGCGCGCGTGCGCCTAGTTCAGCGTGTTGCGGCGGGCACGCATCCCGAAGCCGAGCAGCAGGCCGCTCAGCAGGATGAAGCCCCATTCGCCGAGGGTCGGGATGCCGGCCACGCCGCTCCCACCGACTCCGCCGCTGCCACCGGAGCCGGTCACGGTGATCCGTACCGAGGCGGTGGCGCAGTTCGGGGTCGGCGCGCGGTCGCAGACCTGGTAGTTGAGGGTGTAGATGCCCGGCGGAACCGATGCGCCCACGGTGACGGCGCCGGTACCGGTGTTGAGGACGATGCCAGGATTGCCGGAGCTGAGCTGAGTGAGCGTCATGCTGCCGATCGACGGGTTGCTGCTGCCCAGGCTCGAGTCGTTGGCGAGCACATTGGGGACGGCGGTGCTGCTGCTGCCTGCCGCAACCACGCCAGCGTCGTTGCTGGCCTGCACGGCTCCGGAGACGGCGGTCCCGACGCTGGCCAGGCACGGGCCGGGGGTGCCGCCCGGCGCGCAGGTGCCGCCGCCCGGCGGGGTGGCGCTGGCGGTGTTGGTGACGGTGCTGCCGACCACCGCCGAGGTGCTCAGGCTGGCGGTGACGGTATAGGTGACGATCGCGCCGGGAGGCAGGGTGGCGATGGTCTGGCTGAGGGCGCCGCTGCCGCTGGTGGCCGGGCAGGTCGCGCCGCTGGCGCTGCAGGTCCAGTTCATCGAGGCCACGCCGGCGGGTTGCGGATCGCTGACCACCGTTCCGTTGGCCGACACCGAGCCGGTGTTGCGCAGGGTGAGGGTGTAGCGGACCGCGCCACCCGGCGAAGCGCTCGCCACGTTGGCCGTCTTGGTGAAGCTCACCTGCGGCGGAGGGGGCGGTACGCTGGCCGAACTGGTACACGGCGGGGCGCTGCCGCTCGGTGCGCACACCGCGCCGGTCGGGGAGCCGACGGTGACGCTTGCGGTGTTGGTGATGGACCCCGGTGGCGCGCCGCTGACGACGCCGTGCAGCGTGTAGGTGGCCTTGCTGCCGGCGGGCAGGCTGGTGATCGTGTCGGTGATGCCGCCACTGCCGCTCGCGGCGCAGACGGCGCCGCCGGTGGCGGTACATGACCAGGTGGCGCTGCTGATCCCCGCGGGCAGCGGGTCGGAGACGGCGACGTTGGAGGCCGCGGCGGTGCCCACGTTGCTCACCACGATGGTGTAGTCGATGGTGGCACCGGCGACCACGCTGGTGGCCGGAGTGGTCTTGCTGACGTTGATCTGCGGTGTGCTGTCGCACACGGCGTTGGCGGCCATCTGGGCCATGAAGCCCTCGAAGTTGGCCCCGCTCTGGATCTGCACGACGATGGTGTTGAGGCCGGTCTGCCAGTTGTGGTTGAGCGTGGTGCTGGCGGCCTGGGCACTGGCATAACCCGTCCCGTAGTAGCCACCCGGCTGCGGCAGGCCGGTGGTCTGCCCGCTTTGCGCCACCCCGTTGACGTAGACCTCCACCACGCTGTTGTCCGAATTGAAGTTCATCGACAGGGCGAAGGAGGAGGGCGTGACGGCCGGGTCCAGGTAGAACTGATAGCGGTAATACCAGTCGCCGGTCGGACTCGTCTTGTCGACATTGGCGCCTTCACGGCTGATCCAGTTGGCATTGCCGAAGGGGCTGGCCGCCCAGGCTCCGGGGACGAGGTTGCCCACGTAGGCGGGCCCCCAGTTGACCGTCGCGGGGGGGGGCTGAACGACGCCGGTGGGCGGCTGCATGTCCGACACTTCCCACTGGGCGTCGGGGCTGCCATTGGGCAGCACGCCGCTGGTGACGCTGTTGTAGCCGGTGTTGAGGAGGCTGGCGTTCGAACTGCAGCTGAGGGTGGGCGGCGCGGCGAAGGCGGCCTGGCTGAGCGCCAGCCCGGCGACTGCGAAGGCGGTGCTCCAGGATCTCCGGAGCGTGTGTCGCAAGCCTGAAGTGGGCGGGATGTCCGGTTGGGGTCTCGATGGGTGAGTGTGCATGAAAAGTCTGGAATGCAATGGTTGATAAGCGCTGGGTACTGCCGGATTCGTCGTCTGTCCTGGATGTCATGAGCCGGCACCGCCAGGGCTGTCGGCGCCAGGGTCATGACAATTCGTTACACAAATCGGGAGCTTAAGTGATGGAAGGCGAAAGACTGGTGCAAGATTTGGGTAATTTTGTGTCCTGGTGGAAATAACGCACGGACCTGTCCGACCTTCCGGTGAGGCGCCGGCCGGGCCGCCCAGGCCGCCTGCCGATGTCCTCCCACGCTCTTGACCCTCCCTGCGGGCCCCTCGATACTGGGAAATTCCTTTCAACGAGCAGGGTTATCGCCTTCAGCCTCCGCCCCATGTTTTCCCGACTCAAGCGATCCACCCGGCGCCTGCTGGCGCTGCTTGCCGTGCTACCTGCCACCGTGCTGCTCCTGGGCACCATTTACATGCTGGGCATGGAGCACCTGGAGGGCACGCCACGAACTTTCCTGGAGAGTATCCAGTGGGCGTCCGAGACCCTCACCACCACGGGCTACGGTGGTGACAACCACTGGAACCATCCCCTGGTGGCGCTGTTCGTGATCCTCGGCCAGTTCATGGGCCAGTTCCTGGTGTTCCTGATCTTTCCGGTCTTCGTCCTGCCCTATTTCGAAGAGCGCTTCGAGGTACGCCTGCAGAATGTGTTGCCGAAGATGGAGGGCAAGGTGCTGTTCTATCGCTATGGGTTGGTGATCGACCCCCTGCTCGAAGACTTCAAGCGCACCGCCACGCCCTTCGTGATCTTCGAGGAGGATCTGGCCCAGGCCCGCCATCTGCGCGATCGGGGCTACGACGTGGTGTTCGGCCAGCTGGCGGAGGATTCGAGCGTGCTGGCGCGGGTGCGCGACGCCCGGGCGGTGGTGGCCAACGGCGGTGACCACCGCAATGCCACCTGCACCCTGATCGTGCGCGAGCTGGGCTTCACCGGCCCGCTGTTCGCCCTGGCCGACGAGCCCTTGTACCGCGCGCCCATGCTGCAGATCGGGGCGACGGATGTCTTCACGCCTTCCCATGTCCTGGGGGCCGCCCTTGCCTCAAGGGCCAGCGTGCGCATCAGCCCGCCGGCGGAGGGCATGCACCTGCTCGGCGAGAACGTGGGGATGGGGGAATTCCGGGTCCGCCCGAACAGCCCCCTGGCGGGCCGGCGCCTGGGCGAGCTGCGCCTGCGCGAGAGCCACGGCGTGGCGGTGATCGGCGCGTGGCGGGGCGGTGTGTTCACCACCTCCAAGGGGCCGGATACGGTGGTCGAGCCCGGCGCCATCCTGGTGCTGGTCGGGGCGCCGCGGGGCCTCGAGGAGGTGGAGCGGATGGCCATGCCGATCCGCCGCTCGGGCCCCATCGTGGTGGCCGGCTTCGGGGCGGTCGGGCACAAGGTCCGGGAGATCCTGCGCGATGCGGGGGAGAATTGCGTGACCATCGACCGGGCCGCGGCGCCCGGTGTGGATGTGGTCGGCAACATCCTCGAGCACGCCACCCTTGTGCAGGCCGGCGTGCATGAGGCGAGCGCGGTGATCCTGGCCCTCAGCGACGACGGCGAGTCGGTGTTCGCCACCGCCGCAGTGCGCGACTTCGCGCCCCAGGTGCCCCTCATCGTGCGTGTGCTGCGGGCCACCAACACCGGCCGCCTGTACCGTGCGGGTGCTGATTTCGCGATCTCGGTGGGGGAGGTGGCCGGGCAGATTCTGGCCCACCACCTGCTCGACGAGCAGACCCTGGGCCTCGAGAGCCGCATCAAGTTCAGCCGCCTGGAGGCGGGGGCGCTGGCCGGCATTCACCCCTGGCGCAGCGAGGCGCTGGAGCGCACCGGCGCCAAGATCGTCGCGGTGGAGCGGGGCACGGAGGTCATCGTGACCTTCAGTGATGAATTTGCCATCCGCCCGGACGATGTGCTCTTCGTGTGCGGTTCCCTCAACAGCCTGGAGCGCTATCGACAGGCCTTCTAGGGACCGTGTCGGCCGGGCTCAGCCGTGCAGGGCCTTGCTGACCCGGCGCAGCCCGCTTTCCTCGGGGTGCGGCCCGACCGTGAAACCGAGGGCCTGCATCAGGCGCAGCATCTTGGGATTGTTGCCGAGCACGTCGCCGACCATCGTACGGTAGCCATGGGCCCGGGCGCAGTCGATCAGGGCGCCCATCAGGCGGCGGCCGAGGCCGTAGCGCTGCCAGTCATCGCCCACCACCAGGGCGAACTCCACGGCCTCGCCATCCGGTGCCAGCGCGTAGCGGGCGCCGCCGACCAGGCGCTCGGCGCCGTCCACCGTGGTGGTGGCCATCAGGGCCATCTCCCGGTCGTAGTCGATCTGCGTGAAGCGGGCGATCAGGCTGGGCGGCAGGCTGTCGATCTCCTCCATGAAGCGGAAGTAGCGGGTCTCCGGGCTCAGGCTGTCGAAGAAGAGCTGCACCAGATCGGCGTCCTCGGGGCGGATCGGGCGGACCCGCACGATGCGGCCGTCGGGCATCTTCCAGTCCTGCTGCAGGTGGGCCGGGTAGGGATGGATCGCCATGTGGGCGTAGCGGTCGCTGCCGGCTGGCAGGCCCTGGTCGATGACCATGCGGGCGTCGGCGACGATGGCGCCGTCCTCATCCACGATCAGCGGATCGATCTCCAGGGTCTTCAGCCAGGGCAGCTCGCAGACCAGCCCGGACACGGCGATCAGCACGTCCTCCAGGGCCTGGCGGTCGGCAGCCGGCAGCTCGCCCACCGGGCCGAGCAGGCGGGCCACGGTGGAGGAGTCGATCAGGTCGCTGGCCAGCACCGGGTTGAGGGGCGGCAGGGCCAGGGCCTGCTCATCGCTGCGGCCTACCCGCGAACCGCCGGTGCCGAGCCCGATGACCGGTCCGAACACCGGGTCGCGGAAGACCGAGAGGCGCAGCTCCCGGCCGTGGGGGCGGTGCAGGTAGGGCTCCAGGGACACGCCGTTGATGCGGGCCTCCGGGTGGCCGGCGCGCACGGTGGCGAGCATGTCATGGAAGGCGCTCCACACCGATTCGGCGGCGCCCAGGTTGAGGCGCACCCCGCCGGCGTCGGCTTTGCGCGGCAGGTCGGGCGAGTCGATCTTCATGACCACCGGAAAGCCGGTCTGCTCCGCCGCAAACAGGGCCTCGGTGGCATCCCGGGCCAGGGTGCCCGGGGTGACCGGCACCCCGAAGCTGCGCAGCAGGGTCTTCGATTCGGGGCTGGACAGCACCGTGCGGCGCTGGCCGAGCAAGGCTTCGACCAGCAGCCGGGCGCCCGCCGGGCCATTGCGGCCGTTGCCGGTGGTGCGCCCGGCGGCCTGCAGCAGGAGGTTCTGGTTGCGGTAGAAGCGGGAGATGTTGTGGAACAACTCGATGGCCGTCTCCGGCGAGCGGAACACCGGCAGGCCTGCCTGCTCCAGCAGGCTGCGCCCCTCGGCCACCTGGCCGCCGCCCATCCAGCAGGCGCACAGGCACAGGCGCGACTCGGCGGCGACGTCGATGAGGGTCCGGGCGACTTCCAGAGGGTCGGTCAGGGCGTGGGGCGACAGCATGACCAGCACGTTGTCCACCGCCGGGTCCTCGGCCAGCAGGCGCAGGGCGTCGCGATAGCGCTCCGGCGAGGCGTCGCCGCCCAGGTCGAGGGGGTTGCCGGGGTGCCGTTCGCCGGCGATCAGGCGGCCCAGTTTGGCCAGGCTGTCGTCCGACAGGGCGGCCAGCGGAATGCCCAGGTCGCCGGCCCGGTCGGCGGCCATCGCGCCGGGCCCGCCGCCGTTGGTGACGATGGTCAGCGGTGCTTCGCGCGGGCGGAAGCCGGAGGCCAGGGCCTTGGCGGCGAAGAACAGCTGGCCGATGTGCTGGACCCGCACCACCCCGGCGCGGCGCATCGCCGCGTCGAACACGGCATCGGCCACGCAGGTGCCGCCGGCAGGGCTGTCCACCTCATGGCGGCCGGCCTTGAGCAGGATGATCGGCTTGATCCGGGCCGCCGAGCGCAGGGCGCTCATGAAGCGCCGGGCGTGGCGCACGTGGTCCACGTAGAGCAGGATGTGGCGGGTGCGCGGGTCGTGCACCAGGTAGTCGAGGGTTTCACCGAAATCCACGTCCAGGGTGGAGCTGAGGGAGATCACCGACGAAAAGCCGACCTGGTTGGTGGCGGCCCAGTCGAGGACCACCGAGCACATGGCGCCGGACTGGGACACCAGGGCCAGGTCGCCTTTATCCACCGCGATACGGGTGAGTGCGGCGTTGAGGCCGATGTCCGGCCGCAGGATGCCCAGGCTGTCCGGCCCGAGCAGGCGCAGGCCGGTCTCGCGGGCAGTGTCGAGCAGGCGCTTTTCCAGGGCGTCGCCGCCCGGCCCGGTGGCGGTGACGATCACCGCGTTGCGCACCCCGCTGCGGCCGCACTGTTCGACGATGGCGTGCAGGGCCCGCGCCGGTGCGGCGATCACGGCCAGGTCCACGCGGCCGCCGATGTCTTCCACCGAGGCGTGGCAGGGCTGGCCGAAGACCGTCTGGTGCTTGGGATTGACCGCGTGCAGGGGGCCGCGGAAGCCGGCCTCGCGCAGGTTGGAGAAGATCACCCGGCCCACCGAGCGGGCCTCCTCGGAGGCTCCGATCACGGCGATGGAGGCGGGTTCGAACAGCGTGGCCAGGGAATGGCGGGTCGGCATCGCAGCCCTCGGATGGGTTACTCGATGGCTGCGATGTATAACATTTTTTCTGGAAATATATATTGATTTGTATCGTATTCGGGGCCCGCGGCGGGCTCCCGGCGCTGCGGCCGGGAGGGGACGTCCGGTGTGGTGCTTACTCCAGCTCGCCGAACAGGTCCGGACCAAAGACCTCGTAGTGGATGCGCTCCCGCGGGATCCCCCGGGCCAGCAGCCAGCGCCGCTGCTGCTGCATGAAGGGCAGCGGACCGCACAGATAGACGTCCGCGTCAGCGGGCAGGGGCTCGATCCAGTCCAGGTCCATGCGGCCGGTGAGGGCTGCGGCTTCGTTTTCGTCCGGCGTCTCCAGCCACAGGTGGTGGCGGGCCTGCTGCAGTTGCCCCAGGGCCGCGTGCACTTCGTCCCGGTGGGGGAAATGCAGGTGGTCGGTGGTGGCATAGCCGAACACGACCGGGCGCGCCGGCTGGGTGGCGGCCAGGTGGCTGAGCATCGCCAGCATCGGGGTGATGCCCACGCCGGCGCTCAGCAGGACCACCGGCCGGTCGCCGTCGGCGAGCTGGAAATCCCCGGCTGGCGGGCCGACCCGCAGCGTGTCGCCGACCCGGAGCACATCATTGAGCTGCCCCGACACCGCGCCCGGCGGAGCGCCCTCGCCGTGCGGCACGCGTTTCACGGTGATCCGCCAGGTGTCGCCGCCGGGGGCGTCGGACAGGCTGTACTGGCGGACCTGGATCAGGCCGCTGGCGGGGATGGGCAAGGCCACGCTGATGTACTGGCCCGGCGTGAATCCGGCCGGCAGGCTGCCGTCCACCGGGCGCAGGCGCAGGGCCGCGATGCCGTCGGCGGCGTCTTCCCGGGCCACCACCTGCATCTCCGGCCAGTCCTGACCGGCCTGCCAATCGCGGGCCTGGTAGAGGCGTGCTTCGCGGGCGACCAGCTCGGTGGCCATCAGCCAATACACCTCGTCCCAGGCTGCGGCGATGTCGGGGGTGATGGCCGCGCCCAGGACTTCGCCCAGGGAGGCCAGCAGGTGGCGCCCGACGATGGTGTATTGGGCCGGGGTGATGCCCAGGCTCACATGCTTGTGGGCGATGCGGTCGAGCACCGGCCCGATGACCTCGGGCTTGTCCATGTGAGCCGCGAAGGCATATACCGATCCGGCGAGGGCCTGGGCCTGGTCGCCGGTGGCCTGATTGCCCATGTTGAAGAGGTTCTTCAACTCCGGGTGGTGGCTGAACATGCGTTCGTAGAAATGGCGGGTGATGGCTTCGCCGTGGGCGAGCAGCACCGGCACGGTGGCCTCGATCAGGGGGCGGGCGGTAAGGGACAGCATGGGCG
>WBTZ01000246.1 GCA_009026175.1 Zoogloea sp. | reverse complement strand
GTGCCCGCGGGGCCAGGCGCAGGCCGGCCCAGGCCAGGGCCGGCAGGGCGCACAAGGCCCACAGGACCGGAATGGCCGGTGTCGGCTGGCCGGCCGAGCTGAAGGCCAGGCAGGCGAGGGCAGAGGCCAGCAGGGTGGCGACGAGGAAAAGGGTCATGGTGGCCGGAGAGGGCAGGGCGGCGCGTGGCAGGGGCACCCCCTTCAAGCAGGATTCACTCCATGCGGCCCGGCTCGCCCGGTGTTTTGCAAACGGCATGAAGTTTCATGAGGGGCGCGAATGTTGCTTTTTAAGCACCATTGCCGCCTCGGCTTCTCCTCTGCGCCTTCGACCATCGTGCTTGATCGCTATCCGCTCCTGTCGCGCCTGTGCCTGATCCTGGCCTGTCTGGCCAGCCTGGCTGCGGGGCTTTACTTCAGTGCCGGTCTGGCCGTGCGCCTGGAGTTCGCGGCACAGGCGGCGCCCTCCGCGGGGGCCGAGTCGCAGCTGGCCGGGGTGAAGCTGATGACCGGCGTGCTGGCCCTGCTGTTCGTCGCAGGCGGCGCGCTGCTCCTGCGGGGGGGCTGGAAGGTGCTGGTGCTGCGCACCGACATGGCCCTGGCCCGGGTGGCCGCGCACACCGCTGGTGCGGCCTCCGCCCCGGAGCAGGGCGTGGACGAGATCGACCGCCTGACGCGGGCCCTCGACGGGGTGGCGGCGCAGCTGGCCTGCGGGCTGGCCGACGGCGAGCGCCTGTCCCGCCATGCCCTCGAGCAGGAGCGTTTTGCGGTGCGCTCCCTGGAGTTCATCTACCGGGCCTGCGCCAGCCTGGCCGGTAACAACGCCAGCGCCCCCTGGCTGACCGCCCTGCTGGAGGACATGGTCGATTGCCTGCAGGCCCGGTGCTGCTCGCTGGCCCTGCTCGAGCCGGTGGCCGAAGGCCTGGGCGTGCCGGAAGCCCTGGGCGCGCCGCGCCTGGCCCGCCTGCTCGACGAGTTCGACGCGGAAGCCCTGGCGCGGGGGGGAGGCCTGCGCCGGTCCGGTTCATCCGGCCCCGACGGCGACATCGTCGAACTGGCCGTGCCGGTGCGGGACGCCGGTGAGACCTACGGCGTGCTGATCGTCGAGGCGCCGGGCGACTTTCTCTTCGAGAGCCGCCACCGCCGCCTGGTGGATGCGGTGGCAGGCCTGTTCGCCCTGTCCCTGGGCAACCTGCAGCGCAACCAGCGCCGCCGTCGCCTGGCCCTGATGGACGAGCGCAATGCCATCGCCGGCGAGCTCCACGACTCCCTGGCCCAGGCCCTCTCCTACATGAAGCTGCAGATCGCCCGCCTGCAGATGGAGATCGGCCGCAGCTGCTCGGCCTGTGCCCCGGGCGGGCGGGTGCTGGAGGTCTCCGGGGAGATCAAGGTCGGCCTGGACAACGCCTATCGCCATCTGCGGGAGCTGCTCTCGGCCTTCCGCACCAGCATGCCGCCAGGAGGGCTCCAGCAGGCCCTGCGCGAGGTGGTGGAGGAGCTGTCGGCCCGGGCCGGCACCGAGATCGGCCTGGACTATCGGCTGGGGGATACGCCGCTGTCGGTGAACGAGGAGTTCCACCTGCTGCAGATTGTCCGTGAAGCGCTGACCAACGTGATCCGCCACGCCCGCGCCGACCACGCCCTGATTCGCCTCGACCGGACGCCCGGCGGCGAGGTGGTGGTGCAGGTGGAGGACGATGGCCGGGGCATCGCGCCCGGCAGCGGCGGCGAGGGCCACCACGGCCTGTCCATCATGCGCGAGCGGGCCCGCCAGCTTGGCGGTGGCCTGACGCTGGCTCCCGGTATCGACGAGGCGGGCACCCGGGTGGAGATACGTTTCCGACCCCGGGCCGTGCCCGCCTGAATTCAATCTGACTCATCAAAAGACCCGAGGACACGCTCCATGGACTTTCCTGCTCCCTCGCCCCTGGCAGATGCCCAGGCGGTGCCGATCCGCCTGGCCGTGGTGGACGACCATGCCCTGTTCCGCAAGGGCATTGGCCAGCTCCTGTCCATGTACCCGGACATCCGCGTGGTGGCGGAGGCTGCCTCCGGTGCCGAGGGCATCGAGGCGGTGCTGACCCATCGCCCCGACGTGGCCCTGGTGGACCTGCACATGAAGGGGCTCGACGGCATTTCGGTGGTGCGTGCCCTGCAGGCCGCCGGCTCGCCGACCCGGCTGGTGATGCTCACCGTCTCGGACTCCAGCTTCGACGTGATGGAAGCCCTCAAGGCGGGGGCCAGCGGCTATCTGCTCAAGGACATGGAGCCCGACGAGTTCTACCTCAAGCTGCGCCAGGTGGCGGCCGGCGGCACGGTGCTGTCGGCCGAGGTGGGCGGCCTGCTGGCCAAGCCCCAGCCGACCACCCCGGAGAGCATCGATGCCGGCTGGGCATCCCTCACCGCCCGTGAGCAGGAGACCCTGGAACTGGTGTCCAAGGGCGCCTCCAACAAGATCGTGGCGCGCTCCCTGGGCATCGCCGAGAGCACGGTGAAGGTGCACGTCAAGCACGTGCTGCAGAAGCTCAACCTGCGCAACCGCTTCGAGGCGGCGGTGTGGCTGCGCGAACTGCGCGAGGAAGGCAAGAGCGCCACCCGCCCCTCTCCCTGAAGTAGTACCAGAGTAGTATTTTCCCCGCCGGCGCCGGCTGGCCTAATGAACTCATACCTCAACCCCTTTCCTGCAAGGAGTTTCAAATGAGTTCATGGAGACTTTCGGTCCTCGCCGACCGCCATCGCGCCCTCGGTTCGAAGCTCGAAGACTGGAACGGCATGGGCACCGCGTGGACCTACTCCACCGACCTGGCCGACGAGCACGAGGCGATCCGCACCAAGGCCGGCCTGATGGATGTGTCCGGTCTCAAGAAGATGCACATCATCGGCCCCCACGCCGAGGCGCTGATCAACTTCGCCACCACCCGCGACGTGTCGAAGCTCTACCCGGGCAAGTCGGTGTACGCCTGCATGCTCAACGAGGCCGGCAAGTTCATCGACGATTGCGTGATCTACCGCAATGGCCCGAACAGCTTCATGGTGGTGCACGGCTCCGGTGCCGGCCACGAGATCCTGACTCGTGCCGCGGTCGGCCGCAACGTGGTGGTGCTCTTCGATGACGACCTGCACGATCTGTCCCTGCAGGGTCCGGCAGCGGTCGAGTTCCTGGCCAAGCACGTGCCGGGCGTGCGCGATCTGCCCTACTTCCACCACCTGCAGACGACCCTGTTCGGCCGCCCGGTCATGCTGTCGCGCACCGGCTACACCGGCGAGCGCGGCTACGAGATCTTCTGCAAGGCGGCCGATGCCCCACTGATCTGGGACACCATCGTCGCAGAGGGCAAGGCCATGGGCATCATGCCCTGCTCCTTCACCGCCCTGGACTGGCTGCGGGTCGAGAGCTACCTGCTGTTCTACCCCTACGACAACTCCGACATGTACCCCATGGACGGCGAGTCCATCGGTGACAGCCTGTGGGAGCTGGGCCTGGACTTCACCGTGTCGCCGGGCAAGAAGGAGTTCCGCGGCGCCGCCGAGCACTACCGCCTGCAGGGCAAGGAGCGCTTCAAGATCTTCGGCATCGAGCTCGACTCCCGGGAGGCGGCCCTGGGCGGCGACAGCCTGTACGACGGCGACACCAAGGTCGGCTTCGTCACCTGTGGCATGTACTCCCGCCTGGTCGGCCGCTCCATGGCCATCGCCCGCCTGGATCCGGCCTACGCCGTCCCAGGTCGCAAGCTGGAGCTGCGCGGTGCCAGCCTGCGCGCCGCGGCCACCACCCACACCCTGCCTTTCGACGACCCGCAGAAGCTCAAGCGCACCGCCAAGGGCTGAGCGGATCTTGTTGGGGCGGCTTCAGCCGCCCGCGGACGTCGATCATTGACGGCATGACCACGAGCCAATGCGCCGAGGGCGGCTGACGCCGCCCCTGCAGGCCCTGCCCCTCCGAATGAATGAATGGCCCTCCAGAGGCCGAGCAAAAGGACTACAGCCCATGAGCACTCCCCGACGTTACACCCTCTCACTGTCCTGCCCTGACCGGGTCGGCATCGTTGCCGCCGTCAGTGCCTTCCTGGCCCACAACAAGGGCTGGATCACCGAGGCCAACCACCACGCGGACGCCGAGGCGGGGCGCTTCTTCATGCGCCAGGAGATCCTGGCCGACTCGCTGCCCTTCGGCATCGAGGCGCTGCGCGACAAGTTCGCGCCGATCGCGGCGGAGTTCCAGATGGATTGGCGGATCTCGGACAGCGC
>WBTZ01000245.1 GCA_009026175.1 Zoogloea sp. | reverse complement strand
CCCAACAACCACCCACCTCCCGCCGCCAGAGAATCAGCCACCATGGACATCACGAGCAAAAGCACCCCGCGCTGGGATCACCTGTGCGCCCACCCGGCCCACCGCCTCCAGTTCCGCGAGGCCTACACGGACAAGGGCACCAGCGCCAACCCCCTGTACGACCTCTACCTGCACTACCACGACACCGAATGGGGCGTCCCCGAGCACGACGACCGCGCCCTCTTCGAGCTGCTCACCCTCGAAGGCGCCCAGGCCGGCCTGTCGTGGATCACCGTGCTGCGCAAGCGGGAGAGCTACCGCGAAGCCTTCGCCGGCTTCGACCCGGAGCAGGTGGCCCGCTTCACCGAAGCCGACCAGGCGGCCCTGATGCTCAACCCGGGCATCGTCCGCAACCGCCTCAAGATCGCCTCGACCATCGACAATGCCCGCGCCTTCCTGGCCATCCAGGCGGAGTTCGGCAGCTTCGACACCTGGCTGTGGCGCTTCGTCGATGGGCAACCGATCCACAACCAGCTCCGCAGCCTGGCTGACGCGCAGGCCAGCACGCCCCTGTCGGACCAGCTCTCGAAGGAACTCAAGAAGCGCGGCTTCCGCTTTGTCGGCACCACCATCTGCTATGCCTTCATGCAGGCGGTCGGGATGGTGAACGACCACCTGACCGACTGTTTCCGCCATCGGGAGGTGGCCGCGCTATCATCGCGCCCTCTGTGACACCCGCCCCGAATCATGATCGACCAGATTGAAACCGCCGAGCTGCACGGCCAGCCCGTGCTCAAGCTGCAAACCCCGGATGGCGCCGTGGCGCTGATCAGCCTTTTTGGCGCCCAGGTGCTGTCCTGGACGCCCGCAGGCGGCGAAGAGCGCCTCTACCTCAGCCCCCAGGCCGTGTTCGACGGCAGCACCCCGATCCGCGGCGGCACGCCGGTGTGCTTTCCCCAGTTTGCCGGGGAAGGCCCGCTGCCCAAGCATGGCTTCGCCCGCAACCGCGCCTGGCGGGTGGTGGGCTCCCGCGCCGGCAAGGACTACGCCGTCGCCACCCTGCGCCTCGAGGACGACGCAGCGACCCGTGCCCTGTGGCCCCATGCCTTCGCCGCCGAGATGAGCGTCTCGATTGGCGGCGGCCGGCTGGACATGGAGCTGGAAGTGAGCAACACCGGCGACACGG
The DNA here is from genome assembly GCA_009026175.1 of Zoogloea sp. Classification (GTDB taxonomy): domain Bacteria; phylum Pseudomonadota; class Gammaproteobacteria; order Burkholderiales; family Rhodocyclaceae; genus Zoogloea. Next base: position 3,085 of record WBTZ01000245.1, on the reverse strand, counting down.
CCTTCAGTTTCACCGCGGCCCTGCACACCTACCTGAAGGTCCGCGAGGTCGAGTCCCTGCGCATCGAGGGCCTGCGCGGCCTGGAATACCGGGATTCGGCAGACGGCAACACGCTGAAGAAGGAGACCGGCGTCGGGGTGATGATCGACGACGAGGTGGACCGCATCTACCACGGCGCGCCCCCCACCATCCTGGTCCGCGAGGATCACCGGGCCTTGGGCATCCACAACGAGAACTTCCCGGACGTGGTGGTCTGGAACCCCTGGGAGCACAAGTGCGCCCAGCTTGCCGACATGCCCGCCGACGGCTTCCGGCGCATGCTCTGCGTGGAAGCCGCAGCGGTCAAGACGCCCATCGAGCTCGCCCCCGGCACCGACTGGTGGGGTCGCCAGACGCTGGTGGCGATGTAGGCCCGTGTGAGCCTGCCGCCGAGAGGCGTCAGCGCAACTTGGCGAGGGCCGCCGCCCAATCGAGCTTGCGTGCCAGGAGGGCGGCCCCTTCGCGGGTCAGGTGCCCGGTGTCGACGTAAAGGAAAGTCCCTTCAAGCTGCGCGGCGCAACGCTGCTCCGCGCAGAGCAATCCCTCGAAAGACAGCACATGCAGACCGGGCTCTCCTTCGAGGCGGCGGATCAACTCGAGCGTGCGGCCATGGAAAGACCGGAACGCATCCTGGGGGATGCTGCAGTCCTCCAGAGGGGCTCCGATCACCAGCTTGCCCTGGGCCCTGCGTTCAGAGCAGGCGCCGATGTTGAAACCCGATGAGGGCGGGGGAGCCACCAGCACAACCTCCTTGCCCAGCGCATGCAGGCTGCGGATCGTGGCCCGCATGGCCTCGGTTGCAATATCTACGCTCGCAGCCCGCTCGACCAGGGACCCGTTCACACGCCCCAGCGTGCGCCAATGGTTACGGCTATCCTCGCCTCGCAAGTATTGATGGAAGACGCTCGACAGAACCACCACCCGGATGCTGGGGGTACGGGCAATGTAGTCCATCACGGAACGGTTGAAATCCATGCACGCCTCCGCCCAGGGACGGAGATAAAACACGTCCGACAGGGGGGCCAGATCGAGAATGGGGCCGCAATTGCCTCGGGTGGCCTGCACCACCCCTCCGTCGCTGACCGCGGCCAGCCCCGGCACCAGGTGCATGGCGAAGGAGTCGCCCCATACCATGGTCTTCGGCGCCTCGGCATTCCTGCAGGCAACCAAAGGTTCGAAGCGGGTTTCGAAGGCGCACTCCGGCGCAAAACCATCGTTGGATCGCCGGATGTGCGTGAAGTCCGGCCCCTCCGCCTTGGACCATGCAGCCATCGCCACCGGCATGCTCAGTACCGCACAAGACACCGACACCACGCCAAGGGCAAAGCGCCTGGAAGGACGCAGGGCCAGACGCCGGGTTGGAAGTTCGACAAAACGGTAGAGCAGATAACCAAGCACCACGCCGAGCAGCAGGGTTGCGAGACTCTGCTGCAGCGTAACCTGTCCGACCACAGCGTTCTTCAGGAAAGCGAACGGTGGCCAGTGCGCCAGGTAGAGCGAATAGGACACATCCCCTATCCGCGCCAGACCACGCGACCACCAAGCCGACTCGAGCAGTGGATGCTGACGCAGGATGACAACAACCGTGGCACAACAGACGATAAGCGCATCCACTCCCGGATGCGGCAGCCCGGTTGGAAAGACCGGGAGCAACACAAGAAGCGCCACCGCTGGCCAGAACGCTGCGCGGAACAGTCCAGCCCAACGCGTCTGCCGCAGCGGCGCGATAGCCGCCAAGGAACCCAGCCCAAGCTCCCAGGCCCGCGTGGGCAGCAGATAAAAAGTGGCAATCGGCTTGACGGCCTGCAGGAACAGACACAGACCGAGACTTCCGAACAGGAGGATGACCCCGACTGGCAACCAGTACCGTCGTGGGGCGAACACCAGCATCGCGGGAAGCAGCAGGTAATACTGTTCCTCGATGGACAAGGACCACACATGCAGCAGCGGCTTGAGCTCGGCGGCCCCGGCGAAATAGCCCGCTTGCATCAGCAGGACCACGTTGGCCGAAAACGTGACGGCCCCCAGTACCTGCCGGCTGAAATCCTGGAGTTCCTGGGCGTTGAGGATGAAGGGTGCGGCCAGCGCAGTCAGCAGGAAGGTGACGTAGGCCGCCGGCAAGAGGCGCTTGGCCCGACGGAAATAGAACTCCGTGAAACTGAAGGTCCCGTCTTCAACCGCGCGCCTGACCAGGCTGGTGATGAGGAAGCCGGACAGGACAAAGAAGATGTCGACACCGAGAAAACCGGCAGGCAGGAACCCGAGGTCAGCGTGATAGAGGAGGACCATGGATACAGCCAACCCTCTCATGGCCTGAATGTCTGTTCTGAATCCCTGGATCAAGCAATCACCTCACATCGAAATTGAGCCGCAGCCCGCGGCCCCGGGTGCCCCCCATGAGAATGCCCATAAGAACGCCCAATTGACCTGCCTGGGTCGCCCGGAAACAGTTCACGACATGGCCGAATCTTGCCTGTGAGTCTCACAGGCGGGGTCAGCGCCCGACGTCAGCGCCATAGCCGCAGGCACATGGCTGGTGGCCATCTGGCTGCGGGGGCGGCCGCCCTGCGGGAATGGGCCTGGAGAGGCGTACCTCGGCCCAGGCCTGCGTCGCACTGCCTTGCCCCTAGGGAATCGCTTCCACAAGGGGCACCGTCCACACCACGGCATCGGCTGCCAGACCCCACCGCTCTCCGGCGCCCCGGTGATCGAAGCAAGGTCTTGACGCTTCAAGACTAATTGGCAGGAGCCCGCACCGTTTCGGCCACATTGCGGCCATTCACGCGCACCACCGCAACGGTGTGCCCGGAGGTGTCCACCTCTACCGGCTCGACCGACACGCTGCCCGAATCCAGCGCCCGCTGCAGGCGCTGGGTGGCGTGTTCGGAGGTCATGCCCGGCTCGCGGATGTCGAGCCCCTGCACACGGATCTTGCGCCCGCCCTGATAAAAGGTGGCGCCGTCCATCGCATAGGCGCGGGGCGTGCCCTTGGGCGTACGACCACCGGGCTGGGACTGGACTGCCGCCGGCGCGGCCACAGCAGCAG
>WBTZ01000244.1 GCA_009026175.1 Zoogloea sp. | reverse complement strand
GCCTATGGGGGCGGCCTTGCTGGCGCGGCCGCTCAGCCACTTGAAGAACAGGGGAATGAAGATGGTGGCGATGAAGGTGGCGGCGATCATGCCCCCAACCACACCGGTGCCCATCGAGCGGCGGGCGGCAGCGCCCGCGCCGGTGGAGATGGCCAGCGGCAGCACGCCCAGGATGAAGGCCAGGGAGGTCATCACGATGGGGCGGAAGCGCAGGCGGGCGGCTTCGATCGCCGCATCGACGATGTTCATGCCCTCGGCCTGCTTCTGGGCGGCAAACTCGACGATCAGGATGGCGTTCTTCGCCGCGAGGCCCACCAGCACCACCAGGCCGATCTGGAAGTAGATGTCGTTGGGCATGCCGCGGAACAGCACGGCCAGCAGGGCGCCGAGCATGGCGAAGGGTACGGCCATGATCACCGCCAGGGGCAGGGACCACTTTTCGTACTGGGCCGCCAGGATCAGGAAGACCATGATGATGCCGAACACGAAGGCGATCACCGAGGCGCTGCCGGTGCGCTTCTCCTGGAAGGCCTGGCCCACCCACTCGGTGCGGTAGCCCTCGGGCAGCACCTCCCGCGAGACTTCCTCGACCGCCTTGATGGCGTCGCCGGAGCTGAAGCCCGGTGCCGAGTTACCGAGCACCTTGGCCGAGACGAAGCCGTTGAAGCGCTCCACCATCTCCGCGCCGGTCACGGTCTTGACGGTGGCGATGGCCGACAGGGGCACCATGGCGCCGCTGTTCGAGCGCACATAGGGCTTGAGCAGGTCTTCCGGCTTCATCCGGTAGGCAGCGTCGGCCGACACCTGGACCTTGTAGGTCTTGCCGCTGCGGTTGAAGTCGTTGACGTACAGGGTGCCGGTGCTGGCCTGCAGGGTGGCGTAGATGGCGTCCAGCGGGACGCCCATCGACAAGGCCTTGGGTTCATCCACCTCCACGTAGAGCTGCGGCGCGGTGACCCGGAAGAAGGTGTTGATGCCGGTGAGTTCCGGACGCTTCTTGAGGGCCTCGACGAACTGGCCGGTCACCGCCGCCAGGCTGCGCGGGTCGCCGTCGGCGCGGTTCTGCACATAGACCTCGAAGCCGCCGGCCGTGCCCAGGCCCTGGATCGGTGGCGGGTTGAAGACCAGGCCCATGCCATCGGGCAGGCTCATGCCGACGCCCATGAACTTGCCGGCCATCTCGCCGGTGGTCACGGTGCGCTGGTCCCAGGGCTTGAAGACGATGAAGGTGGTGGCGACGCTGGGCCGGTTGTTGCCGGTGATGAAGTCCGCACCATGCACGAAGAAGATGTTCTCGATGTCGTCGGACATGATGCGCTGGCGCATCTGCTCGGCGGTCACCGCGGTGCGTTGGGCGGAGGCGCCATCGGTCAGGGTGACGAAGCCGAACAGGTAGCCCTGGTCTTCGGCCGGCACGAAGCTGCCCGGCACGAGGCGCAGCAGGCCGCCCGCGCCGGCGATGGCCAGGATGAAGAACAGGCCGCCGATGATGCCGTGGCGCAGGGTCAGGCCGACCACGCTGGTGTAGCTGCGGGTGAAGCGCTCGAACAGCCGGTTGAAGGGCCGGAAGAGGGGCTTCTCCTCGTGGGTCGGCTTGAGCAGCAGGGCGCACAGGGCCGGCGTCAGGGTCAGCGCGACGATGCCCGAGATCACCACCGCCACCGCCACGGTGACGGCGAACTGCTGGTACAGCTTGCCGGCGATGCCGCCGAGGAAGGCCACCGGGATGAACACCGCGCACAGCACCAGGACGATGGCCACCACCGCGCCGGACACCTCGCGCATGGCCTCGATGGCTGCATCCCGGGGCGACAGCTTCTGCTCGCTCATCAGGCGTTCGACGTTCTCCAGCACCACGATCGCGTCATCCACCACGATGCCGATGGCCAGCACCATGGCGAACAAGGTCAGGGTGTTGATCGAGAAGCCGAACAGCCACATGCCGGCAAAGGTGCCGATCAGGGACACCGGCACGGCCACGATGGGGATCAGGGTGGCGCGCCAGTTCTGTAGGAACAGGTAGACCACCGCGATCACCAGGATGGCGGCCTCGATCAGGGTGTGCACCACCTCCTTGGCCGACTCCTGGATGAAGCGGGTGGTGTCGTAGGGCACGAAGTACTCGACGCCCTTGGGGAACTGCTTGGACATCTCGTCCAGACGGGCGCGGACCTTCTTGGCCGTATCGAGCGCGTTGGCACCGGACTGCAGGTAGATGCCCATGCCCGACACCGGGGCACCGTTCACCTTGGCGCTGCGGTCGTAGTTGTCGGCGCCCAGTTCGAGGCGCGCCACGTCCTTGAGGCGCACCAGGCCTCCGGGGCCCTCTGCCCGCAGCACGATGTTGCCGAAGTCATCGGGGGTCAGCAGACGCCCCTTGGCCGTCACCGTGTAGGTCAGCTGCTGGCCATTGACGACGGGATCCGCACCGATCTTGCCCGCGGCGTTCTGCGCGTTCTGCACCTTGATGGCGTTGGACACGTCGGTGGTGGTGATGCCGAGCTTGGCCATCACGTCGGGCTTCAGCCACACCCGCATGGCGTATACCGGGTCGAACTGCTGGGCGTCGCCGACGCCGGGAATGCGGCGGATCTCCTCGATGATATTGAGGGCTACGTAGTTCGACAGGTAGAGCGCGTCATACGACTGGTCGGGGGAGCGCAGGGCCGCGAACATCAGGATGTTGTTGGAGCGTTTCTGGACCAGCACGCCGGTCCGCCGCACATCGTCGGGCAGGCGCGGCTCGGCCACCTTGACCCGGTTGTTCACGGCGATCAGCGCCGTGTCCGGGTTGGTTCCCACCTCAAACGTGGCGGTGATGCTGACCGTGCCGCTGGAGGTGCTCTGGGAGTTGTAATAGAGCAGGCCTTCCACGCCCGACAGCTGCTCCTCGATGGGGGCCGCCACGGTCTTGGACAGGGTCTCGGCGTTGGCGCCGGGGAAGGTGGCGGAAATGATCACCGTGGGCGGCGTGATTTCCGGGTACTGGGCCACCGGCAGCGTCAGCGAGGCCATCAGGCCGGCGATGACGATGATGATGGAGATGACCGATGCGAAGATCGGCCGGCTGATGAAGAAGCGTGACATGGATGCTGACTCCCTCAACCCTTGGCCGGGGCGGCGGGGGCGGCACCCGGCTTGCCGCCGGGCGCGCCGGGACCTTCGCCGGGGCCGTGGGGGGCCACCGGGGCGCCGGGACGGACCTTGATCAGGTTGTCCACGATGACCTTGTCGCCGGCCTTCAGGCCACCAAGGATGACCCAGTCGGAGCCGACCCACTGGCCGGTCTTGACCGGCCGCGGCTCCACCTTGTTGTCGGCGTTGGCGAGCATCACCACGGCGCCCTTGTCGGTCTGCATCACCGCGTTCTGGGGCACCTTGAAGACGCCGTCGCGTTCGCCGGTGAGGAGGCGGGCACGCACGAACTGGCCGGGCAGCAGGGCGCCGTCGGCGTTGGGGAACTCACCCCGCAGTTGGAGGGTGCCGAGGGTCGGATTGACCTGGCTGCCGGCAAAGTTGAGTTTGCCGCGTACCGGGTAGGTGCTGCCGTCCGGCAGGATCAGCTCGACACCGCGCACCGCCTGGGGCTTGAAGCGCCCGCTGGGTGTCGCGGCATTGAGCTCGGCCTCGGACAGCGAGAAGCGGACCCACATGGGGTTGAGCTGGGTCACGGTGGTGACCAGGCCGTTGGCGCCTACCAGGTTGCCTTCGGAGACTGCGGCGCGGCCGCTGACACCGGAGACTGGCGCCGTCACGGTGGACCAGGTCAGGTTGAGTTCGGCCTGGCGCAGGGCGGCCTCGGCGGACTGCACGGCGGCCAGGGCGGAGGCGTTGTCGGAGACAGCCGTGTCGTACTCGCGCTGGCTGATGGCCTGCTGGGCGAGCAGGCCCTTCAGGCGGGCGGCCTCGCGCACGGTCTGTTCGGCGCGGGCCTTGTTCTGGGCCACCTGGGCCCTGGCCTGGGCCACCGCCACGTCGAAGGGTTCCCGGTCGAGCTGGAAGAGGGGCTGGCCGGCCTTGACCGGGGTGCCTTCCTCGTACAGCCGCTTGGTCAGGATGCCGCCCACGCGGGCACGGATCTCCACCTCACGTGCGCCCTCGGTCTGGGCCACGGCCTCGACACTGGACTCGACCTTGGTCGGCTGCACCTCGAGCACGGTCACCGGCAGGGCCTGGGGGGCACCACCGGGCGGGCCCGCGGGCTGATCCTTGCCCGTACAGGCCGCCAGGACGCACAGGGACAGCAGGAGGGACGGGGTGAGGGAACGCCGGGCTAGGG